>JBLIOB010000001.1:0-64799 GCA_047639575.1 Parvicellaceae bacterium
TGAAGCTAAAGACAAATTCACTAACGAGTCTGTTGTTTCATCTTCTGGAATCAGCATTAAATCACTGGATTCAGATGATTCAGAGCCACAAGCGAAAAGAAAAAGGATAAATAATATTGGAATTAATCTGGCCATCAATCAAAAATAATAATCATTGGGATAGAATGTTCTATTTCCAAAGAAATAAATTTAAAACTATGAGATGAACTGATTAAAAACGCGAAAAATTGGGCACAAAAATAAGGCAAGCTACTCACATCGCACTGCTACAACCGTTTACCCTTGCTATGTTCCCATCCTGGGGGATTCAACAGGAGCTAGTCGTGTGAGACTTGCCTCGCGGTAAAAGTACAACAACTTTATTATTTGCAAAATATTATAGCACTAAAAAAGGCTAAAAATTAAGAAGCCTGCTAAATCCAGGCTATTGTGAAAGCGCAAAAGGCAATAGCCAAAATAGCAAGCAACGTTCTTGTCAACGATTTTTTCCAGAGATCCAATCGAACAACACCTCTCTTATGACTTGTTAATTCATTGATTGCATATAAAACATCCTCAATAAACGTGTCAGAATCTTTTAAAAGATAGTCTGTAGCCCCCTTTTTAATAATCTGTATAACAACATTCAATTTAGATTGCCCACTAAAAAATATTACGGGAAGCGAAGTTTTATTTTTTTTCGCCTTTTTCATAATGTCTAGCCCATTTTCCGCCTTGCTATTTTCACTATCCAAATGATAGTCTAATATTAAGACATCAGAGTTTGGGTTAGATGAAAAATAATCATCGCCAGACACAAAAGCAGACACATTATAATTAGGATTCTTACTTAGTTCATAAGACAATAACGATCTTACAATTTCACTATCTTCGATAATATCGATATTGTATTTCTCTTCCATGGCGTTTGTTTTTTATTAGGTTATTTCTCTCCTCAAAAAGTTTAACATTTATGCTCAATTCTTTGAAGTTTATCATTTTCAAAAATCTATAGTTACGAATCACAACCAGTGCTTCAAACGTTATAGCGTAGATCAGTACTAATTTTACCAAAATGATTGACTCAAGCCCTTCTTCAATAAAATAATGTCCACATACCCCTATTAAAAGTGCCAATAAAAGCACAAAAGTAGTCGCTTGGGTATGATTAAAGCCTAAAATCAACAATTTGTGATGAAGGTGATTTCTGTCTGCCTTAAATGGCGTATTCCCCATTAATATTCGACCAATCAAAAGTCTAATAGCATCAAGTATGGGCACCAATAGAAAGCCAATAATTAGAAAAATATCTGGATTCATCGTTATACCTTTACTTGAGATAGTCGAGATTGAAAACCCATATATTAATAGACCTAATGCCAGCGAACCGGAGTCACCCATGTAAATTTTGGCTGGTGAATAATTGAGAACTGCAAACCCAAGCAAACTTAGTGTTAACCAACCTAACATTGGTAAATTAACGGTGCCTGATTCAAAGTTCATAAAGAATAATATGGCAAAAATTCCAATCGAGAAGGTGACACATAATCCATCTATTCCATCTAAGAAATTAACCGCATTAATCAATCCTACGCCTATTACAAAAGAAATTAAAATTGAAATTAGTAAGCTTAATTCTCCAATTCCAAACAATCCATATAATGATTCTATCCTATAGCCTGAACATACAACTAGACCAACTGCAAAAAACTGCAAAATAAACTTAATTTTATAGGAGAGATCGGACCTATCGTCTATGGCTCCTGTAACTAATAAAATTGCGGTTGAAATCAAAAGTGCCATTTCTTTACTGAAGATTTCCGGTTTGCAGAATACAACAAAACCTATCAAGGAAACCGTTACAAACACTACTCCTCCAGAAGTAGGAACGATGTTCTTATGAAGTTTTCTTGCATTTGGATGATCTACAAGACCTAACCTACCAGCAAATTTGATTTGAAGTTTGAGTAATGCATAAGTTGCAACAATAGGTATTAGAAATATAAAATAATTCATAGTTCTTATTTTTGATAGTAATGTTTGGTTCTTGATAAATGCATAATTCCCTGATCTAGCAATATTTTATTGGAAACACGCGACAAATCCAAAGCGACTTGAGACTTCTTATAATTATATTCGAATGATCTCAGCAACATAACATATTGCCTTCCTACCAACTTCCAGGTGTAATGTTGATTTGCAACTTCCTTCAAATTGGTTCTTACTCTGACCAAATCACTGTATGTAAACGATTCCAGCTGCAGTTCCAAATCTTCCCTCCCTTTAAAATAGAGTGCCTTATCATGTGTGGTGTATCTATTAAACGAAACATCAAACGCTAATACCGGAAGTCCCAAATACATTGCTTCTATCAGTGATGGGTTCGTTCCTCCTGCGCTGTGACCATGAATATATAGATGTGCATTAGATCTAATTACATTTAATAAAACAGGGTCGTATATGGGGTCTAACAAATGAATATTTGGATAAGAACTGTAGTTCTTCTTTAAGTAAATTCCATACTTACTATTCTCCCAGTTTCCAACAACGACCAGATTCCGTTTTCCGTTATCTGTGAATGCTTCCAAAATCATATCTAAATTATTTTCAGGCTCAATCCTAGCCACTTTAAATGCATACAGCCCATTAATAAATGGGTACTTCAATCTATCAATGGGCCTTATCGCAATAGGCTTAGCATGATCAGCGCCATAGGGTATTAAATGGCTTAATGTTTTATATTTAATTGAGGTGTAACGCTTAATGCCCATATTGTCTGTAATGTCGGCATGAGAGTATTTTACCGCTAGTCTTTCAGAATATTTAAGAAATGATTTAGCCGTTCTACCCCACTTCGCCCTCCTCCATTCTAATCCGTCTATGTTCACAATTAATTTTCTATTTGTTAAGCGTCTAACAAATGGAAATGCAATACCTCCTGAAACCCCAAGAGAAAGGATATGCTGATGATTAAAAACTGCCAAAAACAATGATAATACATCGTAAACAATACTCTGAGGACCATTTGCATTGAACGGTAAGTAAATTAGCTTAGCTCCTTTATAATTCTC
Organism: Parvicellaceae bacterium; assembly: GCA_047639575.1. Classification (GTDB taxonomy): domain Bacteria; phylum Bacteroidota; class Bacteroidia; order Flavobacteriales_D; family Parvicellaceae; genus JBLIOB01. Next base: position 3,051 of record JBLIOB010000001.1, read on the forward strand.
TAATCGTTCTTCTTTTGAATAAAATTTTCTACTACAGAAAACGGTTACGTTATAATTATTCGTCAAATATGGAAGTATGTTATCAACCATGGTTTCAAACCCTCCGTATCTCCCTGGCACTCCAACCGTACCAATAATTGCTAGTCTTTTCATTTCTTAGTTTTTTATCCTTAATAACAGATTAGCGAAGACTAAGCCAAAATTAAAAAAGCCCCTATTTCAGGGGCTTTAGGAAATAAACACAAAATGTAAGTCTAGATTTGGGAAAGTAATTCCCATAATTAGGCAGCTCTAATTCTGCCTTGTTGAAGTAACACTTCATCCCCGAAATGAGCATTAAGGAAAATGCCAAGCCTTTCATTGAACGAAGATGTGGTTAATTTACTATTGAATATAAATTTACCTCTCATGCCATGCGTCCTAATCTCCTCTGGGTAATCCAAATAATACTCAATTGCTTTCGCTAATGATCTAGCATCATTATGTTTCACCAAAAAACCACTCTTTTTATTTGAAATAATTTCTTTGGCTCCACCATGATCTGTCGCAATAACCGCTCTACAACAACTCATTCCCTCTAATACAGTTGTTGGAAAAGGGTCTTTCATTACACTAGGAACTAAAATCACATTAGCCTTGGAGAAATGACCCTTTACATCAGGTGTGAAAGGAAGAATATTCACAATACTTTGTAAGTTATCTTCAATCACTCTTTTTAACAAATCATCTCTAAGGTATTTCTTGCTTTCTACTGTATCTCCAACGATATGAAATCTCGCCTTCTTGAGTTTATCTGATGGAATAATTTTCAAAGCATCCATCAAATACCATTGTCCTTTTCCCGGCTTTATCCGTCCAATTAAAAAGAATCGAATAGGCCCTTTCACTATGTTTTGACCAGCAACAATAGATTGAATCCCGTTATATATCACCTCTGTTTTACCAGATCTAATATACTTATGTAGATTATTCTCAACCGCTTTCGACACACATACAATTTTTCGATTGTAACGATTTGCCATTTTCGCAATTTGACGCGCTACTACTTTTGGCTTTTCAACTATTTCATGACAATGGAGAAAAGAAGGTATTTTCAATCGATCGGTAATTTTACTTACATAAACACCAGCCATTGTATTATGATACGCTAAACTAAAATTATGGATAGCGTGTAAATTTTTAATCAAATGTTTAGTCTTCTGATAATCGGAATAAAAAGAAGATATTCCTTTAACACTCATCCTATTTCTGTATATAACTGAAAGAAAATCGACAAAAATTATATCTGTGTTTTCAACTTGATCCGTAATAAATTTGGTCAGTTCTCCATCTTTAGGCAGCAGGATGATTTTCCTCGTTGAGGCGGGAAACACCTTAAGGGCGTTAACTAAAATTCGGTCTGCACCATAAAGTTCATTACTTGGATGTGTTACTAATATTGTTTTCATATCATGCTCTTAAAAGTGGATAATTAATCATTTGGGACTTTCCCTGATCTGACTGATGCGTAATTGAATCATAGATCTCATTAAATTTTTTTGCTTTAACCGTCCATGTCAGATGGTTATTGAAATGTTGCTTCGCCTTAGTTCCTTTATACATGAGCATATCTGGATTGCAATAAAATTGCATTAGTGCGTTAGCCATCTCAACAATAGATTCTTCTCTATAAAGACTAGCCACTCGCACTCCTGAATAATCATCAATTAACTCTCCAGGCCCAACATTATTCAAGCAAACAACGGGTATCCCATAAGATAGTGCTTCGGGTATTACCATTCCGGCACCTTCATGAGACGGGAATAAAAACACTGAACTATCGTTGAATAAATTCATCATTTCAGAACGCTCAACCCAATCAACGATACTAACATATTCTGATATCCCTTGCTCGACTACTAGTCGCTCCAATAACCCTTTCTGTTTTCCCTTTCCAACAAGTTTTAATTGAATGTTTGCACGTTTATCTTTTGGAATTGATTTAATAAACTTTGCAAAAGATTCAATAGTCAAATCGAAACCTTTCATTGGCACAAATCGACCACAGCTTAACACTGTAAATCCTCGTTTAATATCCCTAGACACGTAATTTGGAAGTTCGCTAGCAACGGCAGGAATAATAGAAAATTTATCTTGTTCTACGCTAATCACGTCTTGTACGCTAGAATTAATCCCTATAATATGATCTGTTCTTTCAACAGCTTTTCTGTAATTCGGATCTAACTTTCTAAAACTCCATTTTATCAAATAGTATAATCGATCTCTTATGAGTTCAATAATTGGATAAGGCCTCAGGAACTCTTTTTCAATCTTAGGGTGATGTCCAATTGGCCCCCATACAGTTGGTTTACCAAGTTTCCACATAAAATGAGGTTGACTATCGCTATGAAAATTCAATGAATGTGCAACATCAAAATCCAACTGTAATTTCTTTATTTCATTAACAATGTAGTATTGCCAAAACCAATAATAGATAACATAGCCGCGCCTTCCGCTGATTTTCTTTATTCTCATTACCCAATTGGGTAAGTCGAAATAAAAAAAAGACATATTATCAAGCACTTTATCTCGTGGGTTTTCAGCTCGAAACCTGTCAATTTCAGCTTGATTATTCTTTCTAGTGAATAGAAGAACCCGGTTGTATTTAGCTACATGATAAGCGCTGTTCCAGCCAGTAGCGTCTTCAGATCCTTTGTACGGATTTACAGCATATGCGGTCATTAATATTATTCTCATTTTATCCGTATTTCGCCAGAGGCGAGAGAAGCTTCCTGATCTAAGCGACCAGAGATAGCTCCTCTATGATTATATTAATTGTAGTTTTTTTGTCATTATTTTCAATCGATCTATAAACACCTTTGTACTTACTAGAAAAATCACTGAATAATTGCTGATATTTTAAATTAAGTATCCTAATTTGATTTGCAGTCATTTCTTGTTTTCTACTTAAAATAACTTCTGGAGACGCATACAGATAAAAATTCATTTCTGGTTTTCTTACCAGGCCGTAAAAAAGCTTCACGAGTTTAGGGCTCAGTGATATATTAGATCTCTTTGCATCGTTGATAAAATCAAAATAATACCGATCATAAAGCACTATTTTCCCTCGCCACGTATATTTATAGGCAACGTAGATTTGTCCTAACAAATAGTCTAAATAGTAGTACCCAAACCTAAATATTGAGCTAACTACACTCTCATTTGTTCCTTGACGCGGAAGATTTATTGAAGCTCTTTTATCTGCTACATCCTTTCCATGCTGATATGCACTAAGTATTGGCAGTAAATTTGGCCGATGCCTTAATAAAACAACTTCTTTTCTAAACTGTTTTTTCAATCGATCTTCTAACTCCTGAACGATAGTAGTTTTACCAACTCCGTCAACTCCGCTAATTGTACATATAAAACCGCGATTGTTAATCAACTGTCGCAACGTATCAAAAAAGTAAACAAAACGTTCTGTCACCTTCTTTTTCAAAGAGAAACTTGATCTAAATACACTTAACATGTATCTCGATTTACTTGGCGTCAAATCCAAAAGCTCATCGATCGACTGATAGTTAAACATATACTTACTATTAAAATAGCGAACAGCTTTACCTTTATCTAGCCAATTCGCTCGTTGAAATAGTTCTTGATATTTTTCCGGGATACACCCTTTATTCAGACCATAAAACAAAATGCAATTCTCAAGTTCAAATTGCAATTTTGGCCGCATTACTCCAAGTTGCTTCATACTTGAATTAATTAACACTTCTTCATTTAAGTATTGTTTGCCCTTACAAACCATTTTCGAAATCAGATCTATATATAATACCTCTCCGGTTAACAGTGATATCATCAATTGGGACAAGTAACTTTTCGTTACCACTTTAATCTTACTGATGCCAGGGTGCATTTTTAAATACTCGATCGTTTCCTTTCTCAACCCCGTAGAAACTAATATGTCAAGATCCGCCTCCAAGCTTATTTCTAACGGATGAACGAATTGTTTAATAAACGTGTGACGCTTGCCTTCCAAGAAAATACAGAGATCACGAATTAGTGATATTCTATCATTTTCAGCTACACCATAACCTAACCCACGGAAAGCTTCTTGCCAACAGAACACTAGTCTTAATTGATCAACTGACAATTCTGATTGACAAGACATCATTGCTAGTTGAAAAGACACATTATCTAATAAATAGTACTTTAAGTATTTAACAGGATCAATATCCCATTTTTGGACATATTCTTCCAATCCCCATTTCTTAAACTCATTCCAAATTGTGCATTCAATAGCCTGCCAAGAATTGTTATTAATGAGTACACCTCGTTGAATGATGAAATGAAAAAAATCGGAAAGCATCGAACAGTAATTTGACGCTAGTTCAAAATCTATTAAGTACAATGACTCACCGCTATTAGAAGTATTCCAAGGAGTGAAATCACCATGACTTTTGGTCATTAAAACTTGATTACCTTTTAATTCTGCAAGAATTTCTTCTAATGACGCCCCCAGATATGGCGAATGTGGAATAACTTTTGACTTCGAATTATGAAGTAAATCAATATTGCTCACTATGGAGAGATACTGACGAGATTGCTGAAAAGGAAGTTGAATCACTGATTTTTCCATCACCTCTTTTAAGAAAACCACATGAGATTTAGATAGTTTTTTTGACGCTTGAATCTTTTGGGTTTCACCGTTTACAATGGCATAATTAGAAAAGCTATTGACTTTGGGCAAAGAGACTGAGTTTAAGTTTAAATTCTTCCAAACCCCATTCATTTTTAATTCATGATTCTGTAATTCCCTTGTTAAAGCAGTTTTGGATATTTTCACAAAATATGAATGCCCGCTGTGCTCATAAAAAACAATAGGTGTATTCCCGAAACCTTTACTACCTCCAGAAAACGCATAATTAAAACCTAAAATTTTGATATGATTACAGGCACTGACGTCTGGCCGAACAATCACATTACAAAACCCTGAAACAAACAATCTACTCGCTTTTATTAAATGCAATAAACGCATCCCAGTAACAAGAACTTTTGATCTTTTAGTAAAAGGCTGATATAGCTTTAAAAAACTCAAAGACCGTTTACTAAACATCCACCGAAGGCTGCCATCTTTGCGGTTGATAAAACTCATTTTTATTTTCTCAGTGTGGCCGACAGACAAACTGCATGAAAAGTCCAAAATCAACTCAAAGTCATCCAATTCGTAAGACTTATACCTGATCATCTCTCCTGCGAGATTCACCAAGATTTTATTGGCCTTGACACCCACATACTCACCTATAATTGGCTCATTTTCAACTAATCTTTGATACGGATCGAAAATGAAAACACTTTTATTAGATGGGACCATCGAATGGATCCAATTATTTAGGTCTGAGGCGAGAATATTTTTCATTCAAATTATTTAAATAGACTTATGCGTAATTCATGCCACATGCACTACTCTCTTTATTAATAAGGATTTCTAAGATGTTAATGGTTTAAACTGTCCAGAACAGAGAGCGTTTTTCCCAGAATGGGATGTTAATTTGATACGGCTCCAAACCGTTTCTGAAGTCGATTTAAGCTAACACGATCAAAACTAGTCATGTGCTTTCGTTGTTTGATAACAAATAACACGATCAAGTACTGATAAAAAAGAATTCCATAATTCGCATCTCCAAAAAATCCAAACTCAGTAAATGAATTAATTAATATCGGAATGAACAGGGCGATAAAAAACTGTCGGTACGGACTAACTTTTTCAATTACAAAATTCCTGACCGTACAAACTACATTCCAAAAAGCAATAAAAAAGCCGATAAAGCCTAAGTTCATAAGAACTTGCATAAAAGTGTTATGTGTCATCTTACCTGGATAGGTAAATAAACCTTGAAAATAGTCGGTGTAGTTTATTCGCATAAAACCGTAGCCCAACCAAGGCTCTTTAACAATCCCTTCATTCAGAAGAGCAGTCCAAAAAGGAAGGCGACCCGTCATACTCATTACTTCCTCTACACCTCCACCATCTTTAAATATTACAAACTTTAATGCCAAGGGAACAGAAATCACAGCCCCGACTACCATAACCAAAATGATCTTTTTATTTTTTGTCATTAATCCTATGATCGCTGTAATTAAAAAAAAGCCAATCATAGATGATCTAGAACTAGTTAGCGCCAAGACAATCATGGCAATTATCATCTTTATAATAACCCAAAATTTCTTATCGAATTTTAAACTTAAATAGCACATCGCTGCCCCAATTGAAGAGAGCATTCCGAGTTCATTTGGGTTCATTAAATAGCCTCCTAGTCTTTGCTCTTCGCCTCCCCGCATCCCACGGTAAAATGTATCTTCGCTTATCAAACTACCTATTAAAAATGTAAGTAATATTGGAATTATTGCATTAGCAAATAACCTTACCATATTGACTTCATGTTGTGGGAAATGAAAATTGATTGTATAAACAACTTGAATAAACACAATCACAAAGACAAAACTCTCTACGGTCATTCCTAACTGCAAAGCCGAGTATGCCGGATCTGTACTCCACATAAAAGAAGCGAGCCCCAGAATTAGATACAGCGTATACAGTATTGGGCTGAATAAATTTTTATATTCAAAATTTTGAATACAACCTAACTTCCTTAGTTTGTAGGAATAGAAAAAAATAAAACCTGTACACCCAATTCTGAAGATAATTTTGAATATCTGAGTAATCCCTCTATCCTCTACAATTGAAAAATAACCAACTATTTTAAAAAATAAAATCAGCGTCAGAATTATGCCTGCCTTCTTAATATAAACAGGCAACCTGCTATTTTGATGAACGCTCAATTATTATAAAGTTTGTTGATTTCTTGAGCAATTAAAGTCCAACTAAAATGGTGAGCAATGGTTCTTCTACAATTTTCTGCCATTTTACTGTAATGTTTAGTGCCATGCAATTCTTGAAATTTTTTAAGCGCTTCAGCCAAAAGCTTTGGAGAGTTATTTTCTAATGATAAGCCACAATGGTATTTACTAACCTGTTCAGCCAAATTAGTTTCTGGAGATACAATTACCGGAACACCCAATGCCATACTTTCTAAGACAACACCAGGAATTCCTTCGTTCCTTGATGTTAGGACCAAGGCTGTAGACTCTCCTATCAACTCATCTTTTTCTTTCCCAAATAATGGACCAAGACATACAATATGTTTGGCCAAATTATTTTTGCGGATTAGAAGCTGAAAAGCTTTTGATTGATTTCCTCCGCCAATTACTTTCAAGTTTATATCTACTCCTTGTCTAACGCATTCCTTTACTGCCTGAACAAGTATATCCAAGCCTTTAGTTTGAATGTCAATTCTACCGCAAAAAACAAATTGAAGTTTAGATGACTTTTTCCCTGAGAATGATTTCAACTCTTGTCCATTAGGGATTAATACATACTTTGTGCTAATCTTTTTAGATCGTATACCCTCTATTTCAGATTGACCAATGAGCTGAATTACTTTTGCATGATTTAGAAAATAACGATCGAACAATATAAAGTAAAGGGTCTTTTTCAATTTACTAGTATGCAATACTCGTAGATTATAGCCGCCATGAAGATTCACCACGTACTTTATATTCTCTTTGATTAAAAGTCGGGACACCATAAAAAATTGGGGAATAAAAGCACCATGAAAATGAAATACAACGCCATTTGAATCTTCTTCAAGAATTGCTTCTTTCAATCTCCGATCTAAACTAAATTTTGCTTCATCTTGAAATAATTTAGTTATATATGGGCGTTTTGGGTAATCATGGACAAGTACCTTTGTAATCCCCCAAATTTCAACATTTAAACCAATACTATTTTGAGCAGCTGCCAAGCTACTCACTACCTTATTTACTCCGTTTTGGCGATTAGGATTAGCTTTCCCAAGAATGATATGAATAACCTTCATCATCTTTTGTGCAATTTTAACTTGCCAAGGAAATAAGTCAAACCAATGACTTGTGTACTATAAAATCCAATTATTACACCCGCTAATCCCAATTCATGAATTAACGGATATGCCAGCAGTAAACTCACCGCGCTGCTAATAGCATAACTATGAAAAATCAATCTATTCTGCTCAATTGTTCGAATATAGAATCTAAGTATTGTACCAGCATACACAAGGAAGTACATGATAGCGAAAGCGCTAAAAAGAGTCCCATAACTAATCATTTCCTGTCCATAGACCCAGGATAAAACTTCTTGATCAGCAAACACAAAAAATAGAATTATGGTGCTTACTGGAATCAGCGCTTTTAAAGACAATATGCGCGTTTCTTTTTTGAGCAATTTCAAACCACCAACAGACATTTGTTTCGCCATGGAAATCGGAACAATATTTTCTAGGGCCAAAAAGAGGACATGTAATACTCCCATTAAATTTTGCATCATCCGAACTACACCCAGTGCGGACACACCCAGCCATAAACCAGCCATCAATCCAAATGCATTACCAGAAAACCATTGTAAAAAAGAGGTCCCAACAAGGTATTTCGAAAAAGCCCAATTTTGCTTGGCGAGTTTCCATATTCGCTTCCTTTTAATTTCGGCTATTCTAACTGGATACCTTGCCATCCCCATTAAAACACTCAATCCATAAGTTAAAACCAAAACATATACTGCAGAAGTAATGGTCAGAACATCTTGATATGATAGCAGAAGAATCAATGGCACTTGCAACCCATAGGCAACAGCATCTCTAAAAAACACCTTGATTTCCGATTTACTTACAAATCCAATTCTTCGATCAAAATCTTGTATCTGATAAAGGAAAATAAATAGACTTCCTCCCACGGCAAGCTCTATACGTTCCGATTGAAATACAATAAGAAAAACGACAAATGCAACCAGCATTGAAAGAGAAGCCACGAATAAAGCTATAATCTTTTGCTGTCCCAAGTAGAATGGTTTATTCATCTTTTCGGCATACTGACTGTAAATCGTTTGTGAGATAAAACTTTGCTGAAAACTGAATAAAACGAAATTGGTCATCCAGATAATACTAAACTCTCCAAAGGACTCAATACCAATTTTTCTAGTAAGAACAATTGCCATTAAGAAATTAGTTCCACTAACTAGCCCTTGATCCGCAAACACGAGCAATGTTCTATATTTCCACCACCATCTTCTCACCTAATGTAATACCACAAATAGTTCTTAATTCTCTTGATAAAGTTGGCTCCCTGCGCTTCATAGCTCAATCCGCTCCCAATATATAACCCGTTAAAATTACTAGCCTTATGAGCAGAATTTAATATGATATGAATATTGTCTATCCCATGCTCTTGCTGTATTAGATCCGGATTTACAGCAAAATGCTTTTTGGTATATCTTGCTCTTATTATAAATAGATTAATCGAGGCCAATTTCATCATTGGGATTGCTTCTGGAGAAATGGCAGTTGGCGGAGTATCGATGACCACCACATCATACTTTTTGAATAAGTTAGTAGTCAAGCTTTCAAATTTTTTAACACCACTTATTTGAGTAGCTTCATCTCGAATTCCTCTCACAACAATCAAATCAGGAAGAGACGAATCCGTATAAATTACATGGTCTTCTAGCGGCCCAATATCTTTAAACGTACTAATTAGCTTTTCTTCTTCCAAACTATTATTCAAACCGTGTAAGCCGTTACAAGAATCAAAATCCGCATATAAAGTGGAGTATCCCAATTGTGTGAAATGTTTTGCCATTCTTGTCGCAACAAGACTTCTACCTTCTCCTCTTATAGAAGATGCAATAGCCACAATTTTAGGCTGTTCATCATCTATTTTGCTAAGGATCCCAGATGCCAAATTCCCAACCTCAACATCCAAGTTATTGAATCGAAATTTCTTTCTAACAACGCCAATAATAGAAGTATCCGTTTTCCGTTCAATATCAGTTCGATAAATAATTTTGCCTGATGCTGAGTCTTTTATAAAAACAAACGCAATACCGAGAATAATTCCTAGCAAACCTGACACAAAAGTTATTAGGGTTTTATTAGGCGAAATTGGTTTCGAATTCAATGTCGCAGGCTGTATAATTCGATGAAAAGAGATTAACGCGCTACTAGCAATTGCAGCCTCTGTTCGCTTCTGAGATAGAAATGTATAGACCTGTTCATTTAGTAAAAACTCTCGTTCTAAAACCTTCATTTCTCTCTCTCTAGTAGGAAATCCGTCAAACATTTGTTCCTCTTTGGAAATCCTACTTTTCATCTCTAATCTCTTCGTTTTAATATCACTTTTACTTGTTTTAATCGCTTCTTCTATGTAATTTTTTATTTCCTGTATTTTCTTGTCAACAGCCAATATTTTAGGATCTTCTACCGTGTATTTCAACAGTAAATCATGCCGTTCATCGATGTATTGTTTCATCTTTTTCACTAACTCAGTCATTAGTAAATCTCCATAACCAAAATTGATTGAGGTCTGATTAAAATAGTCCCCCGACTGCATGTATTCATCCAAAGAATCAATTGATTCCTGCTGTATTTGAACGTTAATTAACTGTATCTTCAGATTAGCCAATGACCGCAATCCTGTCTCGGTTTCTTGCTTTGTGTTTACAACCTTATTTTCTATTTTATATTTCTCTAATACACCTTCAGACTCAACCAATTTTTGCGTAACCTCAGCCAGCCGCTCATCTATAAAGTTCAGCGTGTTTTGTGCAGCTGAACTTTTTGTTTTAACGTAATCTTCGATATAAACTTCACATAGGTGATTAACAATATGCTGGGCTCTTCTAGCATTCTGATCATCATAAACGATTCTGAGAACAGGTATTTCTTTATCAATTGCATTAATATGCAGATGTTCCAAAACTTTATTTACAACAGATTCTGAAGAATTCAATTCAATTCGATACGAGCCAACAGCCATTTGATCGTCATAGCCTTCTTTTATGCTTATCACAACCATATAATCTTTTAATTTAATAGAGTCTCCATAATGATATTTAGACTTCGTTAATGCTCCTTTAACAAGCTCAATACCATTTTGTGATGCGTTGACAACAATATTATTTGGCGGTGCCTTATCTTTATAAGAAACAAAATCAATCTCCAACGGAGAATCAACGCCATAAATCAATTCTTCTTTTCCAGCTCCTTGTCTGAACACTCGAACACCTGCATTAATTTGATTCACAACGGCCTTTAATAATAAAGGTGATTCCAAAACCTGTGCTTCAGATTCTATCTTGTTTTCTGATGAAAAAATATCCAGGTCGCTATATAAATTGTTGCTAGAGAATCCATACGCCTGATCATCTAATTTAATTTTCGCCACACTTTGATAAATTGGCGTAGCCTTTTTTATATAATTCCTAGCTAATAGAATTGCTAATACAAGTACCAACGCTATAAATGGCGACCCCTTCACATAAGGCAAAAGTCCAATTTTTATTTGCTGAATTTGATTCATTATCTTGTCAACAATGTACCCAACAGCACTATAGCGGTTAACGTGCTTGCAATTGGGATTAGCGTTGGAGCCTTCTTCTCTATTGTTTTCCCAGGGCGCGCAGGAACATGAATTATATCACCATCTTTTAAATTGATTTGTAACAACTTTAACTGATCCTTTCCGTCCAGGTTTAATTGATACATTTTATCATCTCGAATGAATCTAATTTTTTTTGTCTGTGCGTAATACAGCATTCCTTCTGCCTTACCTATCAGTGTAACTAGCGTGTTCTTTTCCTCATCTAGCAAATAATTACCGGGTGATTTTACCTCGCCCAAAATCGTTACTTCTTTATTAAGCAGCCTAACTTTGATAATAGGATTCAGCAAAAAAACAGAGTATAAACTCACCAGAGTGTCCTCGGCCTGAGAAAGAGTGAGCCCTCCTAATTTAATTAACCCTAGTTTGGGAAAACTCACCTCTCCTTTTGAATTAATTAAAACCCATTTTCCGAAGGACTCATGAGAATTATAAATCGTGAATAATGATCCTACACTCAAATCATCATGATTCCATATGCTTAGACTTATTTTATCATCTGGCTTTAGCACATGTTGTTTTGTGCCCATTGTATCTAACAACGCACTGTAATCTTTTTGTACTTCAACTTTATTAAAGTTCTTACTAGCACCACAAGACGTGGCTATTAATAGTATTGTCATCAAATAAAATTGAAAAAAATTAAATCGATTCATCTTAAAATCCATTTTGTAGCAACATGATTATCGACCAAACAATTAAAATGAACAGCACAACAATGGGTACTGTAATTTTGGAAAGAAAATGATAACGTTCATTTTCCGCCAGTAAATAATTGAGTTGGAATGCTCTTCTAACCACAGACGCCATTTTCAAAAGACCATCATCACCTTTGTCTATGTAGTCGTATGCACCATATTTAAGGGCGTTTATTGCAACCTCTAATTCTTCTTGTGCACTTAAAAAGATGACTTGAATTTCTGGATATAACCCCTTAATTTGTTTCAAAATGGTAAGGCCATCACTATCACCTAAACCGTGATCCAGTAACACAATTTCGGGGATCTTGTATAAATTGTCAACCGCTGTTTTTCCCGAATGATATACTTCAATCTGGGTTAAATGTTCATTTTGAAGCTGCTTTTCGATCGCATTCGCATAAAAAACATCGTCTTCTACAACAAAAATTAGAGGGAATTTTCTACGTTTCATATTGGGGGAGTTTTATGATACTGATTTAGTCATCAGATCAGGGTTAATAGATCTGTTAGTTGTATTGATAAATTCTTGTGACATCACAAATCTCTGAATACGGCCAATAGGAATAACTTTTCTAGAAATCGCCCAGCTATTTTCTGGGGAGAGATGATAGATTGGCACATCAGACTGGAATAAATTCACTTTCTCTAGAAACTGCTTGGTCAGAATTCCATTCCCAGCATAATATTCATCTAATATGCACAGATCAGGAGTGATCGCTGACACCGCCATGAATGAATTTTCGGATGCCTCTAAATTAATTAATTGCGTATGCTCTATATCCAGATGATGTTGCCAGAAAAAATCGCTTTTGAGCGTAGAGCTGATAATGAGTAATGTGGAATTTTTCATGTCTGTCGATTTGATATCAACAGTCCAATCTATAGTCCACAAAATGCAACTGCCTGATATACATAAAGTTACATTGCTTGAACTAAGAAGGTATTCCCGAATTGGGAAGTTTAATCCTCAATTTGAGAAAAATCGTTGCGAAGAGCATCCACCGACTCCTGAAGCCCTAGCAAGAAAGAATTCACTAGATCATTATCAATCTTTGTATCAAACGCTTCAATCAACCTCACTAATTCCTTTAGTTGTGGAGCTACCGTATCAATAGATGGTTTTAATTTATGAGCTACTTTAGACATCTTCAATACGTCTCCTTGTGACATTGCTTCTTCTAAAGACGAAGAACATTCAACACATGATTTCACAAACGTTGAAAGCATTTTGAAAATAAATTCTTGATCACCATCTGCTATTCTAGCAAGTTTATCTAGAGAATAATAATTAGTGGAATCGATAATTTTTTGAAAAGATGGGTTTGCATTTTTCAATTCTTTTGGTTCTTCGATCGCGTTAATATTATTAGATATAATGGCGTATAGATCATTCATACTGAACGGTTTACTTAAATAATCTTGCATTCCAACCGTAAGACACTTTTGATTGTCCCCCTTTATTGCGTTAGCCGTTAAAGCAATAATTGGCGTTGATAATTTCAGTTTTTCTCTTATAATTTCAGTTGCTTCATACCCATTTAAATTAGGCATCATAATATCCATTAGAATAAGATCAAATTTATATTGCATTAGCATCTCAACAGCTTCAAGACCGTCACAAGCTTCCTCTACTATCACACCCTTCTTCATTAACACAGCAGACGCCATCATTCTATTCATCTCATTATCATCTACCAAAAGAACTGAAATTCCATTCAAGTTTTGAATTTCTGCAACCTCCAATGCTTCCGGAAAAGGTTTTTTTGATATTTTAAGAGGCAGCTTAACCGTAAATAAAGAACCTATTGTAATTTGACTTTGCACTTCAACACTTCCATCCATAATTTCAGTGAGTTGCTTTACGATTGCTAATCCTAATCCAGTCCCTCCGTATTGTCTAGTAACTCCTTCATCCGATTGGTTAAAACTTTCAAAAATATGATGTAGTTTATCATTTGGAATTCCAATGCCGCTATCTTTAACTTCAATGCATAGTTCATGTAATTCAGAAGACATCTTCTTTTGTTGAACCGTGACAACCACACCGCCATTTTGAGTAAACTTAACCGCGTTAGAACACAGGTTAAGCATTACTTGATAAATTCTCAATGAATCGCCCAGGTAACAGTCGGCAACGTTTTTCTCCACATTAATTTTAAAGTAGATCCCTTTTTCCTCAGCTCGAAAAGCAACAGCTGCATAAATTTGATCTGAAATAGATTTGAATTGAAAAGGAATTTTTTCAATACTTACTTTCCCTGCCTCTAATTTTGAAAAATCAAGAACATCATTGATAATACCTAATAAATTATTTGAAGATATTTGAATGGACTCTAAATAATGAAGTTGTTCTTCACTTAATTGGGAGTCGAGCAATAAGTGGTTTAAGCCAATAATTCCATTCAACGGAGTTCTCATCTCATGACTCATTTTAGCTAAGAATTCTTCTTTAATTTGAGCGGAACGTTCGGCTAACATTTTAGCATCTCTCAGGTCCTGCTCCATCGATTTTCGAACAGTTATATCAACATACACTCCAATAGAACCAACAACCTCATTTTTATGATTAAACACCGGAGCGCCAGAAATCAACACCCATGCATATTCGTTATTTTTCTTCTTTAACTTAACCTCATAAATCGAAGACTGCCCTTTACTCCTCTTCATATTTTCTGAATCCATAACATTATTATAATGTTCATCCAAAAATGTGAGAGCAGCATTCTTTCCAATTAACTCTTTTTGGGAATATCCTGACAATTCGCAAAACATAGGGTATGCTCTAATAATAGACCCCTCGAGATCTACTTCCAAAAGTCCCAACTCCATGTTTTCTATAATTTTATGGTACTTCTCTTCGTTCCTTTTAACTTCTTGTTCTAGCTTGTTTTTTTCTGTTATATCAGATATTTGAACCAACCGGGCGACTCTATTCTGGAACGGTATCGTGCAAGCCTGGATTTCCACAATTAATTCATCACCACTTTTAGTAATATGGGTCCATTTTAGAATGTTCTCAAAACCGTCACTACTATGTACAATTTCAGAAACATCTTTTATAAGCCTATCCTTATCTTTTTTCAGGTGCATTTCAAAAATTGACAGTTTAATAAACTCTTTTTTGGAATAGCCATACTTTTCAGTTGCCCGCTCATTTACTTGTAAAATTTGATAGTCATTAGGACAGAAAATCAGCAAGGGCAATGGATTATTATCGAATAACATTTTAAAATGTTCTGCTCTTTCCTTCAATTCCTCAGCTCGAAGTTCAACTTTAGACTCTAATCTTTCATTTAGATTCTTCAATCCTTCATTCGCTTCATAGAGTTTTGTAGCTTTTTCCTCAAGGATTTTTTCCGCCTCTATTCTAGCTGCATGTTCACGCTCAAATTTCCGTTTCCATATATCAAGTTCACTACTCACTTTCGTGCAATCTGAAAATTAATTTCGGTGCCATTGCCAGATTTGTCTTCTAACTCAACCTCTAATGTCTCTTTGTAATAAATTCCACATCCATGAATTAATCCAAGGGCAAAATGGCCCATTGATCGTTCACTTTTATAAATCATTTCAAGATGATTCTGATCATGCCTGATCATTTGAAAGGATGGCAATTCTGCATCCGGATATAGTTTTACAACCTCCACATGAACGTATGATTCAACCTTCTCTAAAAAATCCAATGAATTCTCTATACCTGCAAAAAAATTCTGATATGTATTGCTAAAACTATTGAACATGTATTTCCCAAACGTTTCCAGCAAAATAGGAACTTCTATGTTTTTTAGTTTAGAAAGAGCCACTACTAATTGAACTATTTCCTCATGAGGATATGTGCCAACTGAAGTATATGCCCCTATATGACCCAAATTTGCAGATTGAATCATTTTATCCGAGACGTCAAGTCCAAAATTATCTTCAACCATTTTAATGTATTCCGTAAACACTACTCCTTTCATACCAATTCTTTTTGTTCTTGTAATAATCTATAAATTGTTGATTTACCTACATCTAATATTTGGGCAACCTTTATAACGTTGTTATTATTTTGATTTAGATATAATCTAATAATTTCATTACTGTATTCTTTCAAAGTAAGTTCTTGGTTCATTAGCTCCTCAATCCCAACATCACCTGACGAAATTGCGTGAAAATTAATATCATCAACATCTATTGTATTATTTTCACATATGGCACAAGACAATTCAACCAAAGCTCTTAGCTCCCTTACATTTCCAGGGTAATTGTACGTGAGTAATCTGTCTTGAGCCCGCTGAGTAATATCGGTCGGTGCTAATTTGTTTTGCTTTTGAAAATCTTTAATAAAAAATTTAGCTAAAATCAGTATGTCTTCCTTTCTTTTTCTCAGGGCTGGCAATTCGATCGGTAAACCGATTAATCGATAATAAAGATCTTCTCGAAAGTTTCCATTTTTCACCTCCTCTTGGAGATTTTTATGAGTTGCACAAATAATTCGAATGTCTAGTTTCACTAATGAATTATCTCCAATTCTGCTCAACTCTCTTTCCTGTAGTACTCGTAAAAGTTTAGCTTGTAAGGCAATGTCCATGTCTCCTATCTCATCTAAGAATAGAGTTCCTTTGTTTGCCGCTTCAAACTTGCCAATTCGTCTTGAATTTGCACCTGTAAAGGCACCTTTCTCGTACCCGAACAATTCACTTTCCAGAAGCTCCGAAGGGATTGCAGAAACATTCACGGCTACAAACTTGCTTTTTTTTCTGTCTGAATTATAATGAATTGCTTTGGCCACAAGCTCCTTCCCTGTTCCCGTTTCGCCATATATAGAAACGTTAATATTCGTTTTGCAAGCTTTTTCCATTAACTTAAAAACGCCTATTAACAATTGGCTATTTCCTTTTATATAATTGCCAAATGCATATTTATTAATTACTTCTTCTTCAAGCTCTACTATTCTTTCTTTTAGCTCTTGTTTTTCCAGAACAATATTAATCGTATTCCATAATCTTTCTTTTGTATCATCGTCTTTCACTATATAGTCATAAGCGCCATTATTCAATAAAGTAATCGCAGTTCTCACATCTTCCTGACCTGACACAACAATTACCTCCGACTGAGGACACGATGACAACAACCTTTTTAAACAGTCTTCTCCACTGATATCGGGAAGACCAAAATCCATGATGATTAGATCGAACCGATTTCGACTTGAGAAAAATGATTTAGACGTTTCAAAACATTGAACTTCGAAATCAGGGTTTAAGCTCACCTGATACTTCAACATTTGGGAGTACCATTGGTCGTCTTCAATAATAGCTATTTTCATATTCTAATAAATGGAATGTTTCCCAAAACGGAACACGCGAACAAAAATCCTAGACTTCTCTTTACACTTAAGAAAGTGTTAATTCAGTCAATATAACGTGGCAACAGGACGGAAACAATTATTTTCATTAATGGTTTTAGGCTATTTTACGCACCGTAGAATACAGGCTAAAATTCTAATTAATTGGTTCTACGTAACTTCCTACGTTATAGTTTCCCGTTTTGGGATTATATTTATTTGAAAAAAGCTAAAATCCGTTAGATCTTCTAGTCATAAAATCTTGTAATATGACCGTAGCACTTACTTCATCTACTAATTCTTTATTAGCACGTTGTTTTTTAGATAAACCAGAATCGATCATTGATTGAAATGCAATTTTAGAAGTAAATCGTTCGTCTATTCTATGAACTGGGAGAGACGGGAACGTCCTTTGTAAATGAATTGCAAAATTATTGATTGCTTCGGAAGAGTCTGTTTCTTTATTCTGGAGGTTTTTGGGTTCTCCAATAACAAAGCATTCAATCGTATTTTTGCTTTCGTATTCTTTCAAATAGACAATTAGGTCTTTAGCATGTACTGTAGTCAAACCCGAGGCTATGATTTGTAAATCATCCGTTGCTGCAATCCCTACCCTTTTTGTCCCGTAATCTATCGCTACTATCTTCGCCATTCTGAACAAAACTACGTTTTAATGTAAATATTCTACAATCTTAATTATTCCATTGAATTGAAAATTATATTTGTATCGTAATACTGAAAACATGAGGGAAGTAATTGAACAAGCTTGGGAGAATAGAGAGTTGCTTAAAGAAGCATCAACCCAGGAAGCTATAAGGGCTGTTATTGAGGAAATTGATAAGGGAAGGTTAAGAGTTGCCGAACCAATTAACGATGATTGGCAAGTTAATGAGTGGGTGAAAAAAGCGGTAGTCCTTTATTTTCCAATTCAAAAAATGGAAACGATCGAAGCTGGACCATTAGAGTGGCATGATAAAATGAAACTCAAATCTAACTATGCTGAGCTTGGAGTGCGAGTTGTACCTCATGCAGTAGCCAGATATGGAGCTTACCTGGCTTCAGGAGTTATCATGATGCCTTCTTATGTGAATATTGGAGCATATGTAGATTCTGGAACAATGGTAGACACGTGGGCCACTGTAGGGTCTTGTGCTCAAATTGGCAAAAACGTGCATCTAAGTGGTGGTGTCGGTATCGGTGGAGTTCTTGAACCTTTACAAGCTGCGCCCGTAATTATCGAAGATGGAGCTTTTGTAGGTTCAAGATGTATAGTAGTTGAAGGCGCAAGAATTAGTAAAGAAGCTGTTCTAGGAGCAAACGTGGTGATTACAAAGTCCACTAAAATTATTGATGTATCAGGATCTGAACCTATAGAGCATAGAGGGTATGTACCCCCAAGGAAAGTAGTTATTCCTGGCTCATACCCTAAGAAATTCAATGCTGGAACCTACAATGTTCCTTGCGCACTTATTATTGGAGAAAGAAAACCAAGTACGGATTTAAAAACTTCATTAAACGATGCTCTAAGAGAATATGATTTAGCCGTATAACAGTTGAAGTTCATCTAATATCAAACCTTATCTTTGAGCCATGCGAATCGGATTTGACGCTAAAAGGGCATATCATAACAATACTGGACTAGGTAATTACAGTAGGGATCTTATTCAAGGAATGGCAAATTCCTATAAGGATGATGACTATTTCTTATTTACTCCTAGCCTCTCGGAGAATCCAAGAATTGCATTCACCAATTACTTCCCTAATGTCAATGCGGTTATTCCGCAGTCAACTTTAGATCGACAATTTAAAAGCTATTGGCGATCTGTGAACTTGGAAAAGGATTTGATTAAAAACGGAATTGAGTTATACCATGGCTTAAGCCAAGAAATACCGAAACGTAAGGGCGGAAAAGTGAAATACGTTGTAACGATTCACGATTTAATTTTCTTGAGATTTCCAGAGACTTACAAGGCAATTGATCGGAAGATATATGATAAAAAGTTTCGGTATGCGACTGAAAATGCGGACTTAGTAATAGCTATCTCTGAGCAAACGAAATCAGACCTCATCGAATTTTATGATGCGGACCCGGATAAAATTCGAGTCGTTTATCAAAGTTGTCACGATCAATTTAAACAGGAGTTAACTGCGGATTCTAAAACCAAAATAATAGAAAAACACAAATTACCGTCAGACTATATCTTGTATGTTGGTACGATTGAAAAAAGAAAAAACTTAGTTTCTTTGATTAAGGCATGTGCAAATATTAACACGCCCATTGTGGCAATTGGGAACCAAACCGATTACTTCAACGAGGTGAAAAAGGTTGTTGCTGCTAATGGTATGGAAAAGCAAGTTCATTTTCTTCAAGACATTCCCTTTACAGATCTGCCGGCCATATACCAGTCCGCCAAATTGTTTTGCTACCCATCGGTTTTTGAAGGATTTGGTATTCCAATTATTGAAGCGCTTTATTCCAAAATTCCGGTGATCACTTCTAAGGGTGGAGTTTTCTCAGAAACTGGAGGTCCGAGTTCTACCTACATTGACCCGCTTGATATAGATCAGCTGAGTTCAGCAATTGAAAAAACGTTGAGCACTAACAATTCTGAGCAAATAGCTGAAGGCTATAAATTTGTTCAGAAATTCTCTACGGAAAATCATATCAAAGGCATTCGAAACGTTTACAAGGAATTATTTTAATGGAAGAACAAATTGAAAAGGCAATTGAAACGCTACGAAACGGTGGTGTAATTCTTTATCCAACAGATACAATTTGGGGATTAGGCTGCGATGCTTCAAATGAAGAAGCAGTACAGAAATTATATGCTATTAAAAAGCGGTCTGATTCAAAAAGTTTGATCGTACTAATTGATCATCATCAAAAATTAGGAAGGTATGTAAAGCACATTCCTGATGCAGCGTGGGACATTATTGATCACAGCGCAAAGCCGACTACCTTAATTCTTGACGGTGCTTATAATATGGCGTCTGGAGTAATAGCCGAAGATGGTTCTATTGGCATTCGAGTTTGTAGCATGGAATTTTGTCAGAAATTAATTAGAAGGTTAAATAAGCCACTAGTTTCAACCTCTGCCAATATTAGTGGAAGTAAACCAGCACCTAATTTCCAAGATATATCTCTTGAAATTAAAAATCAGGTTGACTATATCGTTGACTTACCCAAATATCATAAAACATCAGGAAATGCATCTAGTATTATAAAACTAGATCAGCATGCAAACGTTACTGTAATCCGAAAGTAGCTTTTAAGCCGAATGAAATGCGGCTAACCCTTCAATAGGTGCTTCTATAACCTGTCCGAGGGTAATTCCTCTCATTTTACAAATATCAGCTAATATCAGTCGGTTGTAAAAACCAACCGAACCCACAATATGGAGCGGTACATCTTGATGCTGACTGTATTTACAAATGTGCTTATCAAGGAATGATTCCAAACACTGAATAATCAAATTTTTAGCGTAGAATTCGTCCTCCTTTATCTGATAAATCCATTTTGAAAAAGAGGCTAAGAATCGATTTGGTAAATCACCGATATATACCTCATCCAGCAGTTGTTCTTTAGAGTAACCGAATTTTTTATCAAAAAGATCTCGCATGGTATCTGGTACCTCATGATCTAGATAATCCTTAATTAACTTTTTCCCTATTTGAGATCCACTACCTTCATCTCCAAGTATATATCCTAACGCAGTTACGTTTCTTACAATTTCGGTACCATCAAAGAAACAAGAATTGGATCCAGTACCCAGAATAGCCGCCATACCTGGCTGATCTCCACATAAAGCACGCGCTGCTCCAAGCAGGTCATGGTCTACATTTATTTCAGCTTTAGGAAATACGGCTTCGAATGCGTCTTCTAATATTTTACATTTTTCTGCGCTTGAGCAACCTGCTCCGTAAAACCATATTTGTTTAATTTCAAATACGCCCACGTCTTCTAATTGAGGAAGCAGTTCTTGTAAGAAAGTTACTTTACAATCTTCAGTGGATTTGAAAAACGGATTAAGCCCTTGGGTTTTAGCCTCGATTAAGCCCCCTTTGTCTTTTATTACTTTCCAGTCTGTTTTGGTTGAACCACTATCAGCGATCAGAATCATGCTTACAAAGTAAACTTAATTCCTGCATTAATTTGTCTAAATCCTCCAGGCATTATTCCAGAAGATACTCGATGCAACCTAGAAGCCTTATAGACCTTATTTGTTAAGTTTTTCCCTACAACAAAAATACTCATGTTGCTCAATAGTTTTTTCTTGCTTTTGATTCTATATCCAATGTTAGCATCGATAACGGAATATGCATCTAACTTTCCAATTGCCCCTTCAGCAGTTTCATTCTCAAAGTTTAAATACTCGGAGTATTGGGCACCTACAACGCTATAACTTGCGCCTATACTAAATCCTTTATACGCATAGCTTAAGCTTCCCGTTATTATTTGGGAAGGGGTATAAGGAGCTCTATTATCAGCAATTTTTCCTTCTCCAAATTCATATTCAACTGATTCTATACTTCCGAAATCAGCATAAACTAGATCTCTAGAAATTAGACTGTCGCCTGCGAAAAACACGTTAAACCCTCCTCTTTCCGTATTGATCTTATCAATTAATTCATTCTTAGAATCTGTCGTATGGTTTGCTTTAAACATGTCCGAATCTTTTAATTTGCCATCTAATATTGTTGACTTCATCATGGTTAAAGCAACGCCAACCACAATCTTATGTTCTTCTAATTTTAAAAGATGAGCTAAATCAAAGTTCGCACTTACTTCCAATCCCTTAATATCTACAGATCCTAAAGTCTCGAAAGCCTCTTTTCGTCCAGCCGCGTAGTAATTTTGAATTACGTTATAAAATGAAGTGACCTGTCCAGATAACTTACCTTGAAAAGCATATCCCCTTGTACCGACTTCAAAACTATTGCTTGTTTCAGATTTGATATTTACCTCATCTATTGCCGGGGATGTATTTACTATCCCCTCTTCATCAACTCCAACAAACCCAACGCTTGACGTTGGAGGTGTAAACCCTTGATAATACCCACCAAAAATTTCCAGCTTATTTAAATTTGTATCTACTAATACTTGCTGTATAGATATACCAGGTAGCAACTGACTAAATTTATTTAGCGTTGATCCGTAGTGTTTTGATCCATCATTTAAAGGGTCATTCGAAATAGATAGCAAATTAAACTTCCGCATTTCTATTAGCTCATATCTAAGCATTGGAGAGAAACTAAATTTCTTATATGTAAACTGATTTTTTACGTAGCCAGACATAGCCGTCATTGAAAACTTCTCATCTTTTATCAAGTTTCCGCTTCGTGCAAACCTGCTGGAGTCTCCAGTTATTTCTTGATTGAAAAATTGCTCTGTATGCACATTCAATCCAACCGTCAACTGCCCTTTGAAATCAGATGAAAGATCATACTTCCATTTAAAGTCTTCTTTTACTCCAGCTACTCTAAAAACTCTGTTTCGGGCTTTCGTTGACTCTCTTCCGTTGCTCAATCTACCAACTCTCACATAATCGTCTCCAGAAAATGTTTGATCTGTTAAGTATGAATATCTACTATTGAAAATATCTTCTCCCAAATAAGTTCGTACATCAGAGGCTGCTAACAAGGTTGTGTTCTGTCTCCACCAATCTCTTGAAAATTGTGAGGCGTAAACAGTTGTTGTAAACATCGTTTTTTCATTTAAACTGTACTTATAGATTAAATCCAACGCATATCTTTTAGTAGATAAATCATCAGAATCAAATGGATTTTGAATTGGATCAAGCGCAAACGTCAATGGAGTTTGTCCGCTGTAAGTGGCTTGTGATTCTTCTTGATGAAAATTGAATTTCGCGTATAGAGTCGATTTACTCCCTAGGTCTGCGTAGACTTTTCCGGTGGTATTAAATATCTTAGAAGAGGTATTATTTTGGAATCCATTGAACGACTTATTTAAGATCTGCAGTTCCGCTCCAACATTGTTTCGTGTTCCTCCTAAAGTTACGAATTGGGATTGGTATCCTCTTTGACCGCCAACTAATGAAACTCCTAGTTCTGGTTTTAATGAAGGTCTTTTGGTAATGTAATTAATGACGCCATACATATTATTTGGCCCCATTGTTAAAACATCTGCGCCTTTAATAATTTCAATTCCGTCCAATCGATCAGCGGGTGGATTATAATAAGCTGATGGTGACAAATAAGGAGCAGGTGCAATCGGAATTCCGTCTTCTAATAACAATACTTTTTCGGATCGTCTTGGATACGACCCTCTAATCCCAATATTTAGTCTATTGGAAATACCCATATCTCCAGCAACATTTACTCCTACTACTTTCTTTAAAATTTCTTCACTTCCTAGCGGCTGAACTTTTCTCAACTCCATTTGAGATATTACATTTGATGTTCCCTGATAATGGCTGCTGTATCCCGGCCTGATATAGACAATTTCAAAAGGATCCATGAGTGTAAACAAAGGACTCATTTCAACGGTACCAATGTCAGTGATTCCATCGTTAAACTCTACCTCTGCGATCACCACTTTTGCATAACCTAAAGTAGTAATCGAAACATGGTAAACTCCGCTTTTCACATTTTCGATGAAAATGTTTCCCTCTTCATCTGAATAAGTGTTAATCAAATCGCCAATAGAAACAGAAACACTTTGCATGTTTGCTCCTCCGTTACTAGAAACTACTTTTGCTTTTAAAGTTCCTGCATACGCTGAAATACTTAACAATAACAACACAACAACCCCGCAATACTTCATCAAATCCTTTATTTAGATCAATTTTAAATAACGACACAAATCTAGGTGCTGTAAGGATATTAGACAATACCTGAATTAAGGTATTTTACGTTTTAGGCACTTTTATTTCTAATTAAATTAATACTGTAAATGTTTAAGCTTTCCATTAAATTGGTCACTGCATTTTCATCTTTAACAATGTAGACATCAGGATAATAACCCTGCGTATTGAAGGTCTGTTTCAGGCCTCTATCGCTTGATAAAATAATTACAAATACACCTCGATAATATTGTTTTAAAAGGCTTAAAACTTCCACACCATTCAAATCAGGTAGGGAGCAATCAATAATCGCGACATCGGGTTTTGAATCTAAATCTGTAAAAAACCGATAGGCATTAGCGTGCAAAATAACACTAACATGATCTTCAAAATTAAGCCGCTCTTTAATTAAACTACCGTAAAAGTTATCGTCATCTACTATTGATATTTTCATCATTGTTTTCCAATTGAGTATTTATTTACATCAAATATTGGAATCGCTCAGGACATTAGAACGTATCAACTTCCCTATAGGTTATATCAATTACCGATTGCAGGGTTTACTAGTTTGAACTAGCGAAAAGAAACTTATTTGGACTAACTAATTGTGTTTTAACTGCGTACATCACGATTCCAGCTGTGTTATTTACGCCTAACTTTCTCATGATGTTCTTTCGATGCGTATTCACCGTATGGCTACTTAGAAACAGCATATCGGCTACTTGAGTGTTAGTATACCCTTCAGCTATATGCGTAATCACTTCCATTTCTCGTTGAGACAACGAAATAGGATCGCAATTCATTTCTTCAAACTCTATTTCGTCAACGTTGATTTTCTCTTCACGTATTTTTTGAAGAATTTGACCACAGAAAAATTTATTTCCAGCTGCTGTTTCAATAACTGACTCGGCAATTTCTGATGCGGAACAATCTTTTTTAATATGACTGGTAATCCCTACTTTAATCGCATTGATTATAGTCTGTGCGGATTGCTCAATAGTAATTGCAACAAATTTAACTTCAGGATGCACTTTTAAAACCGATGGGATAACTTGAATATCAAACTCGTTCGAAGTGTAATCTATCAAAACAATCTGAGGCTTATTCTGTTTTACAAGTTGCAATAGATCATCTCCATTTACAGCTTCATCAATCACTTTAATCTGGCCAGAAGTTTCAAGTACCGTTCTTAAACCAATTCGAATTAGTTCACTAGAATCTGCAAGTAATACACTTATTTTATCCATTAGCTGAGCACAAACTTAAGTGTTATTTAGAATCGTTCCAAATAAAACATTGAACTTTATTAACAATGTTATTATAACCTGCCTGCAATTTACAATTCTTAGAAACATTAACTTCGAAGCAATGAATTTCTTCTCTAATTTTTTCATAGCTATTATCCTCTCCGTTTCCTTTGCTGGCATCTCTCAAAACCTGCCTAAACTTTATAATTGTCCTTTAATTACAGAAGACATTAAAGTAGATGGAAACGACACTGAACTTAGTTGGTCTAGGGCTACTTGGACTCCCATATTTGTTGATATTGAAGGAGATTCTGCTAAAAAACCTTTTTTAGAAACCAAAGTGAAAATACTTTGGGATAGCACCTACCTATATGTCTTTGCTTCTTTAGCTGAACCAAACATTTGGGCAAGTTTAGAAAATCACGATGATATCGTTTATCGAGATAATGATATCGAAGTCTTTATTGATCCTGATGGAGACTCCCACAACTATATGGAGATTGAAGTGAATGCCCTCAATACCGTTTTAGATTTATTAATGGTTAAACCATATCGAAATGGTGGTCCGTTGATCATGGAATGGAATCCAGCAAAATTGAAAACAGCCGTTCATTTATATGGTACTTTAAATAACTCGTCTGATACCGATTCCAGTTGGACCGTGGAAATGGCGATTCCGATGAGTGCCCTTTGTTTCAATAAACCAAAATCTTGGCCAGCTCCTGGGGATTACTGGAGAATCAATTTCTCTAGAGTTCATTACAGCTTGGTTAAAGCTGGAAATGGATATGAAAAAGCAAAAGGTAGTGATGGCAACTTGTTACCTGAATACAATTGGGTTTGGAGTCCACAGGGACAAATCAATATGCACATGCCAGAGCAATGGGGGTATTTACTTTTTAATTCCGTCAAAATGGATTTTACTGAGAAGTTACCTGTTGACGCCAAAATAAGAGCTGTTTTACATAAAGAATATCAGGCTCAAAAATCAAGTTTAGTTTTAATTGGAACTTATAGAGGTACGACAACAAAAAAGGTGATGTTTGATAAACGTACATACGAACTCTCTACTAAAGTCACTGAAAATCACTTTGAAATAACCGCAAAGGGCAAAGAAAGAACTTGGCATCTTACCGATGATTCTAAACTATGGATAACCGGCAATTGAAAATGAAGTATTCATACTTATTAGCTTTTTGCTTTTTGATAATTGGATGTTCGGATCCAGTTGAACCGGATCTACATGTTGTGGTAAACGAAGCTGATATTCTAAAGGAATCATTTCCAAACAAAAATTGGATGTGGGTTCGAAATGATGCTAAAGCTACTGACGAAGAGCTAAATCAAAAATTCAAAAAACTAGTTGAACATGGATTTTCAGGAGTCCTAATTGCAGGAGATCATGAGCGAATGTTTCGTGCAGCGAAATCCGCAGGCCTCGAAACACATATTTGGATGTGGACCATGAATCGTGGTGATAAAGAAATCATGGACAATCATTCAGATTGGTATGCAATCAATAGGAAAGGAGAGTCTTGTCATGACAAGCCGCCTTATGTTGGTTACTACCGATGGTTATGCCCAACTAAAAAGCCAGTAAGGAACTTTTTAAAAGAACAAGTCAAGCAATTAGTTGCTAAAGACTATATAGATGGCATCCACCTAGATTATGTGCGCCATTGCGATGTGATTTTACCGCGTGCCCTTTGGGAAAAGTATGGATTGGTTCAAGACCATGAAATGCCCGAATATGATTATTGTTATTGTGACGATTGTAAAAGTCATTATATGTCGGCTGATTACGGAGGTGCTAGATTCCTTAGTCCATCACTTGAAAAAGACCCTCCTTCTAAACAAGAATGGGTTCAGTATCGATCAGATATGATAACAGAAGTAGTTAATGAATTAGCTGCAGTTTGCCATGCAGCTGGTAAGCCGATTTCGGCAGCTGTTTTCCCTACTCCTGCCATTGCTAAAAAATTGGTACGTCAAGATTGGTTGAAATGGGATTTGGACATGGTCTTCCCTATGGTCTATCATGTATTCTATGAAGAAAAATTGAGTTGGGTGAATACCGCAACGAAAGAAGGAGTTGATAGCCTGAATGGAGCGATACCATATTATACTGGCCTTTATATGCCTGATTTAAAAACTGCTCCACAATTGGACACTGCGATCGTTAATGCGCTGACAGCCAAGGCGAATGGGTTCTGCCTTTTAGGCGAATTGACCAAGTCTCAATGGGAAGTTTTAAGAAATCATTAAAATAAGTTTGCATTTTTTCATTAAGTCTTTGTGTGGATCAAAAATTCTACTACTTTTGTCGTCCGCTTGCAACAATGGTTGTAAGAGGAAACAATTTCCACGAAGCTTAGCTGTTGCTAAGAGCTGAAAAGTTTGGAAAATTGGTCTGGTAGTTCAGTTGGTTAGAATACCTGCCTGTCACGCAGGGGGTCGCGGGTTCGAGTCCCGTCCAGACCGCCAGTTCGCAAGAACAAAAAGTAAGTCTTTATGGCTGAAGACCTAGAGAAGCCCGAGGAGTATCAAAATCCTCGGGCTTTTTGTTTTCTATAAAGGGGTCAGTTTAGGGATCAGATTAAAAATTCAATCAGAAAAGCTTACGTCACAATCTATGTCCTTAGGACTTAACCATCGATCCAGCTTTATTCGATTCTGCATATTATTTAGTAAGTTAACTAACTTATTGTACGCGTGCTAAGTCAAATATTGGCTTTCATTACATACCAAAAGAACAATCTCTCTTATGGCAAATTATGATTTTCAAAGTCTATTATCTCCATTAGATTTTGAACACCTGGTTAAGGATTTATTGTCAGCTGAGCTTCAGATTGAGTTCACAACATTTGCCAGCGGTAAAGATGGTGGTGTGGATTTGAGGTATTCAAAAAATGGTGAGTCAAATATTATTATTCAATGCAAACGGGTTAAATATATTGGGAAAAAAGTTCTTCAAAAAGAGGCTGATAAGGTTAAGGAGTTGAATCCGGACTTTTACTATTTCGTTACTTCATCTGATCTTAGTGTTGCCAAAACCGATCAAATAAAGGAGTTGTTTAAAAACTGGATTGATAGTGATGAATACATATATACTAGGGAAAAACTAAATAGTCTTATAGATAAGCATAAAGACATTCATCAAAAACATTACAAATTATGGTTGAATAGCTCGACTATTTTCAATTCGCTAATTAATAACCATCTGTATGAAAGAGCAAAATCCCTGATTAATAGCATTTCTTCCTCTTATAAATACTATGTTAAAAATGACAGTATAAAAGACGCTATTAATATTTTGAATGAGAGTCAGTTTTTAATTATTAGTGGTATACCTGGTATTGGAAAAACAACATTAGCAAAACTTCTGCTCTGGGAGTACTTACAAAAAGGGTTTGAAGTAGTCGAAATCAGAAAAGTTATTGAAGGTGAACAAATTTTAATTGAAGAATCAGAAGCAAAACAAGTTTTTTATTTTGATGACTTTTTAGGCGAGAATTTTTTAAAATATGATGTTATTGAAGGACGTTCATATGATCTTGTACAATTTATTCAACGAATAATGAGCAGTAAAAACAAGATTCTAATAATGACCACAAGGGAATACATATTAAATCAGGCGAAAGAAAAATACGACAAACTGGATTCAAATGAACTAAATATTTATAAGTACACTCTAGACCTAGACAACTACACGAAGAGAATAAAAACACTGATTCTATATAACCATTTATTCTACTCGAAAATTAATGAAGCGTACATAAATAATATTATTTCTTCGAAGGCTTACAAAAAGATAATAAATCACAAAAATTATAGTCCCCGTATTATCGAACAGATGACCACAAGGCTTCATAATGTAGCTCCAGATGATTATTCTGACGTGTTTTTGAATAATTTAGATAATCCATTTGGGATTTGGGACAAAGCTTTTAAAGCCGAAATATCTGAAGGCTCAAAATACACTTTGTATATACTATTGTCCATTGGTAAAGCTATTTCACTTTCAGATTTAAAAAAATCTTTAACCTATTTTCACCAGATATCTGCAAAGAAAAATTCACTCGACTTTAGAACATTAGATTTTAAAAATTATTTAAAAGAACTTGAAGGAAGCTTTATAAAAATTGATGTTACGGACGACTTAAATCACTATGTAGATTTTCAAAATCCTTCAATTAAAGACTTTTTACTAGAAATAATTAAGTCAAATGATGAAATCGCATTGATGCTTTTGCAATCTGCTTTTTTCTTCAACCAGTTTGTTTATGTAGTGAATTATTTGACTGAAAAAAATAATGATTTGGTAGAAACTAAAAACATAATAAGCTCAGTTGTAATAAATCGGTTTGAAGAATTCGAAAATTCAAGTAGTTTTTTTAGTGGCTATGAATTTGAAAATGAAAGGCGTGATATTAATATCATTGAAAGTTTGTCTGAGTACATGCAACGACATACTAATGATGAGCTTCTCGAATTTCTAATAAGTAAATTTGAAAAATTGGAGATTAGTCAGCTTTATACATCTGAAGAACCAGGGTACATTATGTTTTATTCAACCTTCAAGGAACGCATATCAATACCATTTAATCAAATATTGAAGCAATTATTCGACAACATTAGTTGGTTCAGAAGCGTAAAAAATTTCCTTCTCCTAAAACCGATTTCTGAAAAAGAATTTTCAGCATTTATAGAAGATCACAAGGAGTCTGTTGATGTAAAGGTTATCGATGCAATTAGAAACGATATAGAATATGCACGCTCCGAGTCTTCCTTGAATACGCTTATTAGTAACATTGAATCTGAAATTGATAATTTGAATTTAATTTCCAAATTCAATTATTCAAAATTAAAAATAGAGATAACCGATAAAATTAAAAGCGTTGTAACTGATGAAGATGAAAACAACGAGTTTTTAGACCAAGAAATTAATATTGAAGAGGAATTTAACATGGAAGAATCAAATTTTAACGAAGATGAATATTTCAAAATTGAAATGTTTGATTGAACAAAACTTTAACTACCAAATAAGCGCTTTAAAAATATCAGTCATGAGCGTGAAAGAAAAATACATTTAAATAGTAAAATAAACGATGGGGCATATAATAAGTAACATTCAAATAAAAAACTTCAAATCTGTCAAAAACCAAGAATTTGATTTATCTGCTTTCTCACCTCTTATTGGATACAATAACGCTGGAAAATCAAACATTTTGGAAGCAATAAAATGGGTTTTAAGAAAAACATCATTAAAAAAAGATAGTTTCAACGATATAACTCAACCAATAATAATGATTGGTAAAATCGAAGGAATCACAACCGACATATTAGACAATATTGACCCAGTTCATAGAACCAGAATAGTACCATTTCTTAACAATGAAACATTAACCATAAAGAGAATTCAGACAAGTCCAAGTCAGTCTGCCGCTCAAATTCAATTGCAAGTTTTAGACCCTACCGATGGTACCACATGGCAAAACAATCCTACCGGAATAGATAATGCAATAAAAGATTTATTCCCAGAACCTATTCACATAGGCGCAATGGAAAATTCCGAAGATGACATTTCAAAATCTAGCACTTCATCTACTATTGGCAAACTATTAGCAGAAATAATAGAACCAATTGAGCTGCAATATGGCCAACAAGTAAATACAGCGCTGAATGGTCTTAAGGAAATTTTGGATGCCGAAGGAATTCAACGTGCACCAGAACTTACGACTTTTGACCAAGAAATAAATGAAAAATTGGAAGCCTTTTTCCCCGATATAAAAGTAAAAGTGCACATTCCAACACCAGAATTAAAAGAAGTTTTCAAAAAAGGAACAATTAAAGTATATGAAAACTTATTGCCAACACCTAAGGATGTCAGTCTGCTGGGTCATGGTGCACAACGGTCCATTCAAATGACACTTATTAGACATTTAGCGGATTTAAAATTAATCAGTCAAGAAAATAGGACAACAACATTATTACTGATTGATGAACCTGAACTTTATTTGCATCCGCAAGCAATAGAAATATTAAGAAATTCACTTAAGGTATTATCCAATCAAGGGTATCAGGTTATATTTTCAACGCATTCACCTTTTATGATTACTCAAAAAGATGTAGGAAATACGATCCTAATTAGAAAAAATGACGCTCTAGGAACATATAAAAGAACAACTCTAAAAAGTGCCATTCCGATTGTGGAACAAGAAGCCTCACATCAACTTACCTTATTATACTCTTTGAGTAATTCTAGTAACATTTTGTTTTCAGAAAAAGTAATACTTACAGAAGGTAAAACAGAAAACAAATTACTACCCATTATTATTGAAAAAGTTACTGGGAAAACAATTTTATATCATAAAGCAGCTTTAGTTAAGTTGGATGGTTCGGGAAACACTAAAAAAACAATGCGAGTCCTTACAACAATGGACCTGCCAACCAAAGCAATCGTAGATTTAGATTTCGCTTTAAAAAACGGAATAAGAGAGGGTTATTTACAAGCAGACGATGCCGATATCATAAGCTGTCTTGCCGAAATAACAAACTTAGCCGCTGGAAATAATATTGCAATAGGCTCTGACGGTTGGCCAACAAGCAGTAATGGTTCAATCTCGGCCGCTGCGGGTTTTTCAATTTTAGCTCAATCCACAAATACAGAAGATAACATTATTAATATCTGTGCTAAGATGAAAGATCACAACATATGGGTCTGGAAGCACGGGACAATTGAGGATCAGCTCGATCTTGATGGAAAAAGTGAGGCTATTTGGGCAGCATTTAATGAGTCATTGGAGCAATCTGATTTAGAAACAATCTTGCCTGTAAAACATCAAGATATTGAGGATTGTATTAACTGGCTATTAGATTAAACAAGTTTGTATTAATACAGGGGAAAATCACATAAATGGCTATATCAGATAAATCAAGAAAAAACCTATGGGCTAAATCCGGAAATCGTTGTGCAATTTGCAAAACAGAATTATTTGCAAAAGATGAAAGTGAAAATGAGTTTAACATCGGTGAAGAATGCCATATAATAAGTAAAAAAGATACTGGCCCAAGACATAAAGAAGGCCTAAGTGATTACGATCATCATAGTAATTTATTATTACTGTGTCGTAATCATCATAAAGAAGTTGACGAACTAATGGATACGTTTACCGAAGATCTCCTTAATTACATAAAAATTAATCATGAAAATTGGGTGAGAAAATCTCTTTCTAAATCAATAGAAGGGGAATCACCGGAAGAACCAGCTTTTTTAACCTCGATTAAAACCGGAGCCCAACTACTAAATACATTACGATCAACTTTAGCTACTTCCATCGACTTTGATGAAGTGCGTACTCAAGAAGAGTCGGTGATCGTTGGAGGAGCAAGTCAAACTTTAACAGAGTATTTAGATATTCTAGAAATTGTGGAACCCGGGGATATTCCAGGATTATCATTACAAATGAAAGAATTTATAGAATCTTTGGAATCAAAAGGGTTCTTGCTTTTCGGACAACGTCAAGTGAGATCAATTCAAGTTGGAAGCAAATCTGAAAAAATAGATGTTGCTAATTTTGCAATTAAAAGAATTGATAGTCCTGATATCATTGCTTTATGACCATTTGCAATTAAGAAACGAAGTTTGTGCCAGTCTTGAACTCTGAAGACTCTATTTATCGTTAAGTAAGTACTTATTAAATAGATCTGTTGAACGCCCATTTTTTTTCACATTCAAATGATCTATTATGGTCATAGATTCGGATAAAATCCTATTTTTTATAATTCAATTTAAAAGCTTAATCATGAATCTTGACGACATATTAGGTAAAGTTGACAAATCCTTTGATTGGGACAAAACAAAAAAACTCAACTTTGCAAAGGTCTTCGTAACATTCGTTAAAGTTCGAGCCGCCTACTTGGACCCAAAAAAACGTGCCCGAATCGACCTTGAATTTAATCGAAGCATAATTATAGAACTATTTCAATTCAAGCCAAATATTAAATTTTTAATCGGTGACTGCGAGGATCAAGCGGTTCTGTTAGATGTACGAAAACGAGAATCAATGCACTCTCGAAACGAGTTGTTTTTCAATACCGCCTCTGCCCCATTCCAAGAAGACTTTTCAGAGGCCGTGCTATTTGTTTTTAAAAACTATGTAGACAAAATCAATAATACTTTTGATTTTAAACTGCTAACATCGTCAATTGATCAGCTAGCAACTGAGCTAAGAGACGAACTAATATCCACCCATTACGTCCTGGATTATTTTATCAAACTGAAGCTGGAAATTCTCGATGAAGAATTCCCTCGTTTTTTCGATCCATATTTAAAAACGAATAAATGGTCGATTGATGACAAGGTCAAATTAGTGCAAAAATTAATTAGCGAATATCGAATAGCACTTCTGGAAGATCGGTTTATTAATCCGGTAGAAAACTTTATGGTGTTAGGATACCGATATAAGGTATCTAAAGCCACTTCAGACAAATATGTACTGGCAATTGTATCGTTGCTAAATGATAGACTAGTTGCTTGGGACGAACCTAGAATTGAGCTTACATTGAATGACAAAGTAGATCCTAGAATCGAAACTAACTCTGATGAAAACGAGATTTACAGCTACTTTCAAAAACTTAGAAACAAAAACAAAAAAGGACAGGAGATCATGTCTGAAAAAGAGATTCGCTTATTTATCGGATCAGCATTCGTTAATTGTGAATATCAGAAACTTGAGAACAAATTAAAGCCTAAAACTACGCAGCAGGCATTAAGAAAATTGGTACACGGATTTTACTACGAGGATAGGAATACCCAAGCTAATAAGCAGAAAGAATATTGCTTATTACTTATCAATAGTTTTGAGCAGTTTAAATCTTACGATCGAGCTGATGGTGTAGATGATTTATCAAAAAAATTAGGCAATTCTGTGGAAGGACATTATCCTTTTTGACCAAGAATTGGTGTTTGTAACTGGGGGATTAGGGGATCGGTCATCCCCCCTTACTTTATTGATGACCATTGTATCGAATTAAAACTCAATACAATGAAAAAAGAAAACAATAAAGAACAAGACGAAAGGCTCCTCTTCAACTTAACCGTAACAGAATTACGTGCTTTAGTAAAAGAGCTATTATTAGAAACTTCGAACGAAAAACCTTCTGAACCAAACGGACCTGACGAATTAATTCCTCGCAAGGATTTAGCGCGAGAATTCAAAGTATCCTTAGTAACTATAGACAGATGGACTAAACTTAATCTTCTTCCTAAAGCAATTAAACAAGGCGGTCGTATTTACTTTTCCAGAGCTGACATAAATAAGATGATTTCAGAGAAAGGAGAACGAAATGCTTAAGCTAGACCCTAAAATTACCCTGCAAGGAATTATTGATGGATTAACAACCAAACTGAATTCCTACTTAAGCGCAGAGCGCCCTTCATACAAAACAACAAAGGCTATGAAGAACTTAATCAATGACCTCTATCTCGTTTTTGACAATATGGACTTGCTACTTCTCTTCAGTATTTGGACAATTGTAGAGAAAAGAATCTTTGAAATCGAAGATTTAGATCCTGAAGTTTCCGTTTTCGTTATTGAACTGAGACGATCAAATAAAAATGACAATAAGGCAATTATTAATCTAAATAATCAATCAGATGAAAAATGAATTCCCAAAAGGAGTCTTTCCAGCTGAAGTTGAGGAGATGATTGACGAATGCGTTAAGGTTAATGGATTTAACAGAGACATTCTATGCTGTGCCTTTCTCACAACCGTATCGAGCATTGTAGGCAATAAATTAAAAGTTAAGATTCAGGACTCGTGGCACGAGAGTATCTGCATTTGGGTAGCTATAGTTGGGTTCTCAGGTTTAAAGAAGTCACCTGCTATTAAAACCATGATGAAACCAATATTAGACAAAGAAGCAAAATGGTATTTGGAATACATGGAAGTGCAAAAAGAACAATCTGATGATTCGGATAAGCCAAAATGTAAACAAATCTACGTGGATGATGCGACTTTCGAAGCACTGGTTACTGTACTATCTAACAATCCAAATGGAGTGGTGTTGAAGAAAGATGAACTAATGACATTAATTAAAGACTCAGGGCGGTATAGTGGTGCAAGTCAACTTGAGAAACTTATGTCAATTTTTAGCGGTGAGGATATTAGAATCAATCGTAAAGGCGATGATTACAATGAACTCATCGTTAGCCCTTTTGTAAATATTATTGGAGGCATACAAAACAAAGTAGTGGATGAACTTTTCAAGGCGGGCAGACAAGACAATGGATTTGTTTATCGGTTTTTATTCTGCAAACCAGAATCACCCGAACGAAATATGCCCGAAGGGGAATGCAACGAAGTTATAAGATCTAAATATTACAATCTTGTTAATCGAGTTTTCGAACTTCCTGAATCGCAGACTTCAAAAAATCAAAGCCGAAATATTCACCTTTCTCCCGATGCTTCAATAGAATTTAAAAGTTGGCAAACAAACTTCATTTATAAAGATGCAGAACATGATGAAGACTTAATTAGCTATAAATCAAAGATGGAAGC
Organism: Parvicellaceae bacterium; assembly: GCA_047639575.1. Taxonomy (GTDB): domain Bacteria; phylum Bacteroidota; class Bacteroidia; order Flavobacteriales_D; family Parvicellaceae; genus JBLIOB01. The sequence goes on from JBLIOB010000001.1 coordinate 39,199, forward strand.
GAATGCCTGCAGGATTGCGCTTATTCTGGAAACCGCCACATCAGCAGCTAAAAAATCTGCACCGGTCGAAATCTCAAAAAATTCAATGGAGAATGCCATTAGAATTAGCATGTATTTTATCCGTTGCTATTTGAGCATAACTAAACCAGGTCCATCTGAAAACGTAATTATTAAAGTAAGAATCAGCGCGCTTAGACAACGGGCAATTGTTTTGTTTAAAGGAGGGCTCAACCTTAAAGAAATTATAGTTAAAACTTATAATGAAGGTTATAGAAATTCCGAAATAAATCAGGCTTTAGGTGTGCCCAAGGCCACTATTAGCTTATATACCAAGACTTAACCCCATGAACAGTGTTTATGCACCAACACCTTTGTTTACAGATAGTTAAACATTAAACAATGAACACCAGTCCAAATTAATTTGAATTACGCTATTTCCATTTAAACTATAAGTAAAGCAGCTTAAGTATAAGTTAAACATCGGTTAAGCGGGGTTATGTTTAACCGCTTAAGCTATAGCTTACTTTAGTTTTAAATCCAATTTATGAAACGTAAAGACCCCTACTCTGGTGAAGAATTTTACCCACACAGGAACAACCAGAAATTCGCTAGTAAAGAAAATCAGATCAAGTTCAATAATGCAAAGGCTCAACAAAAAAGAGATGCAACTGCCACAGTAAACAAATGGCTTAACTCAAACCGAAACATCCTTAAAAAACTATTAGGTAAGAAGAACTCCGTTTCAAAAAGCCAAGACTATTTGCTTGGCGCTGGATTCCATTTTCACTACTTCAGTAATAGTGCTGTAATTGATGGAACACCTTGTCAGATCATTTATGAATATTACATCGTAAACAATGGTGATAAGACCTTCACTATTAAAAAACTAAAATAATGGATTACTTATCAATTGGAGATCCTTCTATTCCAAGTTTTAGCTTACCAGTAAAGGCTCAAGTTCCTGCGTCAAATAATAATGCTATTTGGTGGGTAATTGGAGGGGCGGTTGTAATTGGAGTTATTGGTTATTTAGCTTACCATTATGCCTATAAAATCAAAACTAGAACCAATACAACTGAAAGCGATATTTAGGGTTCCAGCATCAATTTTACAGTCCTAGCTTTATGCCCACCAATAACAAAAGAACATAGATATATTCCTGGCGAGAACCCATTTAAATCGAGTTCGATTTGACCTTCACGAAATAGAACTAGCCTTTCTAAGATTACTTTACCCATTAGGTCTGATATAATCACCTTTTCAATCTCTATCTCAGATTCAAATTGAATTGTAGTCGAACTGGAAAATGGATTGGGAAAAGCACTTATAGAAATATTAGCAATTTCTTCCTTTATTCCAATCCCATTACACCCCAAATCAATACATCCATAATAATCCGTTCTAAATAACCACAAATCTTGAGAAAATCCAGCATCGGCAAACACTACTCCCAAAAAGAGTAAGCTGCTATCCCCCAGCTCTTCTACATCATAGATATAATGATCATTTAAGCGCTTATCAGGCCTTCGTTGCCATATTTCGTTACAGTTACTATCAACTTTAACTATCCAACCCTGAGGGTCACTTAATGAAGGCGGATGCACCGTACCTGCAGCAATGAAAGAACCATCATCCAGTTCATGCCCCGCATACAAGTTCGCTCGGTATATATCTGTTTGATCAAAAATAATTTGATTCTGGATAATTCCGTTCGTATTTAACTTCGTTATCTGGCCAGTGTATTCGCTAGCGGTGGACCACAGACCGTAGCACCAATATCCAGTCTTTCCTGCCTCTACAAAAGCAATTTCACCTCCAAAACTAGTTCCGTAATCCCTTTCCCATTCAAACGCTCCAGATTCATCGACCTTTACTAAGTGCCAATTACCATTTGGCTCTATACTGTAGTTATATCCGGACATTAGATATCCTGAATCAACTCCAGGAACTATGCTAAATGCAATATCCGCACCCGCACCACCGTACGTGCTACTGTCAAGTATATTACCAAGCGTATCTGTTTTTAGAAACAAAAAATCATTTCCGTTAGAAGGCGAATATTGATATCCACAAAACACATAATTTGAATCATTAGCTACACAACCACCTAACAGAATCATCTGAAGAGAATTCACTGTGTAGTATCTGGACCAAACAAGTTCACCTGATTTTTTAATCTTGAAAGTAAATGCGCGTATAGTGTCTATAGCATTTACATTTCCATAACCAATGATATTATCTTCATGATCAACGTAAAATCCAAGATAGCCAACATCTAAACTTATAGAATCGATAATGGTGAAATCAACAATTTTATTTCCGTTCGTATCAAACTTTGATAATATTAGATCCCGCTTAACAAAATCATCGGTCCATCCTATCGTATAGAGCGTATCATCAATCATTTCCATCCCAATTCCAGCTTCAACCGCACCCCAATCATAGGTGTTATTAAAGAATTGTTGAGCATTGCTGCTAAATCCAATTGAGATAAACGATATGATGAGTAGAACTCTCACTTTCTAATAATAATTTTATCAAATTTAATTATAATGCCTCCTTCAATAACTTGAATAACATACATCCCTTCTGGTTGGTCTTGAAGATCAACTGTTTTAGTTGTTCCGACAAAATTCAAATCCTGTACAAGTCTCCCATCCATCGTATATATACGCACTTTACCAGCTTCGAGTTCAACTTCCGATAATATATTAAGCATTCCCGATGTAGGGTTTGGATTAATATCCACTTCTTTTTCGATGATTTCATTTCCTGGATTCTCTTTATCTGACTTTATACTGCTCAGCGACTTACCTGCACCTAGAATATCTTCACCTCCAATGTATGGGAAACTATTTTTCACAAAATTCAAAATGGCTTCGGCATTTGCACGCACACCAACATCCCCTTTGTTAGCAATCACATCTAGTTCATTCATCTCAGATGAAGTAAGACTATAATAGCCGCCTGGTCGCTGTTTTACATGGGTCAGCAGTTCATGAAAATCACAAAAACTAATAACATTATCCCCTTTCTTATCTCCTGGAAGTTCATACTTTTTCATGTCTTCTCCTGCCAGGCGGATACTAGTCAAATGCTGACTTGCTTTAACCGGATCTCTTTTAATTTCAATTGGCACAAGAGCGCATGATGCTTCACTAGAACCGTCAAGCTCAAGATAATAAACAGCAGTATCAATCCAAGTACTATCGATCCATGCACTGTCCAAAAATCGTCTGGTTAATCGCGCTAACTCAATGTTTTTGTTCAAATTAACCATTGCAATTTCCTTTTCGATTTGGTCCAACGGTCTTATACCAGTTTGAACATTCTGAATTTGATTTAAGATTCCATTTGGTATGTTATCTGATTCCAGCCAAAAAAGAACTTTTTCACTAAGTGGACTATTTGCAAGAAGCACTTGTTTTAAATTTCCATTTGGCGGGTTAGACCATAAATATTCAATCAATACTTTATCACTTAAAAAAGGCGATAGTGAAAGCAATTCATTTTTAACCTGGCCATCTGGTCCATTTGCAATTACGTCTAGCAAGGCATCAGCATCACCAGCATCAATTTGTTCCTCAAACAATATTTTTTGTTCCAGCAATGCAAAATATTTTCCTTTCCCAGTCCCTATAGGAGTGTTAACTAAACTGGTTACGCACTGTTCCACAGGTTCTGGCACACCTATGCAAATTTCTGCAGTACTTAGGTCAAAAGCGCAAGACGTTGGAACGTATCCTTCTCCTATGTACGAATCATATTCAAATAAATTAGTACCAGGGTTTCTATAATGCTGGTACTTGCTATTTAAAATGTCGCATGTTCCAGTCCAGTTATTTGCCATTTTAGAAAATTGCAATGGGCTTCCACAATCTCCCTGATTTGCCATTAATCCAGTACTATGATGGTGCCCCACAATTGAATTACTTCCTATATCAAACCCATTACAATCATATTCTAATGCTAAATTATTTTGACTTGTTTGCAGGCCTATTGATATATCTGCAAAATCATTTAGGAAAATTTCACTTGCCAAGATATCACCGTTCTTTTTAAAAATTCCAGTACTTAAATATGATTCTGTAGAAGAATAAGAGGTGAAATCATTATCTTCTATTTTAGAACCACTTACACCGTCACTGTAGATGCCAAAGTCCCAATATCGAGTTCCAGAAGTACCAACAGCGCCATCAGCGTTTGAAATTTGAAATTTATTTCGAGTTACATCCGATTTCGTATTTGTTCCAGCCATCCGAATTCCATATACACAATTTGAAAAATTGTTTTGATCTATTGTCGCTTTTCTATGTGTCGACCCTTCCAATGAAATTACTCCAGCATATAAGTTGTTAAATGAATTGGACCTTGTGAAATCTGAACAGAATGGATCAAAAAATCCACAAACTGGACCTACTCTCATGCTAGCATCAAGCATAACTAAGCCGCTTCCTCTTTTATCAAAATCAAATTCTTCCCAGGCTAAATTGTCAAATACGTTGTTTTCAAAATCTACACCTTGAATATCATACATTGTGACATGGGCGTACGGTCCATCTTCTTTATCAGGATAATTTAAATCTGTTAAAAAGAGTGAATTTGTCACTTTAGACAAATTATTTCCTCCAACATCATAGCTCATGAATTCAATGGATCTCCAATTATTTCTAAACGTTGAATTATTCGCTGATATTACTCCTCCTGTTGTGTTCCAATCCAAATTTCCATTTGAATCCTCGCCAATTAATTGAACTGCATTTCTAGCATACTCAATTACCGCGTTTTCAAGTAATACAATTCCACGATTTGCAGGATTCAATTGGCTGCTTGATACATCTCCCTCAATAATTATCCCATCCCAAAACACTCCGCATTGATTCGTTATGGTTCCTCCGTTAACTGTAAACTTGCCGCCTTTTTTAACCGTAATCGATTTTCCAGCCGACATAAAAATCTTACCTTCTAAAATCACCTCAGAATTTGTAGGAACAATTAGATTATTTAAATACTTTTCTTCACCAGTAATAGTTCTTAGAGACTGACCATGACTTAAATCTTCACCCAAATTATTTACAGGAAGTTTAGATTTCCAGATACCTCGTCCATAAGTTGAAATAAATATCTCTTTGGTACAATTGTTAATCTCCAAGTCGGAAACCATTGCCACAGGCAAATTATTATTAAAACATTCCCAGGGAGTACTTTCATCCGTAGCATCGGATTTATAATAAACACCTACATCTGTTGCGGCATAAATAGAGTTTCCGCCCCCATCAACAAATACAAGCTTCTGTACCGGTAAGCCCGGCAAACCCAAGGATACGTCAGTCCATGATGCTCCATTGTCATCAGTGAATAAAACGCTTCTTTTTCCTGAAGGAGTGGCTGAAGTATAATTAGTTGAAATCCAAATTTTAGAGGGATCCTCGGGATGAAAAGTTACATGGGTAATTGTAGCCCACTTTAACGCATCGAATAATTCAGGCGAATTAGAGCCTCTTGTCAAATCAGTCCAGTTAGATCCATTATCTAATGTTAAAAAAAGCTTACTATGGATATCAGAAGGACTTGTAACTCCTTCCGCATTCAAGTGATTTCCAGCAGCTACAATAACTATATTATCATTTTTATCATAAATATTCACGCTGCGATATTTGGTTTTGAAATCGGCAACAAATGGATCACTTGGATTAACAATATTAAATGATCCAAAATTGTCATTCGTATTTCTTAAATATTTAAGTCCTCCATACCAAACACGGTCAGGATTCAACTTTGATCGGTCAAAATTTGACTCTAAACTTCCATCACTTAACCCTCCGGATCCTGGACCTCCACAAGAACTAATACCAGTAAGCGTTGTTAGGTTCCAACCACCGCAGCAACCATGCTGAATTACACTTGTGGTACCCGTAAGTTCGTTAATATGAACATCTCCTCCATCGGAGCCACATCCTCGCGTCCAAGATTCACCGTCACCGCCAAGAGTTCCATTATCTTGAGTCCCTCCAATGATAACTTTTGAACTTTTATCAGTAACATCCATTCCATAGAACTGCGTATTATTTAGCCCTTTCCCATTAATATTCAAAGTTGTGGCATAACCATCTGGTGTAAATGTTATTCCACCGTCATTCCCTATCAAAACCACATCGTTTCCATTTCCCGTTGGATCCGAAGCAACAATTTGAATAGCTCTTGTATCACCATGTATCCCATGAAATCCCGCTGGACCAACTTCAGTTGAGATTCCAGAACTAAGATTGCCTTTTAACAAAACCACATTATCCATGTACCACCATTCAGGGAAATCCTTATTAATTGCAAAATCACCATGAAACAAACTTACCCCTGAACAATCATCATAAAAACTCCAAGTAATCCCATAATCTGATGATTTATATATTATTTGTTCATCGGTTGCTGCATAAATATTACCCATATTATCATGTTCAACTTCAATATTTCTATGCACTAAAAGCTCGTTTAAAATCACATCTATGTTATCCATTATCACTTTGTCCGCTCCAGCATAGGTTGCATTACTCGTAGCTTCAAACCATAAATCGGTCATTCCAAAATCACCCAAACTTGGATCAACCAAAAACGGCAAAGTTTCATTCGAGTATACCATATCTGTGGTTGCGATTGCGCCAGAATTACTTTCCCAAATTGGTAAAAACTGATCTCCTAATCCAGATACAAAATGTCTCGCAAAAACGGTCAATTTAGTATCCTTCGGCACCCTTGCATCAAATACCAAATCAAAGTTCCTTCCAAATTGCCAACCAAAAATATCCGAGGCTTTCAATCTTGCTTTTGGTTGACGTGGCTGAATTGGATCATTTATGTCCGGTAATGCAGCAGCCACAATATTTGTTGGATCAAGAGGGTCAATTTCATATTTCCAAGTTCTAAAGCCATAATTAGGAGCACTTGATGAAGAGACAAAGGGATGGGTCAATTGATTTCCGATTGTTCCGCCTTCCATGTCTCCAGCTATTTCCAAAACAGAGCCATTACCCATAATTACTATTTGATCTGTAAAATTGTGCCAAGTTGCACCTCGATCTGTAGAAACGAGCGCGTTTGATGAACTATTCCCGTCAGCTTTACTACCAACTACTACAATTGTGTTTCCTCCATCATCCATAACCTCAATGTCATGAAACCAGTGGTTATTTGCACCATGAATTTGCGAAGCGGGAGGTGTTACTTCGGTGTAAATATTTGAGCAGGTGTTGTACCAAAACAACCTTCTTCCAAAAGAAACAAGTGCCTCACACGGTACATTTGGGTCAAAATCTACGTTATGTGAGACTGCTCCTGCAACTTGATCAACAGGTATCGCAGAAGGAACATCAACAATATTCCAATTTTTACCTTTGTTTGTTGAAATGAGTAATCCCATTCCGTAATTAAATTGGCCTAATCCCAGCGCAGCCAATACAACATTATCATCTCCGGGCTTAACTGCAAAATCATTAATCCCAATTCCCGGATGTCTCAGATTATCTGTAACACAATTCCAGTTGACTCCACCATCTTCAGTTCTCCAAATACCAGAAGTTGCGGCACCTGCTAAAATCGTATTCCTGTCATTCTCGTACATATGGACAGCAATTATTCTCCCTTGACTTTGTACATCAAAGAAAAATGGACCTACGAATCCCCAATCACTCTCTCCCCCATCGCAAACTGCGGATCCTGAGAAAGCCTTAACCGCATCAACAAATGTACCCGGCTTTCCCGTTTCCATTGCCGAGGTTCCTCTAAGACGGTCATCAAATAACCATTTAGTTCTTTCATATTCTTTCAGCTGAGACTGTGTCCAGTTTAACTTAATATTTGAAGCATCTATGGCATTCGTTACATTATAAAAGTTATAAGAAGCATCTATTCCTTCCAAATGCGACTTTGGCGTTTGAGCGGTCGCATGACTGTATAGACACAACATTAATATCCCTATTAAGGAGCCTATTTCACAGATTTTTTTTAGCTGGAATTTCATAGATCATAAGTGTTAAGTAGCGTTCACATTAAACATAAACAAAAAACTTCACTTTACACCACAACATGTTCTATTAGTGATCTTTATGTCACACAACTTTCATATTCATTGAGTTTCTACTCCTTCTTTTAAATGTTTCTACAAAACATATGGTAAAATAGATTGAGCTAAAAGTAATCAGCATATTCAGTCGCGGTCAACTCAGCATCTAACTTCAAATACTTCATAAAACTCTTTTCCGTTTTATGCCCACTAAACATCATTATAGCCTGAGCAGGCATGCCAACAATAAACTTTAATGTACAAAACGTCCTTCTACAAGAATGCGTTGATATTTCTTGATATTTGGGCCTAAACTCTTCGATCGTTTTACCAGAACTTCTCTTATAGATTGTAATCGAATCATCTATTTCCGCACGTTTACATAAATCACGAATTGTATGATTAAACAAGGTTAGTTTTCTACTATCGAAAGTTGGCAATTCAGCTTTATATTTTTCAAGTATTAGTCTTACGCGAGTACTTATCGGAATTTCTTGCTTAGAGCCCGTCTTTTTACTTCTTATTATTAATCTATCTCTCTCAAAATATTGGGGTTTAAGCCTTGAGAAATCACTAAATCTTAATCCTGTTTCACAGCCGATCATGAATAAATCCCTAACTATAATCTCATTTTCGTTTTTTAACTCCAAAGATTCAAGACGTAATAATTCGTCAGACTTGAGATAGACCTTATCCACTTCCTCCATTAATGTTGGCAAATGTTTCAAACTGTACCTTGGGTGTATTTCCCGATCAAAGCACCAATTTAAAAAGACCTTCAAGTTCTTATGCTGTTTCCCCACCGTATTAACCGACAAACCATGATCACCTTTTGAATTGACAGCTTCATAAATTAAATATTGGTCCCAAGCATCCACGAAACCTTCATGTTGCAACTTGATAGAACGAAAAGTTAAAGACTGCCCAAACTTCACTTCTCCAGCTTGAAGATGCTTTCTTAATGAATTGTGGTAATCACGCACATCACCGAGTTCTGTTCTTTTAAAAGACACGAAATCTTCGAAATGATCCCAGAACTCCTTCTTTACTTTTGGCTGGATAGGATTGGCTTTAAGATTTAAAAACTCTTGCCTCAATATTTCAGCCTTTGGTATCCACCCTTCTGATTTATACCCATTATACAAGTCTATCATAAGACGAGACAACTTCTCTAATTGCAGATTAATTTGACCGTTATCTGGCAATTCCAACAACTCTTTTGCACGTTGCTTTCGATCATTCCAATATTTAGGCTCAATCTTATAACCCGTAGACAGTTTTATACGTTGTCCATTAAAATTGAAGATGAGATTAATCAGCGATTTGTTCTTCGCATTTTTGTTTTTAAGATTAAAATTCACTTCTGCCATATTGATCGTTTGTTCAAATATACGAAAAGGGGATCAGATTAGGGATCAGATTATCTATATTTATCATTATATCAATTTTTCTTTCGCAACCCAAAAAACATCTTAAAGCGCAACTACTAAAGGCTTTTAAAGAAACAATAGACAACATTTAACAAAGTTAGAAAACATGGTTTTGCGGTCCCGTCCAGACCGCCAGTTCGCAAGAACAAAAAGTAAGTCTATATGGCTGTAGACCTAGAGAAGCCCGAGGAGTATCAAAATCCTTGGGCTTTTTGCTGCTTAGAACTTTTTTGCAAACAATTTGCAAGCAGAATTGAAAAGAACTGATACCAGAAGATGTATTCAAAACATCCTTCAAAAATGAAAAAGGCTTTAAAATTAATTAGTCGAATTACTCGGTTACATCTACTTCCGTTTCAATCACATCACCATTGGCTACCATGATTCCGTCAGCGATAAAAGAAATTGTTTCCAAAGGTTCTGTAATTGCATCAATATCAGCCTGAGTTACTTCACCACCTTCTTTCATTGCATCTTCCAGGTAATGTTTCTGCATTTCAACTGTTTCGACTTCTTTAATACCAACACCATGGAAAACTACATGCTTTCCATGACTTGATTCAATTGGAAGCGTAAAATGGTCCTTAAACTTAACTCTTACCATTTCTCCATTGTCGTTTCCAACCTTGATCCAACAACCGGCCATTTGACACACCTCATGGGCAGTGCTAGCTATTACCATTTCCGTTTCAGTAGTTTCATTTACTGCTGCTAATAGATCATCTACTGTACTAATATCAGTCACCGGAAAATCTCTATTCATTCCATAAACCATATAGTCTTGTTCATTATAAACGGCTTTTGTTGGAGCTTCCGTTTCTACATCATGATCGTGATCTTCCATTAACCCTGCTTCTACAGAATCAACATCCGTATTATTTCCAGTTATATCTACAACTTCAGTAGATCCGCAAGCAGTAATTAATCCGGCACCGATTAGAAATGCTGGAATATATATGATTAACCTTTTCATCTTTAAGCTTTTATAAGTAAGCCGCAAAGATAAGCTATAATGCTAATTAAAATTAACTGTGAAAATTAGAATAAATATGTACTAGAGCGAAATGATCTTGAAATCAGTTCGTCTGTTCCTAGCTCTATTCATATCGGAATCATTTGGGTATTTAGGTTTACCCTCACCATACCCTTTGAATTTTAAACGGGACGACTTTACCCCCTTTAGAGATAAGTATTCTAAAACGGTAAACGCACGATCTTGAGAAAGCGCCAAATTTCTTGCGTCATTTCCAACATCATCTGTATGCCCTTGAATCTCAACTTTAATTTTAGGATTGTCAATTAAATATTGTGCGAAGCCGTCCAAAATGATTTCCGAATCCGGCTCTACATCCGCAGAACTGGTTGTATACAGGATGTCATCAATAGTATAAGACTTCCCCACTACCAATTCCGAAACTTCTAATTTTTCTGGATCCTTAACGACTAAAGGAATTTTCTTAGCAATAAAATCCTTCGCCTTGAAAACTTTAGAATCAAACGAATGACCATCTTTTTTTACAGATAGCAAAACGTCTTTAGGTGCATCATGTTTACCCATGTTAACGATGGCCACTATTTGTCCTTTGTCGTTTATTTTAGATGGCGCTTTTACCGTTGTTGTTTTCCCATCATCATCTTTAAAAGTCAATTCCACCTCAACATCTGTGACAGGTATTCCTTTGTCATCATTAATTTCACCTTTATATAGCACAACCGCATCCGGTCTCACATTATGTGGTAATATGAAAGAATAAATATCTCTTAAACCAACTCCCCCACTCTTATTAGAAGAAATAAAAGCATGCTCCCCGTCAATACTAACGATTAACCCTTCTTCATCTCCTTCTGAATTGATTGGAAAACCTAAGTTTTTTGGCTTTGACCATTTTTTAGTTTTCGGATCTTGCTGCGAGTAAAACACATCATATCCACCTGCTCCTAGCCGTTTCTTATTGGTGTGGGCCACATAGTATAGCGTTCTGCTATCAGAATGCATAAACGGAGCTTTCTCATGGTCTCCTGAATTAATCGTAGGCCCCATATTTTTAGCTATTCCCCAAGTTCCGTCTTCCTGCCGCTCTGAATAAAACAAATCCATCGTTATTTGACCTTGAGCGTTCTTGTAACAATCTGGTCTGGCGGAAGCAAAGTATAACGTATTTCCGTCTGCGCTGATAGACGGCTGGGCTTCCCAAGTTCCAGGATCCGTAGAGTTTACATTCGGACCTAAATTCTCCATATCCGTCCACTCGTATACGTTTCTTTTCTTCTTTTCATCGTAATGTTCTTCATAGTTAGTAACGTAAATATCACATAGTGATTGGCCTGAATTTGGATCGGTTTTACAAGCACATACATACATTTCATGATTATCTATTGAAAAAGATACTCCTCCTAACTTATCAAATTCTCCATGATTAAATGGCTGAGGCATCATTCTACCCTTATCCCAAGGATCCTTATAACTTCCTCTATTCGAAATAGTTAAGTCCTCTAGTGTCTGCGTCAGCATATCTCCTTTGCCTTTATATTCATACCTACGTGTATACATCAGTATTTCATTATCCGGTGAGATCATGGGCAAGAATTCATCTTTTTGAGAAGAAACATTTTGAACCAATTTTGGATCAAACTTCACTGGTTTGCTATAAAAATCTAGAAAAAAATCGATTTCTGGAAGTACTGCTTTTACATCGTCTACTTGCTCAGAATATCGTCTGCCTAATTTGTCTTCATCGTCTGTAGGAAATTTCAAATATTGATTGAAATACTTTCTGGCCATTTCATCGTTAGTCTTATTATAATAGATGATTCCAAGATTATAATACATATCAGCATGATATTCAGGACAAACCCCAATAAGCTGCTCATAATACTTAATGGAATGCTCAAAGTACTCGCCTCCTTCAGATTTTGCTTTGATAAAGTTCTTCTTGGCTAATTCCCATAAACAAACGCCACATTCTTCGTCAATTTCTAGCGCATCCTTTAACGCTTGATACCTCTTTTGATAAGGAATTCCCTTGTCATGGGATGACTTAAGAAGCTTAGCTATTTTCTTATTGGTCGGTACTTTCAAACATGCTTCTTCAATTTCTTCCTCCTCGTTCTCTTGCGAAAACATTACTAAAGGCTGTGCGATGAAAATCGCAAGGGCAAATAAAATTTTAAATCTCATCATCAATTCAATCTAACTACTAGCGTGGCGTCACTATTTACATCAGAACTATTACAAAAATGCGTCCAAACGCATTTGAATAACTTAAAATCTTCGGATTTGTTACAGATTAATCCAAATCCTCAAGGGGTGGGACCTCCAATTCTCCCTCGCTTTTAGCAATAATTGTAGCTACCGTAGCATCTCCAGTTACATTAACTACTGTTCTGCACATATCTAAGATTCTATCAATCGGTAAAATAATAGCGATCCAAGCAGGATTCAATCCTATCGATTCTAGCACAATCATTAACATAACTATTCCAGCACTAGGAACGGCCGCAGAGCCAATTGACGCTAATGTTGCCATTCCCATAATGGTAACTTGGTGTCCGATGCTCAAATCAATACCGTGCATTTGTGCTAAAAAGATAGCAGCAACTGCTTGATACAAACTAGTCCCATCCATATTAACGGTGGCTCCAATAGGTAAAACAAAGCTGGATATTTTCTTCTTTACTCCAATTCGATCTTCAACACATTCTATAGTTACTGGTAATGTGGCAGCACTGGAGCTAGTTGAAAATGCCATGAACTGAGCCGGACTGATTCTTTTGAAAAATCCAGTATAGGTTATTTTTTTCTTCGCTACAATTAGCATGGTCACGGGATAAATAACAAATACCATCAATATCAAACCTCCAAGAACCGTCAGTGTATACTTTCCAAGTAAAATGAAGATTCCTCCCATTTCCTGGGGGGAACTGGCCATTTTGGTCATCAACCCTGCCATTAAACAGAAAACGAAAAATGGAGCATATTTCATAATAATGTCAACCATTTTTACGAAAATATCGTTGGCACCTTGCACAAAGGAATCGACACCTTTCATCCGTTCTTTTGGCAACATTCCCATCACTATTCCAAAGAAGATTGCAAAGAAGATAACTTGCAGCATGGCCGCTTCGCCAAGCGATACAAAAATGTTTTCAGGAACTACTTCCACTAGCGCATTTAATGGCCCTTTACCTGTGCTTTTCTTTTTCTTCTCGGCAAATTTTGCAACGCTTTCTTTAACATCTTGCGGTACATTTTGTCTTTCTGACCTAACTTGCGCCACAAGTGCTTGCACGGATTCGTCTTCTACTAATCGCTGATCTCCTAAAATTTCTTTATTATTTTCTCCTGCCCACAATTCATAATCAATTCGATATTTGTTCATGGCATGCTTGTCTAATCCCTTTCCAGGGGCAAAAGTATTAACCAAAAGCAACCCTATCGTAACCGCGAAAACCGTTGTAATTAAGTACATCCCTAGGGTTTTACCTCCTAGTTTTCCAAGTTTAGACATATCTGCCAAGCTAGACACACCAACAATTATTGAAAACAGTACTAATGGTATCGCTATAAACTTTAACAGCCGGATAAAAATGGTTCCCCATGGACTAATCCAATCTGCCGTGATATTAGTCATCGAATTAAGTCCAGACCCTTTATAGGAAAATTGAAATTCCGTAACATTCTTGTCTAGACCAAGTCTACAGACTAAAAAAGCTCCTTTAGAATGATCTAAAGGGTCGATCCAATCCCTTTTCATAATTGGCACAATTTTACCTTCTTGATCATAGAGCATAATGCTTGATGTTTTTGCTTGATCGAAGTCGGCAATTTGAATCATATGATCTTTGAGCAGCGTAATGGTAGAATCTTCAATTTCCATTGGAGTTACTGTCACATTAGCCACATCGCCCTCAACCATACCGCCAAAGAAACCTCCGGCTACCATGCTCCAAACAATACCAAGTATTAATGCAATAATGATCTTCCAATGAAGTGCTATTTTCTTTTTACCCTTACTCATAATTTTATCGTTCTACTTCTTAAAAGATGATCAACTAATACGATTGCAGACATGGCTTCTACTATTGGTACTGCTCTTGGCACAACACATGGGTCGTGTCTTCCTTTGCCAGTTACCGTAACTTCATTCCCGGCAATGTCTACAGAAGACTGGTCTTGCATAATTGTTGCAACAGGCTTAAATGCCACATTGAAATAAATGTCTTCACCATTACTAATTCCTCCCTGAATACCTCCAGATCTATTAGATGTGGTTGATACTTTCTCGGATTCAGCTTGAAACAGGTCATTGTGAGCTGATCCTTTCATTTTGGTTCCTTCGAAGCCTGAACCATATTCAAAGCCTTTAACTGCATTAATACTCAGCATCGCTTTGCCCAGGTCTGCATGCAACTTGTCAAAAACAGGAGCTCCAAGTCCAACTGGTGATCCTTTAATTACGCAAGACACAACTCCACCCACCGTATCGCCAGCTTTTCGAATCTCTTTAATGAAATTAATCATCTCCTCTGCAAATTCAGAGTCAGGGGTACGAAGTATATTATTTTCGCTGTTGGATAGGTCATACGCAGTATAATCTGACGGCAACTTATGTGGTCCAACTGCTGAAACAAAAGCTTGAACGCTCATGTTATAATGTGCTAAAATCTGCTTACCTACGGCTCCGGCTACAACCCTGCAAACAGTTTCTCTTGCTGAAGACCGACCACCTCCGCGATAATCTCTTACCCCGTATTTCTCTTGGTAGGTGAAATCAGCATGTGAAGGTCTAAATTGATCTTTTATATGGGCGTAGTCTTTTGATTTCTGGTTTTCGTTTCGAATAATAAAACCAATCGGTGTTCCAGTGGTTGTTCCTTCAAATATTCCGGATAAAAACTCTACAGAATCCCCTTCTTTTCGTTGGGTAACGATTTCACTTTGACCGGGCTTTCTTCTATCTAGTTCATTCTGGACAAATGCTAAATCTATTTTCAAACCTGCCGGACATCCATCAATAACTCCACCTAGTGCAGCACCGTGTGATTCACCAAATGATGTTAACCTAAATATTTCTCCAAATGAATTTCCAGCCATAGATAGGATAAAAATAGCACCTAGTTTTCAGCTAAACTAACATTGCTACATTTTTAATAAAACAGATAAAGTCTGTACCTTCGGTTCATGGATGACGAATCACTTAGCAATTCTTTTATTGATACAGATATCTGTGTGGAATTCCACTGCGACAGCACAGGACAACCGTTTCAATTTTGTATCGAGTGCGAAAGCGAATTAATTGAATCCAATAAGCATTATTTCATCGAGAAAGCGGTACGTAAATATCCTGACTCAGATAAAACATTAACGATCTTCGAGTTCGCTATTTGCCAGGAATGTATATATACCAGACAACAGGAGTTAAGTGAAGATTCAGAAGAAGCTTTGGCAAATTTCTATGCTGGAAAGACTATCACCAAACCACCGTTTCTACATAAGGGGTTTGAAAGTTTGTACATCAGTAGCTCGTTAGAAACCTGCGCGTTTTCTGGGAAACCGTTAGAAGACAGTCAGGAATACCAAATCGTTGGTGAGTTTAATGGAAAGCAAATGAGACTCAGCAACTTTCCATTTGCAATTTCAGGAGAGCAAATTGAGGCGATTTCCGAGATTTTATCTGAAGAAACTAAAGGCGGCTTTGACGACTTTATTGGCAAACACTTTAGCGGACCTCCTGAATTCCAAGAACTTTGGGAAAAACCAAAAGTGATTCTTGTTTGATAAACATACAGGATTTTCTTTGATTTCACTTGTCAAATAGTACCTTCGTGATTCATTACCCTCCGCAAAAAGTAAAGAACATAATTATAGAACATTAGTATGGACTATCCAGCTCCGTGGAAACTTAATGGCGAAGGAATTATTCTGACCTATAGCTTTAATAAAAATTGGATTTTAGAGAACGGATTCGTTCCCGCTCATTTGCATTATAAATTCAAAGGCGGATTATCTTTTGTGATGATCGTTGATTATAAGGAATCAGATTGTGGACCTTATCAAGAGCTGGTATTTATTCCAGGGCTTTTCAATATTGAAGGGAAGTATCAGTTAATGATTACCAAAACCTACGTGAATTCTGAAGAGAGTAAAGTTGCTGGCAGATCCAATTGGGGGATTCCAAAAGAATTAGCAGAACTTAATTGGAAGAAAGACGGTTCTACAGTTCTGTTTAACGCAAAGATCAACGATAACAAGTTTTTCGAGACACAAATTCAGTCCAATTCCATCGCGTTTCCAGTAAATAACACACTGATTCCTTTTAAGTTTTATCAAGAATTGGAAGAAAACTCATTTTTATTTCAACCAAAAGGCAGAGGAAGAGCTACTTCTGCTAAAGTTAAAGGAACGAGAAGCGTTCAAACGAAGTTTCCTGATTTATCTAATGGAAAATATATCAACTGCCTTCATATTAAGAACTTCAATTTGTCTCTTCCTAAATCAGAAATAAAAGGGATTTAACCGAACGCCATTTTTTGAAAACTCTAAAGCTGGCGCAGGAATTTTTATAAAACCGAAAGTCCCGAAGAAAGCTTTCAAGAAACCACTTTTTAGTTTCTTTTGGTACTTACCAGATCCTATTTTAGTTAAATCTGCATCAAGGCTCAAGTACCACTGACGATGTCTATCTAATCCTTTACACCAGGCATTTCCATTACAATATAAATCCGGGTTTTTAGTTCCGCTTATCATTTGAGTCGCCCCATACCCGATCGCTACATTTAACCAACCTGGAAACCTCTGGTTTTCTTTGAACGCGAATGACTTCAAGTTAAAAGAAAGCCAATAAGTTTGGCCGTTATAATCTTTTAATAATCGCTCACCAACTGTACTTCCTAAAGCGTTAGGTCTAAAGCCAGCGTAATCAGTTAAGTGAGCTGAAAATTTCATTTTTATTCGCTGATCATCCCACAGTAATTCTTGCGCTACTACAAGGCCAGTGCCCGCTACATTGGCAACCATGTCTCCAATACTGAAACCCCATCCAGTTGAAAATGCATCTAATGTTTCTAAGCCTGTTTGATAAAGCAAACCCAAACCAGCGCCATACCAGATCGCTCTTTTTCTCTTAGCTCCAGTCCACTGTAAGGCTTTTACTCCAGCGTATCCTATATAGTACGCAGTTAACGTATGGCCCACTTTGTCCATTTGTAGCCATTCCGCATTATCATTAAATAAATGAAATGATGATCTTGGATATTGGGAGTACCAAACTTGATTTAATGCGAGAAGTGATCCAGCTGTTCCAATAGTTTCAATTGCCACCACTCCGGCCAGTCTCTTTTTATTTATCGTATCTGGAAAATCAAAAAAAGACTGGGAACTACCTCCAACAGAGATTAATAATGCGATTATAACAAGTACCAACTTCACAAAGTAAAGGTAGAGCAATTCTCAGTACTATTTTTTTTACTTACTTTTCGTTTTCATGAGCCCTAATCAACTTCGTTATGCCTTCACTTTTACAGGTGTTAGTATTGCAATATATTTATTGCTGACAACAATAATGATGTTCTTATACTACGGTGGCGATCGATTTAATCCAACATTAGAAGGTTACAATTTTTTCGGTTCCTTTTTTAGTGATCTCGGAAGGACACACGGCTTTACTGGTAAATCAACCATTTGGACCTCAATTCCCTACATGTTTTCAATGGTTTTAATGGGAAGTGGTGTGGTCGTGTTTTTCAGAGTTCATAAAAACCTAGTGCCAGCTGGTAATAAATTGGTTGTTAAAATAACCACCATTTTAGGTACTATTTCTGGGTTAGGCTATATGGCCATTGCACTTACTCCATGGAACTTAGTGCCTAAAGCCCACATTTATAGTGTTTTCTCGTGCTTTACCGCTTTTATGATTTGTAGCTTTTTACTTTTTATTAGCATCAAACAACAGCCGAATTATCCAAAAATATTTGGAATTATTTTCCTTGCTTTTGGATTTTTTCTTGCGGCTTATATCTTTTTCCTAATTTTAGGTCCTAGTACAGAATTTGAATCTGGAAGAATTGTTCAAGGATCTGGACAAAAACTGCTGATTTATACGCAATCGATTTTGATGATAATCTGTTGCTATGGAGCTTACAAACACTCTGCCCGTTATGCGTAAAATAATAATACCTATTCTAACCTCTCTGTTTCTATTTTCATGCTCTGCAGTTGAAAAGAAACCCGTTCACATATTAGTGAATGAAGAAATTTTAGACCCTCTTCAAATGTATCAGGATTTTGATCTAGAGCAATTACAAAATCTAACAGGGCTATCTGAACAAGATTCAGTTAATGTGAATTATGAGATTAATGGCAAAACCGTTTTATTCTCATTGATTAACCGAGGTAAAACTTCGGTTATTGTAGGGAAACAACAAAACGTAAAAACGTCCGAAGGTGAGGATCAACAATATTATTTAGAGGGTACAGAATATAAAAACTTAACAATGGTTACTATCTCATTGCATGAAGAACATATTGTGAATACAGGCGATAAGTTTGAATTGGAAGTTGAATTTGAAGAATATGGAAATTATCTGGTGGGCTTTTTATATCACATGGAAAATGGTGGAACCGCAATTACTAATATCCGTTGGAAATATTCTGAAATATTTGATTTAGGCAAGTGACAAAAAGTGAAAGCGTTGAATACGTTATTCGGGAGCTTGAGAACCTTTACCCCGAAACTCCAATTCCATTGGATCATAGTAATAATTATACTCTTCTCGTTGCAGTGCTTCTTTCTGCTCAGTGCACGGACGTTAGGGTAAATAAAACGACCCCTGAATTATTTGCGCTAGCTGACAATCCTCATGATATGATCTTGGTGTCTACCGAAGAAATCAGGCAAATAATAAGACCATGTGGCTTGTCTCCAAGAAAGTCAAAAGCAATAACAGATCTATCTCATTTACTAATAGAGCATCACGAAGGCGAAGTTCCAGCCTCATTTGAAGCATTAGAAGCTTTACCTGGCGTAGGACATAAAACAGCTTCGGTTGTTATGGCTCAAGCCTTTAAAGTCCCTGCTTTTCCGGTTGACACGCACATCCATCGGTTAATGTATAGATGGAACTTAACCAATGGAAAAAATGTAGATCAGACGGAAAAGGATGCTAAAAGACTTTTCCCTAAAGAACTTTGGAATAAATTGCACCTGCAAATCATATTCTATGGGCGCGAATATTCTCCGGCACGTGGTTGCAAGTACGATGTTGATTTCATTACCAGAACAATAGGTAGGAAATCGGAAATTGATAAAATGAAACTGGATTAATGAGTGATGTAATTCGCATAGGCGGTGTTCCTGAACATTTTAATCTTCCTTGGCATTTGGCGATGGAAGAAGGCTTATTTACTGATCAAGGTCTTGATGTTTCGTGGGAGGATTTCCCAGGAGGCACTGGAGCTATGGCTAGGGAATTGCGTCATGGTAAAATAGACGTTGCATTAATTCTTACGGAGGGTATCGTTGCGGATATTGTAAAAGGAAATAAAACTTCGATTGTAGGGTTTTATGTAAAGTCACCCCTAACCTGGGGAGTTCATACTTCAGCACATAACGACTTTCAGCAGCCAGAAGACATTAAAAACAAGTTGTTTGCTATAAGTAGATGGGGTTCTGGATCTCATTTAATGGCTTACGTATACGCAGAACAAAAAGGTTGGGTGCGAGATGATTTTGACTTTAGAGTAGTAGCTAATTTAAAAGGAGCTCGTGAAACGTTAGGTTATCAGGGAGCTAACCTATTTCTCTGGGAGAAGTTCACAACTAAACCATTGGTCGATTCTGGTGAATTAAGACTCATTGACAGTATTAAAACTCCATGGCCATGTTTTGTTATTGCTGTCAGAAATGAAATTCTGGCCACTCGACTTGACGATATTAAGTCATTAATTCAGATCATTAAGAAAAGGTCGGAGGTTTTTATGCAGCAATCCAGTGCAATTGAATTGATCTCCAATCGATACGGTATTGAAAAAAAGGATGCTGAACAGTGGATGAATATGACTGAATGGGAAACTACAAATGATATTCATCCGGAGGTAATTCAAAAAGTACAAGACACACTTCAGAACTTAGGCGTTATTTCAAATCAAATGAACTACGAAGACTTTTGCATTAGTCTTTAAACTCCTATTCTAGCTACCGATTCTCCCCTCAACTTCAATTAATCTCATTAATCCATTTCTTTTTCACTATTTACAAAGTACGTATTACATTGTGACACTACCATTTTTAATACTTCATTGATTATAATTAACCACCCACTAAAGTACGCATAATTTCAAAACAGTGTTTCACGGCCCATCGTCTCGAGCTAGGTTTACAATGTCAAACAAACACACAGACATTATGAAAACTTTAAGAAACACAACAATGATTATAGCTATTCTTTTAACCGGATTATTCAGTAACCAACTATTCGCAAATACAGTTATTGGCGAATTAGAAAAAGAAAATCCGATTCAGAAAAAACGAGAGAAATTAAAGCAACTAAGAAAATTTAAAAGAAGTATCAATAAAAAATCCAACCTCGCGGGATTCTCTTACCATCAAAAAATGTACGTAGTTAATGCAGACATCTCAACAGTTTGGGAAGCTTATACGCAAGCTAAACCCACGGAAGTTTGGAAAGGACCTTTAAACACTTTCAAGAATTCTTATTCACAGGCAGATGATACATTATATGACACAAATGATTCTCTAATTCCATCAATAGAATTGGGGATGGTATTTGAATTGAATTTGAGAGTCGCTAAGTTAATGGATGTAGCCGTTGCCTTTCAAATTACGGAACTTGATTCTACTAATAAGCTCATCGAATTCACTTATGGTAAAGACAACAAATCTCATGGAAGACAACGTATAGTATTCATCGCGGACGGAGCTCAAACAATCATTGCTCATTACTCAAACTTTAAAAGTAGCAGCAAGTTTAGAGACAAGCATTTATATCCATTGTTTCATGAGAGATGTATGGATGAGTTTCACGCTAACATGAACAAGTCTATCCTTAACGAACAAGTAACAGAACTATTAAGCTCATTAAAATAAACATAGGGATTAAGGTAGGTGGTTGATGTGTTTGTTTAACCTACCTCCCTTTGTTTGTTTAATTTTTTACCTCGGTACTAAATAGATCTCGAAGTAATCCAGTATAGCCCACTGGAGAAATGAAGGCTTGACGTTTACGTCAGGCTTTTTGTTTCGAAATTTTAATCAAAGCTGTTGAAGGGAATGGAGTGTCACAGATCATTAATATTGACAAGAGTGGAGCAAACACATCCGCCATTGTTGCAAACCTTCAATATCCTAAATGTTCTGGGAGTCTAGCCTCAAAAACAACGTTAGGAAACGAAACCTCCACGCTAGGAAATTCAATGACTCCAGACTCCAATATATCACGTAAACTTCGGCACACATGAAAAATTTTCACACATAATAAATAAACGGTATGTCCATAACC
This sequence comes from Parvicellaceae bacterium, assembly GCA_047639575.1. Classification (GTDB taxonomy): domain Bacteria; phylum Bacteroidota; class Bacteroidia; order Flavobacteriales_D; family Parvicellaceae; genus JBLIOB01. The sequence goes on from JBLIOB010000001.1 coordinate 61,201, forward strand.
TTTATTGAACCTTCACGTATATTGAAGAACGTGATTCTCAGTTTGTTTTCATTTCACTAATTTGAGTTGATTATATCCTGCAAAATCAACTGTAGAAAACAAAGTCATTTGCAGTATAAGGATCACATTTTATTAATAATATTAATCATTACTATATTATGAAAAAGACAATATTAATTGCAACTCTAGCCCTATACAGTTTAACAAACTTTGGACAAGTTATTAATCTAGGAACTGCGGCTGATTTTGTCCTCTTTACTACCACAGGAGCTGTTAGTAATACAGGAATTTCTCATGTAACTGGGGATGTGGGCACAACTGCGGGTGCAATTAGCGGTTTTAGCAATATAGATGGTGTAAATCATAATGGTGATGCAACAAGTTTTAATGCCTCAACTGACTTATTAACTGCTTACAAACAACTACACGCAGCTGTACCAACTTTCTTTCCTGGTCCATTACTGGGATATGGACAAAGATTCTTTGCGGGCGTTTTCTCAATTCCCCAAGCCGCCTCACTTGACGATTGCTTAATATTAGATGGGCAAGGAGATTCAAATGCTGTATTTATTATTCAGATACAAGGCACATTTTCTACCGGCCCTTCAGCTAAAGTTAGGTTGATTAATGGGGCATTAGCCTGTAATGTATTTTGGAAAGTTGAGGGTGCAATTAGCATGGGTGCGGGAACTTTAATGAGAGGCAATCTTATTGCAAACAATGGGGCAATTCATATGGCTGCAGGTGACACATTAGAAGGTAGAGCTTTCTCAACCACAGGAGCAATTACAATAGATGGAACACTAGCATTTATGCCAAAAGGAGATGGAAGGGCAATTCTTACCGGCCCTAATGCACCGGCTCTTGGCTCAACTATAAACTATTCTGTATTTTCTTCTAATGGGTTAGTTAGAGATAATGGCTTAACACATTTAGCCGGTGATGTTGGAACAAATTTAGGTTCAACTTCAGGTTACAATCCTTTGAACGTAGCAGGCACTATTCACCCTATTCCAGATGCCTCTACATTATTATGCTCAAGCGATTTACTTAATATTTATAATTATCTCAATGCTTTACCTTCTGATATCGAACTACTATATCCTGTACAATTTGGAAACAAATTAGTACTTACACCACATGTATATCTTATGAATGCTGCAGCTGTATTAACTGACACATTATACTTGAATGCACAAGGTAATGCGAATGCGGTTTTTGTTATCAAAATAAATGGAGCTCTTACTACAAGTACCTATGCAAAAGTAAAATTGATTAACAGCGCCCAATCAAAAAATATATTTTGGTTAATCAATGGAGCAGCTACATTAAATAACTATTCTGTATTTAGAGGAACAATCATTTGTAATAATGCGTCAATTGTTTTAAACGTTGGGGCAAGTATTGATGGTTCAATATTTACAACCGCTGGGAATATAACAACAACTTCAGATACTATTAGAGATTTAAATCTTACTTCAACGAATCTTCCAGGTATAATCTGTACATGTCCGATTCTTTCTACCCTTCCTATTGAATTACTGTCATTTACAGGCGAGTACTATAATCAAAGCATAGTATTGGAATGGAGTACTGCAACTGAAATAAATAATGACTATTTCGAAGTATTAAGAAGTACCAATGGAATATCATATGAAGTGCTTGAAACTATTAATGGAGGTGGAAATTCAACGACAATGTTGGCTTATGACTTTACAGATTCAAATCCCGCTGATGGCACAAATTATTATATGCTTAGACAAACTGATTATGACGGTCAGTTCGAAGAATATGGTCCGGAGGTAGTTGATGTATTAAATGCAGTTGATGAAAGCATGTGCGTTTTAACTGTATATCCAAACCCTTGTCCAGGTAATTGCAGAGCAAAGCTTTCAGAGTGCCCTAAAGGCTCTTCCGAAATTCGTTTAATGATGACGGATGCAACGGGGCATATCATAAATGAAATTTATGCGATTAGAGATTATGATGGAACATTTGATATTCAAATTGATACTAGCAACAATCTTAAGCCAGGATTATACATAATCACAACTGTTGTTGGTGAAGAAAAGATCTCAGAAAAGTTAATAGTAGGATAATGTAAGTTGATACCCTTAAAATAGACCATTTGTTACGTGATTTTCATAGTCTTTTTTATGCGGTTTGCATGTCCTTAAATATCCATTTTTTCAAAGTTTCGTCCCGAAAAGGTAACCGAATTAACTATTTATCCTAACCCAATAAAAAGTAAAATTTATCAAACGAAATGGACGCCAGCACATAGTCGAGTACACGGGGTCCGCCAGAACTAACTGACGGACTGCGCCTCTCACACCACAGGTCCTTCGTCAGGCTCAGAATAAACCAAGCGGGTCTCGTACTTGGCGGTTCACTGAGCGTACTATAAAAGCTCTTTTCACCGGTTGAAGCTATTCTCTACTTTCATAAAGGGCTATAACTCTACTGGAAAACTATCCGTAACGTAGAAATTACTCCCTATTCAATTTCGAAAAGACTATCGTTAAGTCCTTCCCTACTTTACGCAGGTACTATGACCGCTGCTGACTTCTCTGCTTTGCCAACTCGTGATTAGCCCAATGCGGCAAGCTGGCTCGTTCGCTAAAATGATTTACAAAATCATTTTTTTTCCGCTCCGCCCTCCAGGTAATTGCATCTTCTTTCATTCGATCCCTGCCGCATCTAGATAATTGACCTTTTGTAATTCTTTGGGGCTTTGCAAAGATGTGCTTGCTTACCCGATCAACTATACCCCATATGCTGTTCCTGCTTGGTTTATCCTGAGCTCTTGTCGAAGGGTCAGTTCAGACTTTTGTAGTCGGTATTTGTTCTTTATTCAATCACAAATAACTTCAGTCCTAACCTCACGGTTAGAGACATTGAAGCTTACTAATGGTTCAAGCCATTACACCTGCCCACAAGAGACTTGCACCCTCTAGATTAATCCCTATATTTATAAGGAAAGATGCCCATGCTGGGCACACACATTACCTAAGCTGCATTAAACGCAGTTTAGCCTAACTGTTAGCTGTAATTAAAAAAGATGCTGTTAAATCAGAACACTCTTAATTTATATGGGGAAAAACTCTTTGAACGAGCAAGGGTAACCCCTCCATTCAAAAGAGCTAATCACTTAAGTAATGAGGCATGCTTGCTTTTCTTTTCAGAGGGTGGGAATAATCATTATTCACAATCGGAAAGTCTCACGGTAACTACTGGTGATGGTATTTTAATGAAATGTGGTAATTTCTTCTTCGATCTGATTCCTGATGAGGAAAGCGGTAATGCCGAGATGATCGCTGTTCATTTTTTTCCAAAAGTGCTCAAGCAAATATTTAAACACACTCCCCCAAAATTTTTAGTAGAATCCGATAATTTGGTTTCAAACCAATACATGACTCGAATTAACGGTGATCAAGTCCTAGCTGCTTATATGGAATCAATAATGCTTCTATTTAAAAACCCATCATTAGCTGATGAAGAAGTTTTAGCTTTAAAGCTTAAAGAAATCGTGTTAATTCTATCCAAGATGGATAATTCTGGTGTACGACAAATTTTATTGAATCTATTTAATCCTACAT
>JBLIOB010000002.1:0-58530 GCA_047639575.1 Parvicellaceae bacterium
GAATAGAGACAAGAAAATGTACTGTGGTAAACGATTTGGGGCTTATTGATGAGTGTAGTAGTTGGGTGGCCCTTCACTCTGTAGTCAAAATAGAGTCAACACGACATCAGGTCTTGTCAGGAAAAACCACCAATGAAATCAGATATTATATTAGCAGCCTTGATGCTAATGCAGGCAGGTTCAATGAACTAATTCGTGGGCATTGGGCAATAGAAAACTCCTTGCACTGGACCCTAGATATGACTTTTTCAGAAGATAGATCAAGAATCAGAAAAGGAAATGCAGATGAAAACTTTAGTACCATCAGGCGTATTGCTATAAATATCCTGAAACTCAATACTTCTAAGGGAAGTATGAAAGCTAAAAGAACAACAGCAGCCCTAAGCGACCAATTCAGAGAGATGCTACTCAAAATTTAGTAAGCGATTGCCTTGGCGACAGAACCTTTTCACCCCACAATGACCTATCTTTGTAATATATTGAAACGAATTACTTCCAAAATGAAAATGAATTTTCGACACACAACTATACTTTCATTATTAATGATTTTCCTCCCTTATGGTGCTCGCGCACAACCATCGGATGCAACAATTCTCGCTCAGTTAAAATCAGGCAACAATCCCAATTTGATTAGCATGAAAATCCCTGGAAAGGGCACGATCACTGAGGAATTAGACAATGGTGTAGAGAGAACCATGTACCGTAGCGCTTATACTGCTAATTTAAAAACAGAATGGCCGGGAGTCACCAGAACTTATCGCTCACTGATCGTTTATGAAAAAATTGGTGGTAGCTGGAAGTTCATTCAAAAAAACGTAGGACAAAGCACTTACGAAGGACTTGAAAACCCTTCTCTATCTGTCATTCAAGGATTTTCTAAAAGCGATCCTGATTTCTTTGTGGGAGCCTCTAGAGCGCACGAGGTGGTAGGGGGAATCACAGATGTTCGTTTGTCCGATGATGTGGATTGGTTTTATACTGACCCCAACAAAGTCGAATTCGGGCTTCAAATGAAGTTTACGATAAAGGGCATTGGAGGCGAGCCTCATACTTTAGATGTCGATGCGAAATATAGAATGACACTGAGAAGAGAAAAGATCTCAGCCCCATGGACCATAGGTTTCAATGCGGGCTCACACAAAAGCCAAGTGGTGCTCAAAACCACACCAATGTCAAAAGAACTATTCAATTCGCTGATCACCATCCACATTGCTGGAATTCAAGCACGAAACAAAGAGAGCTTAGCTGGACTGCCAGAAGTAGTAATCCCATCGTATAAAAATCACAGCGAAATGCTGCGTCATGTGCTTGATCTTATCAAAAAGGTAGACGAAAAAACATTAGAAGCTTATTTGAGAAAAACATGGTCACGAAACCATTTCGATGACATCCTCCCAACCCTAATAACGGACCGAAGTGAATCCACTTTAAAAAGACTCATCGTGGCGATGCCGCTGTACGAAAACCAATACTGTAGCAAGCCACTTCTGAGCCACAACAGCCTTAACAAAACAACTTGGTACAATAAAAGCAATAGCAAACAGGCAACATTAGAAACCAAGGATTTAGGTAACGGAAAAAGAGAGATAATTAACCTATCTATCGAATCGGTTTCTCCTGAAAAGGATCAAGCAAAAGCGATGATTGACAAAACGTGCATCAAATACGACAACCCTCTAAGACGTACACGAAAAGTAACACTCAACTCTGTCAAAGGACAATATGTTTTCTGCAGATACGGCAGCAGCGAATGGTCTTATATCGGCAAGATTGAATCTGGCGGCACCAAAGGCTATGTAATTAAATGGATGGATAATTCCACGAGCGATGAGCTGGCCTCATCTTGTTCAAATTACGAACTGACTGAAGGAGACGAGGTTTATTACAAAAACAGAAGCGGTGAAATCGTGAAGGCTTGGATGTCGAGACAGCAGGAGACATTCACAGTAGTAATCAAAGACCTCACCGGGAATGAACAAGTCATTCATCTAAAAGACTTGCGCTTCAAGTAAGTAAACTTTAGGCACAATGAAATTGGTTCTGTCGCATTAATTCGGTCTAAAGTAAAAGAAACTACTTTTGAGTTGCAAACTCAAGAGGCATGTTCAAACACCATCGTTACCCAAAAGCAATAATTCTTCAAGCGGTCTATTTCAAATTGAGATTTAGTTTGAGTTATAGAGATATAGAAGAATTACTCCAGATGAGAGGTGTTGAAGTAGGTCATTCTAGCATTCAAAGATGGGTATTTAAGTTTTCTCCAATAAAAGAGAAGAATATGCATCGAAGGAAATTCCAAGTAGGTGAGAGTTGGAGAATGGAAGAGATTGCAAATCTCGACTTACATCAAAGTAGCAGGCAAAGATCGCTACTTATACAGAGCTGTTGACAAGGAAGGCAATACTGTAGATTTCTTGTTAACCAAGAAAAGACAGAAAATGTCAGCACAGAAATTCTTCAATAAAGCAATTGGCAACAATGGAAGACCGAGAGTGGTAAATATTGACAAGAGCGGAACTAATAAGATGGCTATTTGGACTGTAAATAAGAGATCGGCTTCAATTAAGAAAATCATGATAAGACAATGTAAGTATCTCAACAATATAGTTGAGCAAGATCATCGAAGGATAAAGCGAAGGATAAGAATAACAACAGGCTTTAAGGAGTTCGAATCAGCTCAACGAACACTGGCTGGGATTGAGGTGGTAAATATTATTTTGAAGGATCAAATCATTGATGCTAAGAATACTCCCTTCAAGACTTTTCTCTCATTAGCAGCTTAAAGCTCCAAGAAAACGACTAAATTCATTTTCAACGAGATTAATGCGACAGAACCTTCTTTAGCCGTATTAAAGTCATATTTAGGATGGGGAGCTTGAAGTATTAATGCTCGGCAATAATTTGGATTTAAGACATAAACTCCCTAAAACTTAGATCCACTTACTTCCGGTTGGAGAATGTAATATTGATCTGTTCCGTCCGTGAATTCAATAAAGTCATAACCAAAATTAGAAGCACTTGTTGTAACATTAACTCCATTAGTGAAGTCGGATATTAATGTAATCCAAGAAGAATATCCTGTGGAAGAGGGGTTATTATAATCTAAACCTCCTGACCCAGGTAAATTATCGATCAGGCTATTGACATGTGAGGTTAGACTTCCAGACAAGGAAGATTGTCCATTGGCAACAACAGCAAGGCATATAAAGAAGAACGTAAAAAATTTAGTCATTACAAAAAAACGTCCCTAGTTCAATTAAGAATAGAGACGTTAAAATAAGTTTGGTGTTCGTTATTTGTAGCTCTGTAATATAGAAACACATCCGTCATGAAGCATGCCATGAGTCACATCCATTTCAGGAACAATGATTTCAAGAATAAGTTGCTGAGTGGATTCTACGTTAAAGTCAAAGTAATTTTTGTCTTTCCCTTCACTATTGTAGATCAAGGTTCTGTCTTTATCCATTAATTTAAATGTCACATTTCCTAAAATGGGTTGTGAACATACCATTAATCGATATGTCTTACCTGAATTAAAAGTTAAAGCTAAGTCTGCTTTTTCTCCATTTAAGAGAAGCGCATTATTCATTTGACCGCTAAACTTGAACCCATCTTCTTCAACTGTTGGAAGACATTTTCGTTTTGCAAATGTTCTACATTGGGATTGACCAATATTCGCGGAGGCCAGTAAAATTAGAACTAGTCCCGCTCCAAATATTTTGTTTAATTTCATCATAATGTTGATTGCTTTTAAGCTTACCCTACAATTCCGTCTCTCATTTTAAATACCATTACAGTTATTTCCTGTAATAGCTCTGCCGACATGTTCCTTTCAATTTTCTTGCCAATTGTTGGTATTCCATCAGTTTCTCCTCCAGAACCAGCAGATTCGGTCACTTCAATTTTATCATAAAGGCCTCGAAGTTCTTCTAAACTAATTAAAAGGTCCTTTATTTTTTCATTTGTTGCATTCTCACTAGTCTCTTGGTACTGACCAGCTAAACCAATGATATGGTTCAATGCTACTTGTTGTCCAGCAATTTGATCTATCATGGCTTGATTTTCCATGTTAATCTTCGCTTGTCCGCAAGCAATGTAAAGTCCTTCAATCCAACCTCCAATAACAATTAGGGCAGCTAGTTCAGGTCTCCCATCATCTTGAAGTTTAGATTCAATTTCCCAAAAAGTTGCGGTAATTATTGATTGAACAGAGTCTGCATCGTCTCGGTTGTCATTTAGACGGTCTTGAACATTTTGATTAAATACGCTACCAAGACCTAATTGATCTCCAAGTGTTCTAGTGCAGGCCAATAACATCATCACATCTGAAGTTTTATTGAATGCGGTGCAATAATTCACATCGGCTCCGTAAACTCCCATATTTAATGCTCTTTCGGTCTTACTAGTATAACTGTCCAACTTCGAAGGGTCGTTAGTTAGTTGCACGTCAAATACGGCTCCAGCATCCTCAATTATTTCGATGGTTTCTCTTGGAGAAGGAATGGCGTAGAAGATTTTTTCTATCGCGTCAACTTTCTCTCGTAAATTTGGATCATCTGGAATAGGAACAGTTATATCGTTGTTCGGATTAGTTACGTTCTCCGTAACTGTTGTTTCCCCACATGCTACTAGTGATGCGGCAAATAAAAAGAATATTGTTTTCTTCATGCTAAAGGCTTTGTATTAATTCAAATATAAGAAAATCAGTGAGCGTCAAGCCAATTGTTGCCCACATCCATTTCTACAGTTAACGGAACGTCCAGTTTAACGGCATTTTCCATGTGGTGTTTCACTAGTTCCTTGATTTGTTCTAATTCTGGTTTATAAACATCAAAAACAAGTTCATCATGTACTTGTAAAATCATCTTAGATTTAAATGCTTTTTCCTCCATCGCTTGATCAATATTGATCATCGCAATTTTAATAATGTCTGCTGCGGATCCCTGAATTGGAGCGTTTATGGCGTTTCTTTCTGCGAACCCTCTTACAATTGCATTTGCAGAATTAATATCTTTTAAATGACGTTTACGTTGCTTAATGGTTTCAACGTAACCGTTTTTACGAGCAAACTCAACACTTTCATTCATGTAGTCTTTTACCCTAGAATATTGGTTAAAATAATTATCAATGATGAGTTTAGCCTCTTTTCTTGGGATATTCAAACGTTGAGAGAGCCCAAATGCACTAATTCCATAGATAATCCCAAAGTTCACCATTTTGGCCCTGGAGCGCTGTTCTCTGGTTACATCGGCTATATCTACTTCAAACACCTTGGATGCAGTGACAGAATGAATATCAATCCCTGAATTAAAAGCTTCAATCATCCCTTTGTCCTTACTTAAAGCAGCAATTATTCTTAATTCAATTTGCGAGTAATCTGCAGCTAGCAATATGTGGTCTTCATTTCGAGGGATAAAGGCTTTTCGAATTTCTCTTCCTTTTTCCGTTCTTATTGGAATGTTTTGCAAATTTGGATTGTTTGAACTTAATCTTCCAGTTGCCGCAACTGTTTGCATGTAGCTAGTATGGATTCTGCCCGAATTTGGATTTACTAATTCAGGTAGCGTATCAACATAAGTTGATTTCAATTTTTTCAATGATCGATAATCTAGAATTTCCTGAATAATCTCATGTTTTCCGGCCAGTTTAGAGAGGGTGTCTTCATTGGTAGAATATTGACCGGTTTTAGTCTTTTTGGCCTTTGTATCAATTTTCATATGATCAAAAAGAACCTCCCCTAGTTGCTTAGGTGAATCTAAATTAAAGTCTATTCCTGCCCGGTTCAATATAGAATCCTTTAACTCAACCAAAGAATAGTGCAGTTCTACGGAAAAAGTAGTGAGCACTTTTGTATCTAAGTTTACTCCCTCCATTTCCATCTTGGTCAACACCTTGGTTAATGGGATTTCCATATCATGGAATAAAGCTTCAATGTTTCCTTCTTTCAGTTTTGATTCGAAGAGCTCCTTAAGCTGCAGGGTAATGTCCGCATCTTCAGCTGCATAATCCTTTACTTTTTCCGGCTCTAGATCAGCCATACTTAATTGATTCTTACCTTTTTTACCAATTAATGTTTCTATCGAGATTGGCTTATACCGTAAATAAGTTTCAGAAAGTAAATCCATACCGTGTTTCATGTCAGGCTGAAACAGATAATGTGCGATCATGGTGTCAAACAGTGGTCCAGCTACCTCTTGGTTGTAACGCTTAAGAATGGTTAAGTCGTATTTAATATTTTGCGCAACTTTCTCTATTTTATCATTCTCAAAAGGTTGAGCAAATTCTTGTACTATTGATCTTGCTGCATCATATTCTTTAGGAACTGGAATATAGTAGCCTTCTCCCTTTTTAGTGGAGAAACTAAGTCCAACTAAAGCAGCAGTTTGTGCATTTACCCCAGTAGTTTCTGTATCGAAACAGAAACATTTGGAATCGTTTAAAAGCGCACTTACTTTGGCCCTACCCTCAACAGAATCGATTAACTCGTAGGAAGGCTTTACATCGTCTATCGTTTGAACTTCAGCCAATTCAGATGTAGCCTCGTCTAGAGGTGTGGCAAACATATCAATCTGGTCACCAACTAAAACCTGCTGCTTAATTGTTACGTCCTCTCCAAGTACTCTTTTGGTCAGGTTTCGGAATTCCATTTCGCTGAATAATTCCAATATTTTATCTCGATCAGGACTCTGAACTTTATAGGCTTCTTCATCTATTTCAACAGGTGCATCTAGGACTATAGTTGCAAGTTTTTTAGATAATAACCCTTGTTCAGCAAAGTTGATTACGTTTTCTTTTTGCTTCCCTTTGAGTTCGTGTGAATGAGCAATAAGACCTTCGACACTTCCATATTTTGCCACTAATATTTTGGATGTTTTTTCACCAATCCCGGGTATTCCAGGAATGTTGTCTACTGCGTCTCCCCACAGACCTAATATATCAATGACTTTAAGCGGGTCATCTATTTCGAATTTGGCGCAGACCTCAGGAATTCCCCATTTTTCCGCTGGATTTCCCCCCCTACCTGGACGATACATGAAAATGTTATCAGAAACTAGTTGGGCAAAATCCTTATCGGGCGTCATCATAAAGGTTTGAAAACCTTTCTTTTCGGCCTGTTTGGCTAATGTTCCAATTAGATCATCAGCCTCAAAACCTCCATATACTACCATTGGGATGTTGAATGCCTCAATAAGCTGCTTAACATAGGGTAAGGCCGCTCGTAAATCTTCTGGCATTTCATCTCTATTTGCCTTATATGCAGAATATTCCAACTCTCTATTTGTAGCCTGTGGAGCATCAAAAACCACCGCGATGTGCGTTGGTTGCTCTTTACGTAATACTTCTAATAACGTATTACAAAAACCAAATACAGCGGATGTATTTAGTCCTTTAGAATTTATTCTTGGGTTTTTAATAAACGCGAAATGCGCTCGATAAATTAACGCAAAAGCGTCTAGTAGAAAGAGTTTTTTTTCTTCGGCCATAGTCAAGTTTTCTTGCTACCCGAAGATAAAGATTATCAGTCTTTAATTACGCCTTTTGCCACATATCTGAAGTTTTTAAATACTTCGATATGTAAAATAAGTCCATCTTCATCATAAACGTAATATTCACCATCCTTGAACTCTCCTCTTTCGAAAAACCCATCATAAAGAATATCTCCTGCTTTACTAAACACTTTTTGCTTACCATCTGGGAAGTCTCTTACTATTTTACCGTCTATCTGCACATAAGCATCAGAAGGAAGAGGTGGTGCCTTTTTGGCCAATTTAGGTGGTGTCGGATCTTTATAAGCTGGATTGACTTTAGGCTTCTTTTCCGATGATTTAACAGTTCCATCGTCATTATAAACGGTAAGCTCCTTAACATCTCCGTTGGGATAATAACGAGTAGCGGTTCCTACGTTTTTCCCAGCTTTTTTCTCAAATTGAAATTCAACTTGACCATTTTTATGCCGAAAAATTTGAGGACCCTGCATGCGTCCGTCATCGCCATAGTTTTTTTCGATAGTTACTACACCATCTTCATTAACTGTTTTATGAGGCCCGGCCATAGCTCGTCCATTCATGCTTCCCGATTCAGAGATTGCTCCGGACTTGTCGTGATAAGTTGTGAACTCGCCAGAAATTCGACCATTTTTAAAGTTGATCTCACTTTTTACGTTTCCGCTTGGATAAAACTTCTTCCAAACACCTGATTTTCTCCCAATGGTATAATCTCCAGCTTCAACAACGGCTTCTGGAGGAAATCCTGGCGTGTTTTTGTCTTTAGCATAAAATACCCAAGTACCAATCTTTTTGCCAGTATCATCCTTTATATTGGCCTCTTTACCATCATACATTACCTGACCAAAGCCATTGGCTATGAAGCAAAATAGTAAAGTAATCACGAACGTAGTTCTTAACATTTATATCATCCTTTATATGCCCAAGGTTCAGGTGCTGAATACAATCAGACTTTTCTAAGGCGGTTTTCCAACAACTGTTGGATTTGTAGGGGTTTGGGGTAAGTTTAGATTTAGTTTACTAAATCTAGAATAAGAAGTTACAAAAATCTTGGTATTTTTTCACTATAGACCTTGATAAATTATTTCAAGGCAAGTATGGCCGACAACTTTCAGCGTGTTTTTGTCAATTATATCAATATTATCTTGATGTGTGTGATGGAAGCTTCCAAAATCGCTCTTATTCCTGTTGTAATGGATAATGTCGATAGTAGGTATACCGGCTAGTTCATTAATGTACTTATGATCATCCGTAATTCCGCCTATTGCCACATTTTGGAAGTAGCTTCCGTATCCAAGTTTTTGTCCTTTATTCCAAACTGCCTGCACTATAGGGTTTGCGTATTTAAGTGAATAGCCCTCCTTAGGGAACGTAGCATTGGCCCCACCCACCATGTCTAATAGTATTCCGAATTTTGGTTTCTGACCATTAACAGGCGGATTCTTAGCCCAATATTGGGAGCCTAGACACCATGAGTCATTCATTTGAGAGAGTTGCATCATACCGTTATTGACTTCTGAAGAACCATAATCTTCCGCATCAAATAGGATTAAATCAACTCCAATTTCAGGATCTTTGAGCATTAATTGCCTAGCGATTTCTAGAATTACGGCAACACCACTTGCACCATCGTTGGCACCGTCAAATTTTCCAGTAGGATTTACTTTATCTCTATCGGCCATATGCCTGGTGTCCCAGTGTGCACAAATCATCATCCTGTCTGGACGCTTCGGATAAAATCTGCCAATAATGTTTTGAATCGCAAGAGTTTCTTGGGTATAGGCAGTTACGTTACCTTTTTGCACGGTTACTTCAGCTCCGAAAGAATCTAATACTGCGATTAGATATTTTGCGCATAAATCATGTTCCGGAGAATTGGGAATTCTTGGGCCGAAGGCAAGTTGGTCTTCAACAAACTGATAACAGGAGTCTGCATTAAAAGTTGGAGTTACCAATTTTGGAACATCCTTTACGGGGTCTTTGTGTATTTTAATTGGCTCAGGAAGAGTTTCCTCGCTACCGCAGGACAATAAATAGAGTGGCAGAGAAAGGAAGATAATGGCTTTGCGCATGTAGAATTTTATTTCCTGTACAATCTAAATAGAAAAAGGTTGACTGCCATATGGCAATCAACCTTTTTCTTAAATATTAAAATGTTATTTAAAACTCAATTACACCATCAGCAGCGTACTTGAAGTTTTTATAGATTTCAACTTTCTCGATAAGCCCGTCTTCATCATAGATGTACAATTTCCCATCCATTAATCTTCCGTCTTTGAAAGCTCCATCCATCCAGATGTCTTTATTGTCGTTATATACTTTTCGGTTACCGTCTGGTATTTTCACAACGGTTCTTTCTTGACCACCATCATTAATGGTTCCTCCAACAACTTCTGTTTCCTTAGCGTTGTCGTCTTTCTTTTCTTCTTTAGCAGGATTTACACGTGGTTTTTGATCACGTTTTTCGATAACTCCTCCAGCGCCATATTCAACAATTTCCTTAATGTCTCCATTAAGATATCTTCTAGTTGAAGTACCTGTTTCAACACCAGAACTAGTACTGAATTCCAGTTCTACCACACCGTCTTCTGTGATATATTTTTGACTTCCTTCTGATTGACCTTTATCATTAAAGTTTTTGTCTTGAGCTAATTGTCCATTTGGATGATAACGTTTGAAGTTCCCAGTCAATACACGACCTTTTTGATTGCCTTGTTCTTGCACTTTCCCTGCTTCATCAAAATATGTTGTGAACGTCCCGGCTGCTCTACCGTTAGCATAAGTGATTTCACTTTTCAGATTTCCAGTAGGATAATATCTTTTCCAAAGACCAGCTTTACGATTAGCCTTATAATTTCCTTCTTCGTACTTGTCGTCTGGCTTATAACCTTTAAGGTTTCTCATTTTGGCAAAAATGACCCAAGGGCCTTCTTTTTTGCCGTCAATTGTCTGATTGACCGTTTCGCCTTGATATTCCATTGGCTGAGCAAATGCACCGAAGGAGAGGCAAAAAACCATCAAAAAACTAAGCGTATATATTGTTCTTATCATATGCTGTGGGCTAATCTTAAAACTAAACTAACTATATTCTAGCTAAAATCACAATAGTTTTCGATGAACGCACGATTTCATTCGATATCATGAATACGTACTTATACGCAATTGATGTGCCAAGGTTTCTTATATACTGACAAACAACAAGTATTGAGTGATGAAAACGGCTATATTGCTGTTTCAAGTTTTTTAGATAAACTTTCTAGCATCACTGCCACAATCCGCTCTAAATCGAACTCACGGTTCCAATTCCAATCATTCTGGGCAACTTCATCATTTATGCTTGAAGGCCAAGATTTAGCAATTTCATCCCTAAAATCCACCTCATAGTTAATCTCAAAACGGGCCATTTTTTCCCGAATTGAGTTTGCAATTTGTTTTGGAGTAAAAGAAACTCCACCTAAATTATAACTGGACCAAACTGATAAGTTCTCTGCTGGGGCATCCATAAGTTGAACAGTTGCCTGAATAGCGTCATCCATAAACATCATAGGCAATGCCCTGTTTTCATCTAAATAACAAGTGTATTTACCATGTTTTAAAGCCTCGTAAAAAATATCAACAGCATAATCTGTGGTGCCTCCACCTGGTTTGGATTTCCAGCTAATCAAGCCAGGATACCTAATACTTCTTACATCGACACCATATTTGTTGTGATAATACTCGCACCATCTTTCTCCAGCTAATTTAGAAACTCCATAGACTGTATTTGGATCCATTACCGTGTTTTGCGGAGTGTTGTTTTTTGGTGTGGTTGGCCCAAAGACGGCAATAGAGCTCGGCCAAAATATTTTTTTAATTGTTCCCTCTTTAGCAAGGTTTAACACGTTGAACAGCCCTTCCATATTAAGGTTCCAGGCTAATTCAGGCTGTTTTTCTGCAGTTGCAGATAATAATGCAGCTAACAAATAGATTTCAGTTACTTCGTACTTTTCCACAATGGCACGTAACGATTCATAGTTCATCACATCTAATTGTTCTGTAGGGCCTTTCATGGAAAGCTCTCGTAAGTCTGACCCAATAACATTTTCACTGCCATGAACGCTTCTTAAATAATCAACTAATTCTGAGCCAATTTGACCACCTGCGCCTATTATTAAAATTCTTTTTTCAAACTGGGTATTACCAGAAGATTTTGTTTGATGTTCTGACCTCATATTCTTGCTTGCTGTAGTAGGCAAATGTATTAACTTTATGGGTTTAGAAAAATAATATGAAGAAAAGGGAAGAAGCGGAGATTAAAGTGCCTGCTGCAGGAGCACTTGGATTGTTAGCCTTGGGCCATGCTGGTGTTGATTTGTGGAGAAAGGCTATTGCCGAGAATTCGGAAAATACACGAAACGATACAGAGGAAAAAGTAGAAAAAAATAACGATAAAGGAGATGAATAATCGAAAGTTAATGGTAATTGGCTGGGATGCCGCAGATTGGAAGATAATTGATCGATTGATTGGACAGGGAAAGATGCCAACTTTGAAGAAATTTCTTTCAGAAGGTGTTCATGGGAAAATTAAAACTCTAGACCCACCACTTTCACCAATGCTTTGGACTTCAATGGCTACTGGTTTCAGAGCTGATAAACATGGAGTTACTGGATTTGTTGAGCCTACTCCTGAGGGCAATGCAATTAGACCCGTCACATCAACTTCTAGAAAAGTAAAGGCTATATGGAATATCATGAGCCAAAATGGTAAGAAATCTAATGTAGTGTCTTGGTGGCCTACAAATCCTGTAGAGCCAATAAATGGTTGTATGGTTAGTAATTTATATCAGGTCACGAATAATGACATAGAAAATTGGACGATGCCAGCCGGGACGATCCACCCAGAAAGGCTTGAAGAGACGTTAAAAAATTACAGAGTTCATTTAAATGAAATTACAAGTGCAATCGTAAGGCCTTTTGTCCCTGCTATTGAAGATATAACCGATGACAAGCACAAGGAAACGCTAGGTAAAATAGCGAAAGTAATTGCAGAGATGTCTAGCGTTCATGCAGCA
Source organism: Parvicellaceae bacterium (assembly GCA_047639575.1). Lineage (GTDB taxonomy): Bacteria > Bacteroidota > Bacteroidia > Flavobacteriales_D > Parvicellaceae > JBLIOB01. The sequence continues at coordinate 12,557 of JBLIOB010000002.1, forward strand.
TCGACTTACTTACAAGAAAACGAACAATGGGATTTTATGGCTGTTTATCATGATGCAATTGATCATTTCAGTCATTTGTGTATGAGGTTTTACCCGCCCCAACTTCCGAATGTTCCAGATGAAGTTTATAAGAACTACAATGTGGTGGTAGAGGCAGGGTATATGTTTCAAGACATGATGCTAGAGCGGACATTATCAATGTTAGATGATAATACTGCAGTAATTATAGTCTCAGATCATGGATTTCATTCAGATCATTTAAGACCAGGGAAACTTTATAAAGAAATGGCAGCTCCAGCTAGGGAACATAGTCCTTATGGGATATTCTGTATGAAAGGACCGGGCATTAAAAAAGAAGGGCAAATATTTGGTGCTTCTGTAATTGATATTACCCCTACAATCTTAGCTTATTATGGTCTTCCGGTAGGCGAGGATATGGAAGGGCGAGTTCTCGACCAATGTTTTGAAGAAGAGATTAATGTGGAGTTTATCCCAAGTTGGGAAAGAGTCTCTGGAGATAGTGGACAGCATATTCAATCGGACATTGAAAACACTTGGGAATCTCACGCGGCAATGCAACAATTAATTGAGCTTGGCTATGTTGAGGAAATCGGAGAAGATCTTGATAAACACATTAAGACACTAAGTCGAGAGTCTAGATACTATGTGGCCAGAAATTTATTGGACGGTCAAAAAGTTCCAGAAGCTATTGAGATTTTGTTGGAGGTTTATGAAGAAAGTGAAGAGAATCGATATGGCCAGCGTCTTGCTTTGGCATATTTACTTAATAAGGAGTACGGAAAGTGTGAATCTTTAATAAACGAGATTCGTGAAAGAAACAAGGAGAAACTCGAAAGTGATGAATGGGATCAGGAGGACGATAAGACGAAACTACGATTTAAAAACCCTGAGCTTGAAGTGCCAAATTATATTGATTTTGTAGAAGGCATGTTGAATTTTAACATGAATAGATTGCGAAAGTCAATTGAGTTTTTTGATAAAGTTCTGGAAAGAAATAAGGGCTCCGTTGTCTCATACTTGTATAAGGGGCGGGCATTTTTAAGACTTCAACAATGGGAAAATGCTAAAGTGCCCTTGATTCAAAGTTTAGCCATAAATGAGTTGAGTCCGGTTGCGCACTACAGTCTTGGGTTGGCAAATTTAAGAACTGGTGAATTTGAACTAGCTGCTGACGAATTTTTAGCTGCTATCGAATTGGACTATAATAAGGCCAGTTATCACTACCATTTTGGAGAAACTTTATTTAAGTTAGACAAAATAGAGGCTGCAGAAAGTGCATTTAAAATAGCTTTAGCAATATCTCCGGGAATGACAAAGGCGCATAAATGGATGATCAGCCTTTATGAAGAACACCTAAATAAACCTGATTTAGCCCAAAAACATAAAGAATTTATAAAGGAAAACATTAGAGAAGAGATTATAGTGGTTAGCGGATTGCCTAGATCTGGCACGTCTATGATGATGCAAATGTTGCACGCAGGAGGAGTAGACCCGCTAGTTGATGGGAGTCGAGAAGCGGATAATAATAACCCAAAAGGATATTATGAATTGGAAAAGGTAAAGGGCTTAATGAGAGATCAATCCTGGTTACCAGAGGCAGAGGGAAAAGCGATTAAAGTGATAACTCAATTGGTGCCACATTTATCGCCCGAACATAATTACAGGATTGTATATATGGACCGGGATATAGTAGAAGTGCTGGTTTCACAGCAGAAAATGTTAGGTAAAACGGCTCACGTCAACGCAAAAGTATTTCCAACAGGTTTAGATCAAGCTTTTAAAAAGCAAGTTGCCAAAATGAATAGTTGGGTAGAAAGCCAGCCAAATGTAAATATATTGAACATAAATTATAAGGACGTAATCGAAAATCCATTGGATAATGCGACCAAGATTTCTCATTTTTTAGGAAAAGAGCTAGATGTGCAATTAATGGTTGAGGCAGTAGATCCTACACTTCATAGAAATAAACTTGGATAAAAAATACTTATATTCACAACCTAATCGATTAATAAAGAAAGCTTATGACTGAAAAATCTACTAAAAACTTGGATTCAAAGCTTCTAAAATATACGGCAGCTGCAGGCGCAATTGTTGGTATTACAGGAGTAAACGCCCAAGTAACCTACACGGATGTAAGTCCAGATGTAACTATTAATACGCACGGAGCGGGAGTCAATTTAGATATTGACAATGATGGGACTCCTGACTTTATTGCGGCAGTTTTTGATACTGCTGGTATTGCAGGAACAGCTTCAACAGGCGCTACATACGTATTAACATACGCAGGTGCTGTATTGCAACCTCAAAACGGAAACTCATGGTTAGGATTTAACTCATCAGGTGATACTGTTGCAACTGTTTTGAATGCAAACGATGATATCAGCGGAGCTGGATCAGTTTGGAGTAATGGAGGGTCTGCTTACTTGGAATTCCAAGCAGATTTCAGTTTCCCAGCTTATTCTTATGCTGGATCGTTTGGGGGAGGAGCTTTTGGACCTTCTATAGATAAATACATTGGACTAAAATTTTCAATCGGTCCAGCAACGCATTACGGTTGGGTAAGACTAGATGTGTCAGCTGATGGTAAATCAGTGACTATCAAGGATTATGCATATGATGCAACTGCGGATGCAGCTATCCCTGCTGGTGATACAGGAGCTGTTGCTTCTTCTGTGCTAGATCTAAGCGCGTCAGTTAACGTAATTGGAGCCATAGATAAAGTTATTGTTCACAACCATAGCGGAATTTCTAATGGAACTGTTAGTATCATTGGAATGAACGGACAAGTTGTGAAAACGGAAGCAATTACTGGAGCAAAAGAAATCATTAACACGGAGGAGCTTTCTACTGGCATCTACGTTGTTAGAGTTGCTTTTGAAGAAGGAATCGTAACTAAGAAAGTATATCTTAGATAATCCGAAAAAAGACAAATGTTTAAAGGGCTACCCGATGGGTGGCCTTTTTTTTTGACCAAGATTGCAGTTTATTAAAATTTTCAACAAAAAGATTCACTAATATCACCAAATAAATGTCAGTCGAAAAACGAAATAAATGCACCCCAAAAGCAGCATTAACGGGCGTTTACATTGTTAGAGCAGTTCATGGAAGTACAGTTGTACAAGAAAAAACATACTTAAATTAAGCTTCCTCCCGGCACGAAATTAAATAGTAACCTGCCGTGATAAAATAATTCCTGATGTATGGAATCGTTTTGAAAGGATGAACAGACTTTCGAGGTTTGAGCCCAAATTTTGCTTCGTAGTTCGGATTAATAAAATACCAGCGTTCGCAATCTGTCGTGTAATTCTCATTTTTCAAGATTCTTCTAAATCTTTCTAGCGAGATCCCTGTTTGCTTAATTTCTACTAATGCCTCTATATTTCTGGGTGTTTCGCCAAAAATTTTTAATACCCATGGATACATCCCTCCTGGAAACAAATGAAACCAAGGCACCTTAGATAGAAATTTGTGCTTTACGGTTTGCTGATGTCCTCCAAATGGCATTTGCCAAGGAGGGAAACCTAAAAAGAACTTACTTGTTGGTTTTAAGAATCGCTTAACATAAGCCATGAATCGTTCTTGATCATGAATGTGCTCAATAACATCTCTCATAATGATGATGTCATATTTCCACTCTAATTCTGGGTCTAAGTCGTAAATATCTTGAACGATAAACTTGGTTCGTTTAATATTTGGATGGTCTTCAAAATAAGCATTGGCTTTGTCAATTTTACTTTGAAGTATATCTATACCGACTACTTCACAACCCATTTCTATAAATGGAATGAGGTTGCCGCCTTCTCCACAGCCGATTTCAAGAATTGAAGTATTTCGGTTTACCTCATGGAACTCTTGAATAAAAGGGATTACATACTTTTCGGTAGTCTCTCCTTGCTCTTTAAAGTACTTTTGTTTATTAACGTGCCGTTCTTGCATTTAGCCGGAGAAGTTAGACAGTCATGATGTCCTTGTCTTTTAAATCAACAAGGGTATCTACTCTGGCGGTGTATGAATTGGTAAGATCTTGAATACTTGCTTCAGCACCTTTAGCCATATCTTCTGATAGGCCATCGTTTTTGAGTTCTTTTATAAAATCGTTTGCTTCTTTACGAGCGTTTCGAATTCCAACTTTAGCATGTTCTCCTTCTGCTTTAGCCCTTTTAGAAAGGTCTCTTCTTCTTTCTTCTGTGAGAACAGGAACATTGATAAGGATTAATTCTCCGTTATTCTGAGGATTTAGACCCAGATTTGCTTTAGTAATTCCTTTGGCTATTTCTTCAAGGATTGATTTTTCCCAAGGTTGGACAGAAATAGTTCGGGCATCAATTGTATTAACATTTGCTACTTGACTTAATGGAGTTAAAGACCCATAATAATCAACCTGAACAGTATCCAGCATAGACGGATTTGCTTTTCCAGCTCTAATTTTAGTAAGTTCGTTAGACATGTGTTCCATCGAATTCTTCATCGAAGCAGTTGCTTCGTCTATAGTCATTTGAATCTCTTCAGTCATAATTATAAAATCTAATTGTTTTTATATTCTGGTACTAGCAATGCATTACCTGAGGATATCAAATATAGCATTTTGTCCAAATTAAGCTTCAACTATCGTCCCTACTTCCTCTCCTTTTACAAGGCGCAATAAGTTTCCTGGTGTATTCATATCGAATACGATAATTGGAAGGTTATTTTCTTTACAAAGAGTAAATGCGGTTAGGTCCATAACAGTTAAACCCATTTTGTATACTTCGTCAAACGAGATGCTTTTGAATTTAGTAGCGTTAGGGTCTTTTTCAGGATCCGCGGTGTAAATACCATCTACTCGAGTTCCTTTTAAAATTACGTCTGCTTCAATTTCTATCGCTCTTAAAGAGGCCGCTGAGTCGGTTGTGAAATATGGATTTCCCGTTCCTGCACCGAAAATTACGATTCTACCTTTTTCTAAATGACGCACCGCCTTTCTTCTAATATAAGGTTCAGCTATTTCTTTCATTTCAATAGCCGATTGTAATCTAGTTTGAAGGCCCATAGACTCAAGGGCTGCTTGAAGGGCCATACTGTTAATCATGGTGGCTAGCATTCCCATGTAATCACCTTGAGTACGTTCCATCCCTCCATTTTCAGCTTGTACACCTCTGAAGATATTGCCACCTCCTACTACAATAGCTACTTCAACTCCAGAATTGATTACTGCTTGTACTTCAGTAGCATATTGCATTAATCGGTCATTGTCTATTCCGAAACCTTTGTTTCCCATTAGGGCTTCTCCGCTCAGCTTAAGTAGTACTCTCTTATATTTCATCGAATTAGATTAGGATCAGATAAATGTAAGAATTTATCCAAGTAAGTATAAAAGTTAAAGCAAAAAAAAGAGAGCGGTTAAGCTCTCTTTAAATATTTAAATTGAGAGTGAAACTCTCTTAAATTCTGTTACGGTTAAGTCCGCATCGGTTTCTTGAAGAAACTGTTTAACGGATTTCTTATTGTCTCTTACAAAAGCTTGATTCAATAAAGTTGCTTCTTTGAAGAACTTCTTAAGTCTACCTTCAGCAATTTTCTCGGCTAATTCAGCAGGCTTGCCTTCTTGAATAGCTAATTCTTTTCCGATTTCTAATTCTTTAGCAACAACTGATGCTGGAACAGAATCTTCATCAACGGAAATAGGAGCCATTGCAGCAACCTGCATAGCAACTTGTCTTCCTGCATCCGTTGCGTCTTTAGTAAATCCTACTAAAGTTGCAATTTGATTTCCAGGATGATTATAAGCTACAACGTTTACCGCTTCAACAATCTGACAAGCAGAGATGTCAAGTTTCTCACCAATGACACCAGTTTGTTGGGTGATTTTATCAGAAACGCTTAATCCATTACCGTCAAATGATTGTCCTTTTAATTCCTCAATAGAAAGAGAGTTACTTGCAATAGCAATATCTGCTAGTTGGTTAGCGAATGCGCCAAAGGCTTCATTTTTAGCTACAAAGTCAGTTTCGCAATTCAAACAGATAAGTACTCCTTTAGTGCCGTCTTCTGTAGTTTTTGCAATTACTAATCCTTCTGTTGCTTCTCTATCACCTCTTTTGGCAGCTACTTTTTGACCTTTTTTTCTTAGAAGATCAATTGCAGTTTCCATATCACCGTCTGCTTCTACTAGAGCATTTTTGCAGTCCATCATTCCTGCACCGGTTTTTTTTCTTAGTTCGTTTACTTGTGAAGCCGTTATAGCCATAATAAGTAAGTTTAATACGTTAATAAATATATGTGATTACTTTGCTTCTGGAGCTGCATCCTTCGGAGCTTCCTCCTTTGGAGCTGCTGCTGCTGCTGCTGCTGCTGCCTTTGGAGCTGCTGCTTTTGGAGCTGCTGCCTTTGCATCAGATTTCGCTTTCGCTGCATCAGATTTGGCTTTAGAAGATTTTCTATCTTCAAGACCTTCTTTAACCGCTTCGGTCATCATACCAACAATCTTAGAGATTGATTTAGTAGCATCATCGTTAGAGGGTATAGCAAAATCAACTTCTCTTGGATCAGAGTTTGTATCAACCATTGCAAAAATTGGAATGCCCAATTTTGTAGCTTCTTTAACAGCGATATGCTCTTTTCTAATGTCTACAACAAAAATAGCAGCTGGAAGTCTAGTCATTTCAGAAACTGAACCTAATACTTTGTTCATTTTCTCTCTTTTTCTAGCCAACATCAAACGTTCTCTTTTAGAAAGCGTCTTCATAGTGCCATCTTGTTCCATTTTGTCTATTGCGTGCATTTTACGCACAGACTTTCTAGTAGTACCGAAGTTAGTTAACATTCCACCCGTCCATCGTTCTACAACATAAGGCATGTTTACTTCTTCAACTAATTTAGAAACGATGTCTTTTGCTTGCTTTTTAGTTGCAACGAAAAGAATTTTCTTTCCTGACATTGCTATTTGCTTAAGTGCAGCTGCAGACTCGTTTGCTTTAACGATAGTTTTGTTTAAATCAATTACATGAATTCCTTTCTTCTCATCGAAGATATAAGGAGCCATGTTTGGATTCCATTTTCTTTTAAGATGCCCAAAATGAACCCCCGCATCTAATAGTTCTTGAAAATTAGCTTTTGCCATTTTATTCTGTTTACATTCCTAGTTTAGGCAGCGACACTGTAATGAGCTACATGCTCATAGCGAAGCTTGGATACTAAACAAGCACCCCGAATCTCGAAGTACTTATCAGAACAGTTGTTAATATTACCGTTTACTAAATTGAAATTTCTTACGAGCTTTCGGTTGACCTGGCTTCTTTCTTTCCACCATTCGTGGATCTCTAGTCATCAAGCTTTCTGCCTTAAGTGCAGGCTTGTTAGCTTCGTCAATTTTTACTAATGCTCTACAAATCCCTAATCGAATTGCGTCAACTTGTCCGTTAACACCACCACCTTTAACGTTTACTTTAACATCATACTTTCCAGTAGTTTCTGTTAATTCAAATGGTCTGTTGATTTTGTATTGGTGGATAGCGATAGGAACGTATTCCTTAAACTCTCTACCGTTAATCGAAAATTTACCTTTTCCTTCTGAAAGGTAAACTCGAGCTACAGAAGTTTTTCTTCTTCCTAATGCGTTGATTGTCGACATATTATCTAATTGTGCTTAAATCTAAAACTGCAGGTTTCTGAGCTTCTTGATCGTGCTCTGAACCTATATATACTTTCATGTTTTTGTAGATAGCTCTACCAAGCTTGTTTTTAGGAAGCATTCCCTTAACCGCTTTCTCAACTAATCTCTCTGGATGCTTTGCTAACAGTTCTTCAGCAGTAGTAAACCTTTGTCCACCTGGATAACCAGTGTGCCTGATGTAAGTTTTATCACTCCATTTTGCACCAGTTAGATTTACTTTCTCAGCATTAATGATAACAACAAAGTCACCACAATCTGCATGAGGAGTAAAATTAACTTTATGCTTACCTCTTAAAACAATAGCAACTCTACTTGCTAATCTTCCTAAAGTCTGTCCTTCAGCATCAACAATGAACCACTTCTTATCTGCGTTCGCTTTGTTTACTGATACTGTTTTATAGCTTAATGTATCCACGTTCTAATCTTTATATAATCTCAAGTTCCCCTAAAATGGGCTGCGAATTTAAGACTATTTTTTGATTCAACAAAGATATCAACAATGGAAATGTTGAAATAATGAGGCTTAATACTCAAACCCGTTTCCTTCTGTTCCGAATTTTCTTGATGAAAAGGATGAAAATGACACCTAAAAACATATAAATTATTCCATACCAAAAGAACCTATGAGTGAGCATAGATTTAATATAAAATGGAACCAACCTATAGTTGAATTCCTTTACTGGATGTTTATCTCGCCAAGCATCTAGGTTGTATGATTCGAGTTCTTTTAATGTTTCACCTGTCAAACTAACGGTTTCAAAAGAAATGTTACCATTATTACTTTTTACTTGCAATAAGGCATCTCTTTTAAGATCTCTTATGGCGCTTTGGATATAATGCAGATTATCTTTTTCATGATAAAAAAATGAAGCCACTGCGCCCCCCCCCAAAGATCCGCTAAACCAATAAAGATTGATGTCCTTGTTGAGACTTTCTAATAAAGGTGCAACCTCCGAATTGAAGTTTATACCGAATGTAGAAACTGTATTTCCTTTAAAAATATCATCAAATTCTTTTGTGGCTTCCGCCCAAATTGGGCGATGAGAGTATATCAGAATATTGGAGACTCCCGAAATGCTCATTGCTTTCTTAAGCATCTTTAGTTGCTCCCCTTTAATGCTTCCGTCATCAGCTTCGGTATTTAAAACAACATGTATGTCTTTTCCAATTTGAAAATAATAACTAGTTGGGCCGTAATGTGTTTCAAATAAGTCGTCAGTAACATCATGGTTTCCTACTGCATTAAATAGCGGTTTAGTTAGCTTGTTGAAGAATGTTGTGTCGTACAATTTCCATTGGCCCCGGATATCTTTAAACAGGTCTCCAGAACAGATTGTAAATGAATTACTGGCCGCATTTAATAAATCAACATTGCCTAAAATAGTGCTTGCTGGATAGCCAGATACATTCTGATTTCCTCCATAAAAATGAGCGCTAACGTAGTAGGAATAGCTACTACTGTCAGGAATGCCAAGGCTCACTTTGTTTATTCCTATGGGTTGCTGAGCTTGGCCAATACAGCAGCACAGCAATAGTAAAATGGGTATGATATATTTTATAGTCCCTTGCAATCGATACATATTTTTGACACTTCTTCTGTAAGAAGCGTGGATATTGCGTCACAATCTTTTAACTGAACTACAGTTCCTTCATTCCTAGAAATGATTGCAGAAGTTTGATAACCAATATAAGTATTGCTCGCTTCCAGTCCACCTTGCAAAATATTAAAAGCACAACTGTCAACATGTGTCATTCGATCATTTTTACTTTCAGTTGAATATCCTTTGCTCGTTATTGCAGAGCCCTCAATTTTATAAAATGAGTTGCTGTTTGATATTAATTTAGAATCATCCATCACCAATGCATCTGAAGTTATTTCTTCAAAAAGAGAGCGATAAAGCCATATGCTCGCTTGATTTCCTACCAAAGCGGGATTTGATTGACCTTTAAATTGACAATCGAAGATCTTTACCGATTGATTTTGTATTTGTATGGAGACCTTATTTAATATTAATTCTTTAATGTGAGATTGGTGATTTCCAACTATTGATAGTTGTCCACCAAATCCATCTATTTCAACGGGTTCTTCTTCGGTGCCCAGAATTTTTACTTTTCCATCTAAAATAAGCACCCCGCCTTTATTAATTGTGAGCTTTGTGCTGCTTGATATGTTGATATCCTTGGCTTTAATATATACAGTGTCGGATATGGTATGATTTCCTGGTTTAAATACAACTGCACTATCGTTAACTTCTATAGCAAATGGACTATAGTCGTTGTTCTCGGAGGACATAAGTTTCTTTTTTAAATACAAATTAGGGTGGCTAAAAACCTTTGTTTCTTTTTTCACATCCCCTCCTAACAGTTTCCACTTTATTTTAATAGAAGCAGAATCTTTTAATTTAGCAGCCAGGCTTTTTTTCAATGGGATAACATATAATTTGTAATCTATTAGCTGACTTATCTTCTTTGAAGGAAGAATAAAATTCCAATCTTGATTTTCACTTCCGATGGATATCTCCAGGATTTCTGCCGGCAAGGTCGAGATATTTCCAATTTGCAGTTTTAATGTGTCATCTGTATTCGAGTGAACATATGCATGAAACGCCTTAGGGACGTCAATGCATTTTGCCATAATTTCTTGATTTTTTAAATAACCTTCTGTATCGAAGTTTTTATACGGGAACTCTCCATAAATGATGGCAAGCTTCTCATCCAATTCAGGTTTTATACCTGTAATTAATTCATCCAGATAACTTTTTTTACTTAATCTATTTACCTGTTTAATGTACTCTTTAAAGAATTTTTCATCTGAAAAAAGTAAAGTATGGAAGTCAGCCTGCTCCACCTTGTTGTCTTTGTACTTATAGTTTCCAGCTAAATTTCTTATGGGTCTTACGCCAAAACTTTCATAACCAACAGGTTCAATTTTACCAGATTCAGAATTTAAGTAATATTTGATGTCACTCCAATCTAAACTATGATACCCCCCCACTAGATCAATTATGGCATGATAAGTAGCTAGTTTTTTTACGTCAAACACATCGCTTGTGCTTGTTTCTCCAACTCTAAATGATTCTAAAGCCTCTTGGGCCCGCAAAAAATTATTTAACAAAACAGAATCTCCTTTTACTCGTTTTCTATCATACGGTTCTAAAACAGAAGTTTGATATTTAGAAAATTCTTCGTTTACACGAAGTTTTAACAAGTCAGAGTTCTCTCTTCCGACCCAGTAGAGGTTAGGGTTAAATCTTAATATAGTGCCCTTTGGCCGTTCGTTTTTGACTAGTAATTCTTGCGCGAAATGCTCTTCAAAAGCGTAGACTCCTAGCTGATTGCCATTTAGTTTAACATCTATAAAGTCGTAATGAAGCGCAATAATATCCTCTCGCTTTAGCATTTCATGGAATACCCATTCAAACGTATAGTTTCTTGTTCCTGGGTGTTGCAGAGAAAATCTCTTCACCCCAAAAAGTTTGTCATCTCCACTTAGTTTTACTCGATACGACCATTTTACACCTTTTAAATGATCAGTCATGTGTCCTTTTAGTCTGGCTTGGCCATGCAGTGAGTCTCCATCGTGAATAATTATGATTGGAACGTAGGAATCCGCCTCATTAACGATCGTACCTCTTTCTAGTGACCTAAGCCTTAGTTTAGAAATTTTAGCAAAATCATCATCGCTCATAATGATTTGAATTTGCTCCGCATTAGCAGAAAAAGATTGGGAATAATTGCCGCCAATGCTGGTTGCTAAATCAATCCCACTTTCATAACCAGTATGCTTAGCAATTTGATTTAAGCTCAAATATCCTGCAATTAGCAAAAAGCTAAATAAAAGTAAAATGTATTTTCTTTTCCCTTTTAACATATTATAGTACAAAGTAACTAATCTTCATAAGAAGTAATATTTATTACTTGAGCTTCAAAAATATTCTGTCTGGCCACAGCGAATTCAATCATTGCGTCAAGATTTTCATTCCATTCATCAAAGGATTTTGGCTTTCCCCATCTTGTAATTTGATGTTCAACTTCATCTTTTAAGATGGCACGGTTACTTTCAATTTTTTCCGAAAACACTTTTGCTGAAAAGACTTGATCCTCAACCAGATGGTTGTATTCCTCCAATAAAAGTTTCTTGAATTTAACCTCGCCTATTACCGCTTGAAAAAGCTGTCCAATTTCGCCACTTGAAGATAATAAAGTGTTAAATAAATTAATGTTCACACTTCCTGTTCGACCATAGTCAAAAGCTAAGTCTAGATCTGTTACTAAAAATCTCCATTTTTTCTTGCCAGTTTTATAAAGGGAGTAGTTATTGTTCGGCCAATCTTCGTTAATAGCCCAGGATTCAAATAAGAGATATTTGGCGAAATTCTTAAGGCTAATCTCTTCTTTGATTTGATCGTAATCTGCATTTCCGGACCGAATTAATTTAAAGAGATGAGCGAGATTACTCCCTAGTTTTGGATTGCCGTTTACAACCTCGCCTTTTTCCCAAATAGCAACTTTATCGATAGACGTTTTAAACTTTAACGCTAGATCATTTGTTTTCCATCGATCTCGAACATTATGAATACCCCAATAGGTGCCATTTAATAATACCACTGCCGAATAACCCTTTTGATAAAGCATCCCCGTTTTCTCCAACATGCTTTGAACAACCATGTCGCCCACAATTGTGTGTGTAAAAGTGTTGCCTCCATTTCTAAGGATTAATGAAGACCTTTTCTTGCCGTCCGGACCAGGTAGTTTTCTGTCTTTACTTAATATACGAAATGATTTTTGAGGAAAAGATCTAGTTGCATTTCCGTTAATTCGAATCCCAACTTGAGCTTGCCATAATTCAGTTTGATCGGCATCGAAAAATTGTATGAAGGCTGTTCTTTCTGACTCGCTTCCTCTTTTAGAATAATTTCCCTTCTTATCGAACCACGCTTCGTTTAAATGATCTAATCCACTGTTGTGCCACTCGTTTCCTTGAACATATATGCCTTTTTCTTCTGAGAATAATCCAGCTGCATTTGTGGCAATTGATATTACTGGCAAGTGTAATTTCCTATTTTTAAATTGAGTGTAAATAGTGACCGCATCACTTATTAAAGTTCCTTTTTTGGATCTGGCAACATATATATCTGCTAACTCTTCCACAAGGCCAGGCGCTTGCCATTTATTAGCCGTTCTAACGTGCGCTGCATTCCAAAATACAGACTGGTAAATAGGGTTTACCTGATTGTTTACAATTGAAATAGGGTCGATCCCATTTTTACCAACAACGATTTCTCCACTACCTGGGATATAAGCTCCTTCTTCTGTTTGAAAAGGTGGGTAAATTTTCGATGATAAAGTATAGTCGGGATTAGAAAACCCACCAGTTGTGTATAGAGCATAGCCACTACACATAAGTCCAAAAACAGAAAATAAGAGGACTAAACGCATCAGCTATTTCTTAACTAATAGTATAACAATCATAGCAATTGTCCAGCCTATTAGGCCTAATATCCAAAACCCGGATCCCACAGCAATCGAGGTGCTTAAAGCTAACACGACAAATGGGACTTCCGATTTTTTGGTTTCGATACTTTTAAAGAGCAATATGCAAACACCAATAAAAACGAGTCCAATTGCATTTGAATATTTGATAAAAGGCATTAAAATACCAAGGCTCATAGCGAGCGATAACAGAGGGAAACTCATCGATTCACCCTGTTTTTTCTTAAAGATCATTTTAACAAGAACGACAAGAACTAGCAACGCAAAAAGTTGAAAGAGAAATACAGGAATACTATGCTCGTTTAGCATGCTTGTTCCTTCTTGTAAAATAGATTTAAACATATTCATCTGTTTGAAGTTGTAAAGTTAAGCTTAATCATTCTCTTATAAAAATACTTGCTGTCCGCTCACAAACCGCTCTCCAGGTGAACTGGGTAGTTACCTTTGTAACATTGTATTTCCCCATTTCAAGTAATTTAGTGTCCGGTGTTTCTAAGAAAGCATGTATAACTGAGTTAAATTCTGAAACATGTAACGGTTCAAATGTCCACCCACCTTCTGTGTCTACCATGTCTTTTACTGCACCGACATCTGAAGAGATAATAACTTTGCCCCGCCCCATAGCTTCCATTATTACAGTTGGCTGACCTTCTGATGTTGAAGTAAGAACTAAAGCATTGGATTGGTCAATGTGTTCAATCAAAGTTGATTCCTCTGTGATGTTTCCTAAAAAAATTATGTTTGGATCGCTATTGGATGCTAGATCACCAACGTCTCCAACAATGGTTAATTCAATATTTTTTAGATATGGTTTGATCTCTTTTAACAAAAAATCTAGACATTTAACTTTGTCATTTCTGCCAATAAAAATTAATTTTCTTTTTTTGTTTGCTGATAGTTTTACCACATCAATAATCCAGTCTTCATTAATGCCGTTTGGACATTCAACGATCTTATTTTTAGGAACAAGCGTCTCTAAAACTTGGGTCAATTTTCCTCCGAGAGAAATAGTGTAATCTGCCAAATCAAGATTTTCTTTGACTGATTTTGAAAGCATTTTATTTTCCAATTTCGACTTAAGTCCGCTTGCATCTTGAAACATGTTCAAGCCATGGAAGTTAACAGCCACTGGTGCTATATTGTTTTTCCTCAAAAGCAAATAATGCCACGCAGAGTATCCTTGGGCGTACACTCCATCGAATGATGATAGATCTTTAGAATATTTTTCATAAAGTAATTCAGAGTACTTTTTTGAAGATTTAATATAATGCCCTGGTATTTTTATACTCGCATGTGGGAAACTAACATGGGTTGCTTTAAATGGTAATTGATGTTGTTCTAGCGATCTTAGTTGTTCATCATTATAGGTGCAATGGTAAACTTCAACTTCATGACCTGCAAGATGTAAACCTAAAGCTAAATTGTACGAGTGCTTTTGCATTCCTCCAATTACAAAAGGGTGTATTCCGTCTGTTAAGATTAGTAGTTTCAAATTACAGGTTTAAAAGAGTTAAATATTCGGAGTCAAAACTCGTTTTGGTGTAATTTGATTGGGCGTATTTTGTTAACTTTTCTTTATCTGATGAAGTTAATTTATTAAATGTTAACCCTTTGAATCCATCATCATCGAGGTTGAAACCTAGTTCATTTTTTTCATTTAATTCTGCGTAGTCGCCAATGTGTTTTGAAATAATCACTTTTAACCCAGCCGATAAATACTCGGCATATTTGGTTGGGGAGGCTACTTGATTAGTTACACTTTTATTTCTCAACAAAATACCGTAATCACATAAATTGAGGTATCCATGAACTTGATTAGGTTTAACCCAAGCCACTTTTATACGATCCGGATATTTTAGCTGAATATCTAGCGGTTTGTCAACTCGAGTTAATAATAATGCTTTTGCCTTAGGATTGGATTCGAACATTTCCGAAAGGAAATCTTCTACAAGATCAAAAGATTGCCATTTGGCAGAACTACCGGCATAGGCAAAAATTACATCATTTGATGCAAACCCTAAATCTGGAATCGGCTCGTCAGATTTCGCATCCATTGAAAGAGTACATGGCACGATACAATGATTTTTCCCGGAATAACCGTAAGCAGATTTCCAGTATTCGACTAGTTTTTTTGTTACCGCTAATCGAAAATCAGATCGTATTACTGCAACACGTTCTAGGTCCTCAGGAGGTTCGTTAAAAAGTAGATTGCCATCCAAGTATTCATCATATTCAGCTGCAAATGCACCCCGGCCATCATACGCCACCCGGTGAGCTGTTTTTTTGACGCTTAACATTAGGTTTGTAGCAAAAACTCCCCGGCACATGATTGTTGAATCTGGTGGGATTTTGATGAACTTCATTGTGAATTTATTCCACTTCCAGTTTTTAAGTTTTGGAAACATTGGAATGACTTTGGAGTTACTATAAGCTGCTTTAATTTTCCTTTTTTCATCTCGATAAGTTCGTATAGAAACAAACGAGATTAACTTTACTTCTTGATTCGATATCACTGAAAGATAAGCGCAAACATCAATAACCTGACTTTTATAAACCCCAGAATAGGCATCGTTATATGTAAGAAAAAATATGCTTGGCAAATTGATTTCTTTTTAACCGTTGAGCCAAAGTAAGCATATTAAATAGCTGCACTAAAGTTATTCCTTGAAATATCAGCTTGTCGTTATTGATATGGAGTAACCCATGACGAATCCGAATCCCACGTAAGTAAAAGTTTACTGTATATGTTAGAGTCTATGTTCAGAGAAGAAGATGATTCATTTAATTCAAGCCCAAAGTGAAAGGCGTCTAAAACGTATGCCATCTCATCAGATTCTTCATCATAAATTAAACTGATATAATCTACTGAATTAAATCGTTTTTCATAACGGATTCCTTGATCTGGGTGAACAAAGTCTCGCAACTTAATACTTGGTAATTTATAGTTGATGTTGTTTAACTGATCCATATCGTAATCAAACTTGAAGACATTTGTGACACTGTTTTGTGCCAATGTCTGGGTCAAGAAACACATTGAATAGCCATCTTTATTTTCGTAGTGAAGCGTGAAAGTTGCATTTTCTTCTGTGTTGTTGGCCCTGATTGTGTAATAGTCCGCTTTAATTAAGTCCCAATAATCTAGATTATCATTAAGAAGTCTTTCTCGATCCGCCATTGAAAGAGTTCCTATTAAGGTTGTAAGTGAGAATGCAGAGTCGGGCAACCAATAGTAAAAATCGGAACAGGAGGAAGGATAACTGGTGCGTAAATACTCGAAGTTCCCAAGTTCAATTTCTGCACCTTCTTCCATTTGAGCGAAGTCTTCTTCTGCAAATTCTTCAAACTCACCAAAAGCGATCTCTTCTTGCCACAAAGCATCTTCGGCCATTTCCATGGCCAAATATTTTGCCTCAAGATCATTCTTAATTGGTTTATTCGAACAGGCCGAAAGGATGATGATGCAAAAACAGATATACCCGATTAATCTCACACCTTAAATGTAACCGAAGTCATCGAAAATTAATCAGCACCTTATTATACGCGCCTTGTTATTTATTAATCAATAACTCCGAGTTCTTTTCCAACTTTAATAAAAGCCGTAATGGCCTTATCTAAATGATGTTTTTCGTGAGCGGCAGAAATTTGAGTCCGGATTCTTGCTTCTCCTTTTGGAACAACGGGATAAAAGAATCCAATTGCATAAATCCCTTCTTCTAAAAGACGGTTTGCAAATTTTTGAGAAAGAGCAGCATCAAATAACATGATTGGAACAATCGGTGAATCTCCAGGCTTCGTTTGAAATCCTGCAGCGTTAATTTTCTCTTTAAAGTACTTAGTGTTCTCTTCTAATTTATCTCTCAGCTCAGTGGATGAACTTAAGATTTCAAAGACCTTGTTGGCAGCGCCAACGATGGAAGGCGCGAGAGAGTTTGAAAATAAGTAAGGACGTGAACGTTGTCTTAGCATTTCAATAATTTCTTTTCTTCCTGTTGTATATCCGCCCATGGCTCCACCTAGAGCTTTTCCTAAAGTACCGGTAATGATGTCTACTCGGCCCATAACATTGCAATACTCGGGGGTTCCTCTGCCAGTTGCTCCAATAAATCCAGCCGAGTGACATTCATCAATCATAACCATGGCATCGTATTTGTCAGCTAGGTCACAGATTTTATCCAATTTAGCGATGTCACCATCCATTGAAAAGACTCCGTCAGTAACTATCAATCTAAATCGTTGTGCTTGTGCTTCTATTAACCTTTCTTCTAGTTCCTCCATATCACTATGAGCATATCGGTACCGAGCAGCTTTACAAAGTCTAACTCCATCAATAATTGACGCGTGATTTAATGCGTCAGAAATAATGGCGTCTTCTTTAGTTAAGATTGGTTCAAACAAGCCACCATTTGCATCAAATGCTGCAGCATAGAGAATAGTATCGTCCACTCCATAGAATTTAGCGATTCGATCTTCCAATTCTTTATGGATGTCTTGTGTGCCGCAAATAAACCGAACGGAGGACATTCCGAAACCATGGGAGTCTAATGTATCTTTAGCTGCTTGAATAACTTCAGGATGTGAAGAAAGTCCGAGGTAATTGTTGGCGCACATAATAACTACTTCGTCTCCAGAACTAACCGTTACGTCAGCTCCTTGAGGAGATGTTATAATTCGTTCACTTTTGTATAATCCTGCTGATTCTATTTCAGCTAGTTCTTTTTGTAAATGCTCTTGAACTTTCCCGTACATCTTGTCTATGATTTGATTGCGACCGAAGATAGTAAACATGAAGAATGGAAATGGAAAAATGAAGTAGAATTACTTCAAAGTATAAAATTTTAAGCCCAGACTTTTGTGCCTTCTGTGCAATTTTGGCAAATGTCTATTTCTGAGCGAGATTTCAATATTGCTGATCGAAAATCATTGTACGCTTGAGAAAACCAAACATCTTGAAATTTAGTTTCTTTCAAATCCCCAAATTGGTGCTTCGCATCTTTGTCGAAACAACAAGGAACTACTTTTCCATCCCAAGTAATGACACAAGAATGCCACATCCTCCAGCATTGGTTTATCATTTCATTTTTTAATGCATAAGTCCCGTCATCTTGCTTCGCATATCTAGAGTACTTGTCAATTGTGGGTATGAGGGGGTTTCCATTAATGTAATCGTAGACTTGAGCAGTTTTAAACTTGATTTCGTCAACACCCAATTCTATCGCCAACTTCTTGGCATCTTCTATTTGATGTTCATTTGGCTTTACTACTAGAAATTGAAAAATTACTTTAGGTGTTTTGGAGGGATGTTTCTTTTTCCACTTTACAATCTCTTTAGTCCCAGATATAACTTGCTCTAGTTTACCATTAATTCTGTATTGCTCATATATGTCTTGGGTAGTACCGTCTAAGGAGATGATTAACTTGTCAAGTCCAGAATCAATTGTTTTAATTACGGAGTCTTCCGTTAAGAAATGCCCGTTGGTAGATGTAGCGGTATATATTTTCCGATCGTGGGCAAACTTAACCATGTCTAGAAATTCAGGATTGATATAGGGCTCACCTTGAAAGTAAAACGTGAGATAGATCAAGTCTTTTTCAATTTCTTCAATCGTTTTTTTGAAAAAGTCAGATTTTAAATTCCCTGTTTTTCTACTGAATTGCTTTAGTCCACTGGGGCATTCCGGGCATCCTAAATTACATGCAGTGGTAGGCTCAACGGAAATCGCGAATGGATTCTGATTCATAACCGGTATTCCAGTTTTTCTAGACTTATTAAAACTGCGATACATTTTCCAGGCGTTTTTATACTTCCTAGTATTCATGTATTTCAGCGTGTCTTTATTGTCAGAGAATCGATTCACCTTGTAAAAATAAATCATTTAACATCCTTTACCACTTAATGGTTCAGTTATTGTTCATTTTCGTAAGTATTAAAGTATTAACAAATGGCAAACCGCAACGATGAACAAAGCGTTAGTCGAAATAATTTTCAACTCCGTAGAGTTTATACTACTTTAGCGGCCCGTACCTAAAAAGTGTATTAAGAAACATGTGGAAAGTCATATCCAAGGTTATTCTAAGATATAGAGCAATTATTATTGTTTTGCTTTTAGGGTTAACAGGATTAATGGTTTATAAAGCAAGAACAGTGGGGTTGGACTACAGTTTTGCTAAATTATTACCAGATGATGATCCAACCAATATTGAACATGTAGCTTTCAAGGAAGAGTTCGGCCAAGATGGAAGTGTAATGGTTATCGGGGTGAAAGATTCGATGATGTTCAAAGACACGAGCCATTTTAATAATTGGTTCAGAATGAGCGAAAAAATTGCTCGAATTACTGTTCCCAGTATAAATGAAAAAGGCGAGGAAATCCAAATTTCTGCGATTGATTCTGTGTTTTCAACAGCGCATCTCTATGATATTCGGAAGAATAAGGAGACGAAGTCGTTTACGTTCGAGCCATTATTAGCAGAGCTTCCCAAAAGTAATGTCGAATTGGATTCTGTCCGATTAGAAATTGAACGACTTAAGTTTTACGAGAACATTGTTTATTTAAAAGAGCTAGACATCCATGTAATGATGGTGTTTGTAAATACTACTGTTTTTGATACGGATGCTAGAGGAAACTTGATAACTGACGTAGTGAATAAGGCTAAAGGTTATTCAAACATATTTGGAGACTTAAAATTTTCGGGATTGCCATATATCAGGGCAATAAACATGGAGAAGGTAAGAGGAGAATTGAGTCTTTTTGTAGTGCTTGCAATGTTAGTAACAGCTCTACTGTTGTGGCTGTTTTTCCGCTCTTTTAAAGTAGTTATTGTGTCATTGGTCGTAGTTGCCTTTGGGGTTATATTCTCGTTTGGAATTATTGGATTATTCGATTATAAAATGAGTGTATTAATGGGACTCATCCCTCCGCTAATAATTGTAATTGGAATTCCGAATTGTATTTACTTAATCAATAAATACCAGCAAGAATATCGATCTCATGGTAATAAAGCCAGGGCTTTGTCCAGAGTGATTCAGAAAATTGGAAATGCTACTTTCATGACTAATGCTACTACGGCAATGGGGTTTGCAACATTCATTTTTACTCCAAGTGAATTGATGCAGAAATTTGGAATTATAGCATCAATTTGCATTGTTACGGTGTTCTTTTTAGCGATTATTATTGTGCCGATTACCTTAAGCTTTCTTAAACCACCAAAAGAGAAGGAGATGAAGCATTTGGATCGAAAATGGCTTTATACGGTAGTTGATCGTTTGGTGGTGTGGTCTACAGATCATAGACCAAAAGTTTATTTGGTTTCTTTATGTGTGTTGATTTTAGGAGGGATAGGAATATCGATGATGCGTATTTCAGGTAACATCGTAGATGATCTTCCAAAAGGTGATCAGGTAGTACAAGACTTACAATTTTTTGAGGAAAGTTTTAATGGAGTAATGCCGTTTGAAGTTGTTATTGAGGCTAAGAATAAGCAACGGCTGTTTTCTGAAACGGTGTTATCCAGAGTTGAAGCCGTTCAGGGACACTTGAAGAAGGAGACGCAGTTATCTCGCTCAGTTTCGGTTATCGATGCAATTAAGTTTCTAAATCAGGCATATTACAACGGAAACCCTGATAAGTACGAGGTTCCTAATATCCGAGGTCTGCAAAAGGTGGCGCAACATGTGTCTAATTCTGGGGAAAGCACGAATTTGAATACGGGGTTTTTAAATACGGATAGCACCAAATTCAGAGTTTCTATGCAGGTGGCCGATATTGGAACTCGAGAAATGGATACGTTGCTGAACAGAGTCAAATCAGATATTGATTCCATTTTAAACCCAAGTAGGAAATTATATTATTCGGCTCTTACTAAGCTAGGCACAATTAAAGGAGATGAAAAGGATGCTTTTTTACGGGAATTCTATACGGTATTTCCTGAAGTTAAGAGTGGTATTGAAACTGAATTGATAGAAGCAGAAAAGGATTTTCAGAAAACGGATATTCTTACCGAAATGATAATCAAGCCAGAGCTGGGAACGTTGGAGCAATTTAAAATTGATAAATCTCTAGCGCAAGGAATAACAACCGATACCAGCCAGGTTGTGCGTTGTGGGAATAATGAGCACGTTAATTTGTTTTTAGATAGCTTGTCAAAATTAGGTTTGTCGACACTGACCTATCATGGAGTTGTGGATTCATTGATTGCGGTTGAAGTGGTAGATAGAGAAATTATATTGCAAAATATTAACGTATTAAAAGGAGTTAGACGAAACACATTTATGGATCTTTATTTGGTAAACCATAGAGAGTCACGTGAGGTCCTCCTGGATAAATTGAGCGTGATCAGCGCGGAAATGGAAGATGAGTTTTACTCGAATGAAGATCATATATTTTCTTATCATGGTAATCCGGGATTCCTACCAATTTTCAAAAAAGGAATAGAAAAGAATGTTTTAGAATTTAGCGTAACAGGAACAAGTATCGTATTCACTAAAGGCACGAGCTACCTTGTAAATAACCTCTTTATTAGTCTCGTAATTGCTATTGTAATCATCGGGATATTAATGGCGACTCTGTTTAAATCTTTGCGGATGGTATTTGTTTCATTGATTCCAAATTTGGTCCCATTAATTGTAACCGCTGCTATTATGGGGTTCTTTAATGTGCCCATCAAGCCATCAACGATATTGGTGTTCAGTGTAGCTTTTGGAATATCTGTCGATGATACGATTCATTTCTTGGCCAAATACCGTCAAGAGCTTAAAAACCAGAAATGGAATATTAAAGGATCAGTAGTTAATGCAATTCGCGAAACAGGGGTCAGTATGATTTATACTTCTATCATTCTCTTCTTTGGATTTGGGATATTTTGTTCCTCGAATTTTGGTGGAACTCAGGCATTAGGGATTCTAGTCTCGGTGACCTTGCTGTTTGCTATGTTGGCAAATCTAGTTTTGTTACCTTCATTACTGTTATCATTAGAAAAACGAATTACTACTAAGGCATTTAAAGAGCCGTTGTTAGAACTTTTAGATGAAGAAGAAGACATTGATCTGGCAAGTTTAGTAGTGCCAAAAACGTAAACAAGATGAAAGGAATTATTTTAGCTGGAGGTTCTGGAACTAGATTGCATCCGTTAACCTCAGCAGTTAGTAAGCAACTGATGCCTGTTTATAATAAGCCTATGATTTACTATCCTTTGGCTACTTTACTAAGTGGCGGAATCAGTGAAGTGTTAATCATCACTACGCCACACGACAAACCGCATTTCGACAAACTGCTAGGAGACGGATCTAGACTCGGTTGTGAATTCACGTATGCTATTCAACATGAACCAAATGGATTGGCGCAAGCTTTCGTGATTGGAGAAGAGTTTATTGGAGATGATAATGTTGCTTTAATCCTAGGAGATAATATTTTCTTTGGAAATGGCATGGGACGTTTGTTGAGAGGTAACCACGCGCCAGTTGGAGGTATGGTATATGCTTATCATGTTAATGATCCGGAACGATATGGTGTTGTTGAGTTTGATTCAGAAATGAAAGCAATCAGTATTGAAGAAAAACCACAAAATCCTAAGTCAAATTTTGCAGTTCCTGGACTGTATTTTTATGATAATTCTGTGATTGAAATCGCAAAACAATTAGAGCCGAGCGCCAGAGGTGAGTACGAAATTACTGACGTAAATAAGGAATATTTAAAAAGAGGTCAACTGACAGTGTCTATTCTTGATAGGGGCACGGCATGGCTTGATACTGGAACTTTCAAATCTTTAATGCAAGCTTCACACTTTGTTCAAACTATTGAAGAAAGACAAGGGTTAGGTATTGGGTGTATTGAAGCTGTAGCGCACGCCAGAGGGTTTATTTCAGATGAAGAGTTGAACATTCTTGCGCAGCCTTTGTTGAAAAGTGGATATGGCGATTATCTAATGCAGATTCTCAATAAATAATTCTGAATTGGAAACTACCAGTAAGATCAAAACCATGAGGTCGATTCGCGAATACCAGCAAATTATTACAGATTCAATTGAGGATTTTAAATCCAGCAACAAGTCTCTTTCCCTTTATGATCCTGTAAACTATATCCTTTCAATGGGAGGTAAAAGAATGCGACCGGCAATTCTTTTAATGGCCAATGATTTGTTTGATGGTGAGCTTGAGGATGCGATTAACCCAGCGCTTGCAGTAGAGGTTTTTCATAATTTCACTTTGCTTCACGATGATATTATGGATCATGCACCGATTAGAAGAGGGAAACCTACGGTACATGAAAAGTGGGGAGTTAATGAAGCAATTCTTTCTGGTGATGTGATGATGGTGCAAGCAGTTCAGCTGATGACGATGTGCCCAGATCGAGTCCTGAGAAATGTGCTTGATGTCTTTAGTGTTGCAGCTGTTGAGGTGTGCGAAGGTCAGCAAATGGACATGGACTTTGAGCTAAGAGATGATGTTTCAATTGCTGAGTATTTAACAATGATTGAGCTAAAAACTTCTGTTTTATTGGCAGGAGCTATGAAAATAGGAGCTTTAATTGGAGGGGCCTCTAAAGATGACGCAAATCAGATTTATGAGTTCGGTAGAAATCTAGGAGTTTCTTTTCAGATAATGGATGATATCTTAGATGTGTATGGCGATCAAGAGAAATTTGGAAAGCAAGTTGGCGGTGATATTATTGAGAACAAGAAAACTTATTTATTGCTAAAAGCATTGGAATTAGCAGGTGATGAGACAAGGTCTGTTTTAGATGATGCTGCGAAATTTACCGAAGATAGATTTCAAGAAAAAGTTAAGGTAGTAACTGAAGCATACGATAGTTTGGACGTAAGAACTAAAACTGAAGTAGTAATGAATCAGTTTTATGCTAAAGCAATTCAGAATTTAGACGCAATCTCGCTGCCAGAAGAGCGTAAAGTTCCGTTATATGAGTTAGCGAAAGGACTGTTGCAAAGAGAAAGCTAAAACGTTCGTACCTTGGTTAATTAATGAATCGTAAATCCCTTCTTTTCATATTAACAATTGTCACACTAATTTTTTCATCGTGTGTTGTTTCCAATCCTGGAAGATCAAAATACACCGGTCATAAAGGGCTGAAAGTGAATTGGGTGCAAAGGGAATCGTCTTCGTCTGAACCTCAGAGCGAAGGGAGCTTTGAGTACGAAGTCACGAAAGTCCAACAGGAGGATTTTAATTCAATGTCCAGAAAAAAAACGAGATGGGAATGGCGGCTTATTTCTATTGGCAATGATCTGGGCTTTTTTAGCCATAGGTACTCCGATTTTATTTATCACCTCTATTAGAGTTGGGTGGGCAATGTGGGCGGTTGTTTTCAGCGGAGTATTAATGGGGCTAGTTTGGGTTTTTACTTTATGGGTGTTAGTTGCTCTTTTAGCTTTTATATTTGCGCCTCGCAAGAAACCGATGTTAAAGTACGCTTATGGATAAACGAATTTCAATTGGTCTAATTTTCATCAGCTTCCTGCTTATGTTTTATTCTTGTGGGATTAAGGTTTCGAATCCTGGGAAAAGTCGATACACCAATCATCATGGCATGTCTATGAATAGAGGAGGAGCTGATCGGAATGAGGCTCCAATTTCTGAGGGAAAAGTGAGCGATTTCCAAGGTGATCTTCACATAAAGAGAAGAAGTAAGCAAGGCCCCCCAAAGAGATGATATCTTTTGGTTTTTCGCGATTTGGGGACTTATATTGGTCGGATCAATCCTATGGTTTGTGTTTTCACTTTACCTGAAATGGGCATTGTGGATAGTAATAACCTCTGGAATATTTTTGGGTGCGGTCCTTTCTGCATCAATCGTGTTAATCTTGATAATTGGAATCTTCAATGGTCTTTGATCATTGGGCTATTTATTAAAAATTTCGCGCAGTGCTGGCTCAACATGATCATAATCAAATGAGAATCCAGTTTCTTTAATTTTTTCGTTTGAGGCCCGAACGCCTTTTAGAACGGCATCGCTCATTTCTCCATACATGGATTGAATTACAGCGCCCGGAACCCTGGGTAAGATCATCTTTTTGCCTAAAATTTCCGCTAAAGATTTAGTAAAATCTGCATTGGATACATGTTCAGATGCAACCGCATTATAGGGGCCCGTAAGTCCATTTTGCATGATGTGTAAATACAATCTACTCAAGTCTTGATGATGAATCCATGGCATCCATTGTTTTCCATTTCCTAATGGGGCTCCAAAATGGATCTTGACTACACTTGCGATTTTCCCTAAAGCTCCCCCATGTTTCTCCAATACTGCACTAGTTCGGACTTGCGATACGTTGCAATAATCATTTAAAGCAAATGATGCTTTCTCCCAATGGACCACTAATTTGGAAAGAAATTCATCGGTAGCAGGTGATTCTTCCGTATGAATTTCTTCCGATTCATTATCGTATAAATTGATTCCTGAGGAGGTAATGTATGATTTTAACGGGACGTTGTTCTCTCGAACATAATCACATAGAAATGCCGAAGAGTCCACTCTAGATGCTATTAGCACTTTTTTCCTTTTGAAATTCCATCTTTCATCTGCTATTCCAGCGCCTGCCAAATGAATGAGGAAGGAGCAATTATCTAAAGCTCCTTTTTCAATGAATTTTTTCGTGTAGTCCCACAGGTATACTTTAACGCGTCCTTTAGAGTTTTTAGATCTAGATAGATGAACTACTTGATAGCCCTTTTCTTTGAGTAACTTGGTTAGACTTAGTCCAACAAGCCCTGTTCCTCCAGTGATTACTACTTTTTCTTTTTCCATTTATTTACAGGTTTCAGACTTATAATAGAAAAAATCATTGTCTTCATGAACCTTTTGATTATACTCCTTTATTGCTGGAGCTAATACGTTACAGCTAATAATTCCGTCACATAGTTCTAGGACTTCTTCTTGCTGGTTTTCACTGAAAAATTCTAAATTCTTAAAATAGTGATCCGCAATCAGTTTTTGATCACTTTGCTCAAACAAGGAAATACATTCGTTGGCACCTTTTAATAGATCCCGAATTTGTCCATCAGCCTTCCAGTCGCCTCCAGTCGGAAGTTCTTTTAGAAGTTGATCAGCCGCTAGTTTGACCATTTTTGCGTTGTTAGTTTTTGCGAAATACGTGATCGAAACGTTTAATTCTGCAAGAGGCTGGTCCGGCCATTTAACAGGGAAGTCCTTGATTCCTTTGGTGCAAATATGTTCTATTTTGGTTTGGAGGTTAGGGCTTAAGGGGGAACTGTCTTCCAGTCTTCGTAGTAAGTAGTCATCATTTGACCAACTCAAAGTTCTGCTAAGTTCCTTCTCTACATAAGCGCTATCAATTGATGAGATTAATTCCTCGTCTTTCAGGTGATTGAAAATTAAATCGTGTACTTCGGAAGATCTAAAGCTTATTTTGTAGGAATCTTTAAGATGGTTTCGAGCCATTTTGTACCAGCTTGGATTCTGTGCTTTGAGAGAAATAATTTTCTCATTAGAAAAATAATTTATCGCCAATTCATCTGTTGGCCATCGTTCAAAAAAGGTGGAGAGTTCTTCATTTGATAAATTCACTTCATCCAAGAAAGAAGATACATAACGACTATCCCTTGAATTGAAAAGCCCAGCAATTTCTTTGTTAAGAACGACATCCTTCAAAAGATCATTCCGACTTGGGTAAGCGTCAATGTCAACTTCGTCTTCCAATGGAAGAGCCGTATAATCAATGTTTCCAAATGATTGAAATGCGATAAACAGTTCTAGTTTCAAGTTAGAATTAACTTCATTTGTTTCCTGTGAATTATAATTATTACCGTAAGGGGAAGAGATAATTTTTCCATCTAGGTTATGATAAGTGGCACAAACATGACCATCATAAGTCAATTGATAAGTGAATTTATCTTTCGATCCTCTGATATTAGCCGGTTCAATTTTTTGATGAAGATCAACTTCGTAATCCACACCTGGGAAAAGCAATGCTTCTTTAATTTTATCCGCGCCATCTGCGATTCCAATCGATACGCTATAATCCTGATTGGATCTCCTTGTGTTTCCACTTTCAATTAAGCTCGCCTCGATTTTAAAATCAATGCCATCAATTGAAACGGTTTTAGACTCTGAATCGATTTCGTTGCTATATGAACATCCTTTATTGCAACCTAAAAGGAGTAAAAAAGAAAAAGACAATAAGCAAATTCGTCTAATTTTTAGTGCGCTCATTATTTATAGAATTTAATTGGAAGAAAGATAAAGATTATGTTGATCTGAAATATTTAATCGATAAATAATTGCACTAATATCTGCTAAATTGACCTAGGAAAATGGGTGTTTCATGCTGTTAAAGTGGCTGGAATTTAAATAATCTTAATTGTGTGAATTGCGAAGCGAAAACATTTGAAATCGCTATTAAGTATGGCGGCACTAATAAATGTAGTTAAAAAAACATCAAACACCTCCAATATGTAGTCATCCGTTGTTTTATTTGGTGTTTCAGGGCCTAGGCAGGGAAAAAAGCTACCTTTGAATAGAACACAACGATAAGAAAATAGTCATGGACAAATTTTCATACTTGAGTAATGCGCACGGATCTTCTATAGAAGAGCTCTATAATCAGTACATAGCAGATAATAATTCAGTTGATTTTGGTTGGCAGAAATTCTTCGAGGGCTTTGAATTTGCACAAACAAACTTTGAAGCAACTGGTGCGGTTCCTGAAAACATGCACAAAGAGTTTAAAATTGTGCAAATGATTAACGAGTATCGAGGACGAGGTCACTTGTTTACGCAAACAAATCCTGTTAGAGAAAGAAGAAAGTACTCACCGTCATTGAAATATGCCAATTTCAAATTGGAAGAATCTGATTTAAATGTGAAATTTTCGGCTGGTTCAGAACTCGGTATTGGTGATGCTACTTTGCAAGAAATTATTGATCACTTAGAAGAAACTTATTGCGGAAGTATTGGTATTGAATATGCTTATATGCGATCTCCAAAGCGATTAAAGTGGATGCGCGAAAAGATTGAGTTGAAAAATCGGCCTATTCTTTCCGGTGACACTAAAAAGCATATACTTCATAAACTGAATCAAGCCAATGGATTTGAGCAATTTCTGCAGAAGAAGTTTGTTGGTCAGAAGAGGTTTTCATTAGAAGGGGGAGAGGCGCTGATTCCAGCTCTTGATGCTTTAATTGAAAGAGGTTCTGAAATGGGTGTTGAGAATTTCGTGATGGGAATGGCTCATCGTGGTCGGTTAAATGTCTTGGCAAATATTTTTAACAAACCATACACCGCCATATTTTCAGAGTTTGAAGGAAAAGAATATGAAAACTCCACATTTGATGGTGATGTCAAGTATCATTTAGGATTTACGAGTGAAACGTTATGTGATAGTGGGAACACGGTTCAAATGACCTTATGCCCAAATCCATCTCATCTAGAGGCTGTTGATCCAGTAGCCCAAGGATTGACGAGATCAATAATTGATCATAAATTAGGTGGGGATTCGAAGAAAATTGTACCGATAATTATTCATGGTGATGCCGCAATTGCCGGTCAAGGTGTTGTTTATGAGGTGGTACAGATGGCACAATTGGACGGTTATCAAACCGGAGGAACTGTACATATTGTCATTAATAATCAGATTGGGTTTACAACAAACTATTTAGATGCAAGGTCGTCCACTTATTGTACAGATGTAGCAAAAACAACTTTGTGCCCCGTTTTTCACGTGAACGGTGATGACGTTGAAGCAGTTGTTCAAGTGATGCAAATTGCACTAGAGTATAGACAGGAATTTGGTAGAGACGTGTTCATCGATCTTTTATGCTATAGAAAGTATGGACACAATGAAGGAGATGAGCCCAAATTTACGCAGCCCAAATTATATAAATCGATAAGCAAACATCCTAACCCAAGAGATGTCTATATGTCTAAATTAATTGCGGATGAAGTAATAACAGCGGATTACGCTAAAGAATCATTAAAAGAGTTTGATGATTCTTTGCAAGATAAATTGGAGGACGCAAAAAAAATTAAGAAGGCTAAAGTGAGACACTTTCTGGAAGAAGAATGGTCGCATTTGAAAAAAGCAAAGTACCCTGGAGAGCTCGGACATCCGAAAACTCAAATGCCGACTAAAAAGTTAGTGGAGTTAGGGACGCGATTGGCTACTCTACCAGACGGGAAAAAGTTTTTCAGGAAATCGGTCAAATTGGCGAATGACCGTCTGCAAATGCTTGAAGATGATAAACTGGATTGGGGAATGGCAGAAATGCTGGCTTACGCTTCTTTGCTAAGTGAAGGTCATCCAGTAAGAATTTCTGGGCAAGATGTTGAAAGAGGAACATTCTCGCATCGTCATGCTGTTATAAAAACAGAAGATTCTGAAGAGGAAATAATCACGTTGAACAATGTGTCTGAAGGACAGGCAAAATTTGAGATTTATAACTCGCTTCTATCTGAGTATGCGGTGTTAGGTTTTGATTATGGTTATGCATTCGGAACCCCGGATGGATTGATTATTTGGGAAGCGCAGTTTGGTGACTTCAACAACGGTGCTCAAATTATAATTGATCAGTTCATTAGTGCAGCTGAGGATAAATGGCATACCATGAATGGATTGGTAATGTTGCTTCCGCATGGATATGAAGGAATGGGTTCTGAGCATTCATCTGGTAGAATGGAGAGATACTTGCAGCTTTGTGCAGAGAACAATATGATTATTATTAACTGCACGTTGCCAGGTAATCACTATCACGCATTAAGGCGTCAATTGAAATGGGAATACAGAAAGCCATTAATTGCGTTTACTCCTAAAAAATTACTTCGTTACCACAAGGCAGTTTCTAGTATTGATGATTTGGCAAAAGGAGAATTTCGGCCAGTAATTGATGACGATCGAGTTGATCCAAAGAACGTGGATACGGTAGCCTACGTGTCGGGTAAATTCTACTTTGATATTCTGGAGAAAATCGAAGAAATTGGAGGTGCAGATAACATTGCGTTGGTTAGAGTTGAGCAGATTTATCCTCTTCCTCAAACCCAGTTGGATGCCACGGTGGTTAAGTACTCCAAAGCAACGAAACATATTTGGGTGCAAGAAGAGCCTGAAAATATGGGAGCATGGAGTTTCATTTTACGAAAGTGGAGAACCAAACACCTTGAATTAATTTCAAGATCAGCGAGTGGTTCGCCAGCCGCTGGGTCTTCTAAAGTGCATGAGATTAGGCACAACGCATTAATTAACGAATTACTAGAAAATGCTAAGCAATTAGCGTAGTCAAAAGATAAAAAGCAAAGAGTATGTCAATTCTTGAAATGAAAGTTCCCAGCCCGGGAGAATCAATATCAGAAGTAGAAATCGCAGAATGGTTGGTTGAAGACGGAGATTATGTCGAAAAAGACCAAACCATTGCAGAAGTAGATTCAGATAAAGCTACGTTGGAATTACCTGCTGAAGAAGCTGGTACAATTACGTTGAAAGCAGAAGTTGGAGATGCAGTTGCAGTTGGTGCAGTTATTTGTTTGATTGACACTTCTGCTAAAATGCCAGCCGGATTTGAATCTTCACCTAGTGATGTTGTAGTAGCCGCTCCAGCAGTGGCTGAAAAACCGGTTGAGAAGAAAGCAGCGCCAGTCGCAGTGGCAAATCCAGGGCCAGCATCAGATTCTAATTATGCAACAGGACATCCTTCTGTTGCGGCTAAGAAATTAATTGACGAGAATAATGTCCCAGTTCAGCAAGTAGTTGGGTCTGGAAAAGACGGTCGTATAACGAAACAAGATGTAGTTTCCGCAATGGCTGCTGGATTTTCAGCAAACGAAGCGCAAGGCTGGGGTGGAACGAGAGATACGGAAACAACCAAAATGAAAATGTTGAGGCGTAAAATTGCTTCAAGATTGGTTGCAGTAAAGAATGAAACGGCCATGTTGACAACATTCAACGAGGTGGATATGAAGCCTATCATGGACGTAAGAAGTAAATACAAAGAGAAATTTAAAGAGATTCATGGAACCAATCTTGGATTTATGTCTTTCTTCACGAAAGCAGTTACGGAAGGCTTAAACTTATTCCCTCAGGTTAATTCGATGATTGACGGAGATCATATGATTTCGCATAACTATGCTGATATCGGAATAGCTGTAAGCTCTCCTAAAGGACTTATGGTTCCTGTAGTTCGGAATGCTGAGCAAATGTCTTTAGCGGAAATAGAAAGAGAAATTAAGCGATTGGCAATAAAGGCTAGAGATGGTAAAATGGCAATTGAAGATATGACTGGCGGAACATTTACGATTACGAATGGAGGTGTATTTGGTTCAATGCTAAGTACGCCTATCATCAATCCACCGCAATCAGCGATTCTTGGAATGCATAATATTATTCAAAGACCAGTTGCGATTAACGGAGAGGTAGTAATCCGACCGATCATGTACTTGGCGTTATCATATGATCATCGAATTATTGATGGTAAAGAGTCTGTAAGTTTCTTGGTGAAAGTGAAAAACATGTTAGAGAACCCCGAGCAAATGATCTTTGGATCAAAAGACCCGGTAGAGGTGCTGTTGAACATCTGACCAATGTATCCTTGATTCAAGATTTAGACACTTTAAAGCAACACTATTGCCTTAACTCCGCTGAAAAAACGTCAAATTTTCCTTCTTCCGGAAAATCTCATCATGGCCAATGGTCTTGATACGTTTGTAACCCTTAGACTCCATAAATTCTTTATTTTCTGAAGATTCGTAATTGTTTTCTACGATGAGTACATCAATGTCAAATGCTTCGAAATTGATGGTTTTCAGTATCTTTAGTTCATTGCCTTCGGTATCTATGGTAAAGAAGTCGACTTGGTTAAGACCGTTTTCTTCTAAGAGCGTATTGATGTTGTAACACGCCACGGTAATCTCCTCTTTTTCACCACCGTATTCCTTTAATTCTCGGTCTATCCTGTCCAAATGGCGTTGGTCGTAATCGGATAGAATTCCACTTAACATTTCGGTATCTACCACTTCACCATGAACACGTAGAAAAGTTTCGCTTCCTTCTTTGTCAGAGATTACTCCATTTACTTTAATGCAGTTCCTGGCTTCGTCTAGTTTTTGAAAAACTTCAGGAATCGGCTCCACACATATGCCCCTCCAATTCTTAGATTCTTCAAAAAATAGCGAATTGCTAAACGTTACGCCATCATGTGCTCCAATGTCTACGAAAACACCATTTTCCTTCCCTTTGAAGATTTTATTCAACACTTTATCCTGCTCGTACTGTCCGTAATATTTCATTTTAGAGGTAATATTCGCTGGCGTATTTTTCCAAATTTAAATCAGGAAAAATTTTTGCCAATTGTTTATTTAAAGGAGAAAAATGCTCCGTCAATGCTTTTCTTTTCGCTTCAGAAAACATCGGTTTTTCGCCTTTAGTACTTTTCTTAATCACTTTCCGTTTCATATACTGAACGCCTCTCCCTGCTATGGAAGTCTGATCAAATACATCTTGGTATTTATTCAAACGGATTAATTTTTTTGCTTGCTTCTCAGTTACACTATGGTTCATGCTGGAGCCAGTTTCCAGAAGAGTTGAAATTTCATCGGGGTTGGCGTTAATCGCTTGGCCTAATTTCACTGAAAACCTTTCTGGACTATCGATCATTTCTTCAAAAAGCAACACATGTACGTCCATAAACAGACCTTGATACAATCTGATTAATGAAGAATAGTCATAACCATCCAGACATTCATATCCCATAGTTGTGTTGAAATGTGAATCACCCTGTCCCCAACCTTTGTCTAAGTTGACGTCCTTTGGTGTCCAAATAAAATCGTCAATCGTTCCCACTTCATTTCCTTGCAAATTAATCGCGTACATGGAGGCTAATAAATCAATTTGGTTTCTGAGAACTAAAACAATGGAAGCTTTTGGGTAAATGTTCTGTAACCGTTTGGCAATGGCACTTCTATTCGAATGATTAAAGTAGATCGACTGTCCGATGAAATTCTCATTGGAGATGATTAGTTTTTCCGCATCCCATGTTTTAACGAGGTCCAAAACCAATTTTTCCTGATAAAAAGAATCATCAGAAAACTGTAGTTGATTAAACGATTTGGAGTAATATGATTCATCAAGTCCCTTGAAATCAAACCCTTTTAGGTTTCCAAAAACTTGATTTTGCAAAAAGGTAGATGCACTTCTTGGCATGCCAATATGAATGTACACCTGTTGTTCTTCCATCGCTGCCAAAAATAAGCAATTAGCTGGCAAAATTCACTCGATTTTTAAGTATTGCATTTTTCGTGTTAAATCATGCATTTGACTTACCGCTCTTGGCGAAAAATTCGAAGTGCGTAAAACCTTTGACAAAAAACTAAATATTAACATGACTTAAGAATAATCCTCATATTTGTTGCAGTTCATGAAGAAACGATTCGTAACCATATTTCCAGTAGCGGAAAACGTTCACTTAGTAAAGGATGTTGGGCAAGTTGGCAATTTCATGTCTATCATTGGAGGCTATGAATCTACCCTAGTCTGTTACAAAAACAGCGAAGCGTACCCCAACCTGGAAACAGAAACCAAGAATTTAAAACTGGAGTTTCTTGAACCTTGCGGCCATAAATTATTCATGGAACAAGCCGTACTCAATTACCTGAATAAAAACGCCAAGAGCATTGATGTACTTCACCTGTTTCACTTAACCAAAGAGACGATCTACTACGGTCTTTACTTTCAGAAATTAAATCCTAAAGGGAAGATCTTTTTGAAGATGGATGTGTACAATGAAACACTCCAGGAGGGAATTAATTACTCTAAAAAAGCATTGAAGAACTGGTACCATAAACAGAAAGAAAAGAAGTTCCTAAAATTGGTGAACGTGGTAACGGCAGAAAATCCAATCAGTCAAAAACTGTTGGCAGAGTTATTCCCAGTTCTAAAAAATAAGTGTTTGGTGATGACCAATGGCGTAAACACAGATTTTTTAGCAGCGCAATTCCCAAGCGTCAAATCCCATCAAGAAAAAGAGAATGTTCTACTCTCGGTTGGTAGAATTGGTGTGGCCGAGAAGAATTACAAATTGATGATCGAGGCGGTATTAAAAACAGAATTAAATGATTGGAAAGTGGTTTTGGTTGGCCCCGTTGAACCAGAATTCCAAGTATGGTTGGACGATCGGTTAAAATCAAACCCAGCCTATCAGGATAAAATTGAATTGATAGGATCAGTTGATGATCGTAAAACGCTGTATAGCTATTACAACAGATCAAAGGTGTTTTGCTTAACCTCACCTTTTGAATCGTTTGCCATTGCCTATGCTGAGGCCATGTATTTTGGTAATTACATCATTGGTAACGATGGACATTCAAGTTTTGATTTACTGTCAGACCATGAGAGGTTAGGCGCAAAAGTTCCCAAAGATGATGTGAAAGCGTTAGCCATAGAATTGGAAAAAACAATTAAAAATCAGAGTCAGTTGAAACAGCTTCAACCAGCAATAAAGGCCCGTGCTAATTCGCATTTTTCATGGCGAAATATCATTGTTGATTTGGTAGAAAAACTGGGTCACGGAACGAATTAGTAGCTTTCTCCTTCAGTGAGGAACTTATCGAAGGGCAACAGAAAGTGCTACAGATCTTTTTTTTCGTCCTTCTTTGTTTAAGTGATAAACCGTATCAAAGAAGAAATGATCTGGATAGGCAAATAAACGGGCTGTGCCAACTATTTTACATTTCAAGAGGGTCTTCAATTCGGTTTCAAGCGCTGAGATTTCTTTTACATATTCCTCATATTTTGAGTTCATGAATGGAGGGAAAGTGAATATACATTCCACATTTGGATGATTATTAATCCATTCGTTCAATCGCTTAACGTTCTTATTGGTCCGATCCAATTCAAAAACATTGTAATCTGGATTTTTAATTTTTTGAGGTTCGCTGAGGTGAGAAACAACATCACCATATTCATTAAATGCATTTGAATGATAGATGGGATTGGGCACAAAGGATTTTCCGAATAATCGCTGATTCACTTTGATTCTGAAAAACGAGGGATAAAATCGAGCCACTCTAGCCATATCATCAGGAGCTAAGAATTTATCAGCCTCATTTGGATTGTGCTCCAAGATCAGCATTGGGGTAACCCCTGACAAATCTTTTTGATAAAAGAAATCGTACTCTAGTGCAAACAAAACCTGGTCTCCGTCTTGCACAACCCGATCAGCTTCCGCCAGCATATAGGGCATTCCTAATCCTCTTTGTAGACCCAAATTATGAACGTTTTTCCCAGTGGTTTCTTGGATCAGTTCTGAATCAATTCCAAAAGCCAAATTAGATCCTCCTACTAAAATAAGTCGGTTTTCTGTTGTGTCAGATACGGCTGCAGCTTCTTTCTTTAATCGTTGGTTAATGAAATCCACTTCTGGGTTATTTGAATTACGAATACCGTAGAAAATTCCAATCACAGAAATGATGACTAAGATAATTAATGCTGATATTTTTAGTAGCAATTTTCCCATTAGAATTGAAAGTAAATAAAGTCCAACATTCCTTCGTAATTCCCCATCAATATAATTGCCATGATGGCTACATAGTACATCGACCATCTCAACATTCGCGGCTTGCTAGAGATGAGCTTTTGCAAAGACTTATTACGCTGAAAAACTTCCATCCCAAATAATGTAGATATAGCTAAAGCCATCACTAACCAATCGACCTTTAACAATGACCAGTTCATACCAGACGATTCCATGATAATAGCTGGTTTCATTGTAAGAAAATCCAACATCATTTTCTTATTCATTACCATTGCTTGGTGTATAGAGTCTGCTCTAAAAAAGTGAAAAGCAAAAATCACAATGGCTACAGTTGTTAGCATTTGAACTGCTCTGATAAAAATACTTTTACTGGTTCTATATTTCACCATCGTTTCAAATACGAGCACTAAGCCATGAATTCCTCCCCAAACTAAGAAGGTCCAATTAGCTCCATGCCATAATCCAGAGATTAAAAAAGTGATGAAAAGATTATAATACCACCTCCATTTTACCTTTCTGTTTCCGCCCAATGGGATGTACAAGTAATCTTTAAACCACGTGCTCAAGGAGATGTGCCATCTACTCCAAAATTCTTTGATGGATTTGGAGAAAAACGGACGATTAAAATTGCGTTTAAAGTTAATTCCAAGCATTCTGGCGGTTCCTATCGCAATGTCTGAATATCCGGAAAAATCACAATAGATCTGAACAGTAAATAAGAGTTGAGCAACTAGGATCCATCCACCGCCAGCCACTTCATGTTGTCCATAGATGGAGTTAACCGCTACAGCAACTTGATCTGCAATGACTACTTTTTTAAAGAGTCCCCAGGTAACCAATCGAAGTCCAGAAACCACTTGGTGATAGCTAAATTGATGTTTCACTTTTAATTGGGGCAATAGATTTTTTGTTCGTTCAATAGGGCCAGCTACCAGTTGTGGAAAGAACGAGATGAACAACGCGAAATAGCCCAGATGTTTTTCGGGTTGTGTATTTCCACGATAAACATCAATGCTATAACTCATAGCCTGAAAAGTGTAGAATGAAATTCCGACAGGAAGGAGAATGTCGAGTTCAGGCATTCCTACACTCCATCCTGTATAGCCTAAAGCGTCTTCAATTACTTGATTAATGAAGTTGAAATATTTAAAGAAAACCAGCACACCAATATTAGTTGTCATGCTCAGTAACAAGAACCATCTTCGATTTTTTTTCTCTGATTTCTTGGCCATATAGATTCCACAGAAATAATCGATCAAGGTTGAGGAGGCGATAAGAATCGCATAAGCTGGTTTCCAGCTCATGTAGAAATAATAACTCGCTATTAAAAGCAGCAACCATCTCTGTTTATGCTTTAACGCATAGTACAGCCCAAATACTATTGGGAAGAAGAACAAGAAGTGAAACGAGTTGAATAACATTACACCTCAAAGAAAAGAAATTAGGAGGTGTAATTGATCAGCCTAGTTCGTTTTTAAATAGGCGATAGTACTTTTACACGAGAACAATTGATGTGTAGCGGAGACTAGTTACCTATTTTTATTTCGGCATTATGGAGAAGGTTATTGATGTCGACATGAATAATTAGCAAGTCCATCAAGCTCCGTATTGAAATGTAGAGAGATCAGAATGCCGTACTTGTTTATTCAAGAGGGACGAGGTAATCTTCTAATGTGGGCCTTGAATTTTTTGTTTTGTTTTATATCAAAGTTAAAATGAAAGGGTGCAAAGTCGGAAGGCATGTCTGATCCTTTAATGAAGGTTCAGATTATTTATGAATGACTTTTATTATAATTCCGTAAAAAGAATTGGTCTGAGTATATTTGCCACAAGCAAGTGGGGAAATTTTCAAGAATAGTTAAGGCCAAATTTCAAAAATTTAGGTGGTGGAGAATTTCCAGGTGGTGGAATTCTAAATCTGCCACTATATTTTCAGACAAAACCCATTCAAAATACAGCATCGGATTGGTGACCTACGTTAATCGATACGACCTTCATTTCAAACCACTCATTAATCAACTCACTTATCTCTTTTCAGACACAGAAATTAACGTAGCAGTGAATGGCTACTACGATGCAGATATTCAAGAAAAATACCTCGAGGACATTATAGCTTTCACGGATAAATTTCCTCATGTTAATTTGATTAAGTACAAAGAAGGACAAAGTTTAAGCAAACTTTGGAATGAACTGGTGATTCATTCTTCGAGTCCACGCACCTTCATTTTTAATGATGACATAAAATTGGCCAAAGGATTTAGAACACAAGTCGAGTCATCTGGAGTACTAAAAGAAAAAGTAGCTATTATAAACGCGAGCTGGAGCCATTTTGTAATTACGAAAGACGCAGTAGATGAATTCGGCTGGTTTGATGAACGATTTCCAGGAGTTGGCTATGAAGATCACGACTATGAGATTAGATTACAGTTAAAGGGATTTCAGGTAAAAAGCTACTCAGTGAAAGATTTGTTTAACATCTCTTACATTACTACAGATTTTAGCTGGGGTGCAAATGAGAAGACCATTTTCAACAAATATTCAGGAGTAAACGGAGATCATTATTTTGCCAAATGGGAATTTTCAGATCTTGAAAAAGATGGCTATACATTCGTGAGAATAGTTCAAGGATATGCTAAATTGAAGCCAGATATGGAAACACCTAACTTTTATCCTGAAATTAAGTCTTGAATCCACTCGTTTCGATCATAACGGTAGTCTATAATGGGGCAAAGCACATTCAAGATGCTTTTGATTCCATTGCAAGGCAAGATTATAAGAACATCGAGCATATCATTATTGATGGTGGTTCAACGGACGGTACCATTGATCTTATCAAATTAAATGAGGAAAAGGTGGCCTATTGGATTTCTGAGAAAGATGAAGGAATCTACGATGCAATGAACAAGGGACTTCAAAAAGCGACAGGAGAAATTATTGGAATCTTAAATGCTGACGACATGTATTATTTGGATACTATTTCTACAATTGTTGATGTGTTTCAGAAATCGGGTGCTGATCTAGTTTACGGAAACCTCACCAAGTGCAATGAGATTGATGGGCAACAATACGAGAGAACCGAGCAACCAGATTTAACTAGAATCAAAGACACCATGTCGATCTTTCACCCGGCAACATTTGTGAAGAAATTGGTTTATGATGATCTGGGATTATTTGACACCCAATATACATTGTCTGCTGATTATGAATTTATACTCAGATGTTTCTTAAAAGGAAAGACGTTTGAGTATCTAGATCATTCGCTTTCTAAATTTAGACTCATTGGAGTTTCAAATTCTAGTTGCGTTTCTTACAAAGAAGGATATGCCATTTTAAAGCGGTATAATTTACCAGCACAATCCGAAATGCTTAA
Organism: Parvicellaceae bacterium; assembly: GCA_047639575.1. Classification (GTDB taxonomy): domain Bacteria; phylum Bacteroidota; class Bacteroidia; order Flavobacteriales_D; family Parvicellaceae; genus JBLIOB01. The sequence goes on from JBLIOB010000002.1 coordinate 51,578, forward strand.
ACTTGTAGGCAAGTGCAAACGAAAGCGTCTTCTACATGGTATTGTAAAATTAGTTCCTGGATCGAAATCCGTGATTAAGAAGCGTCAAAAAAGAAATTGGGAATAAGATTAATGTTCAGAAAATTCTATTCAATACGTCAAAGTTTTGGTTTCCGTTGGAGAGGATTCTGGGTAAAAGTGCGTTTGCAAAGCTTTGGATGTAAAGTAGGAGTAAACCTTAAATGCTGGGGATATGTGCGTTTTAGATCGATTCCTAAAGGAAACATTACCATTGGTGATAATGTGACCCTTGGCAGAGATGTAACGTTAGAGATTACGGAAGAAGGTAGTTTGGTCATTGGTAACCACGTTCACATTGCGGATAACGTTTTAATTTCGGGAAGCGGCCCTATTTCATTTGGCGATTGGGGAGCAGTGGCAGAAAATGTGAGTATTAGAAGTTCATTTCATGAAATGGGTAAGGACCTTCCTTACAGGAAGCAAGGGAATAAAAGTGCACCTATTATTTTCGGGAAAGATATAGGGATCGGAGCTAACTGTAGCGTTTTAATGGGATCAGCGATATCAGATGGAGCTTTTATCGGATCGAGTTCACTTGTTACATCAAGAGATGAGATAAAACCCTACAGTATTTACGGAGGAAATCCACTTCATTTTATCAAGGAAAGAAAATGAGTAGAGAGCAGGAAGTACAATCGTTTTTCGAACGTCCAGAAATCTACCTTCATTTCGATTACAACCTCAAAATTAGAGGCGAAAATGTAATGAGTTTCATTGGAGATCAGAAATTTCAAAAGGCCATTGACATGCCTTGTGGAAATGGAATCATTTCTACTTTAATCATCGATCAAACGGAAAAGCTTACTTGCATTGACTTTAGCTCCAAAATGGTGGAGTTGACTCGTCAAAATATTCCAGAAGAGAAACATGAAAAAGTCACCTTCATTAACGATGATTTCTACAATCAAAGCTTCGAAGAAGAGTCTTATGATTTAGTGGTTTGTTTAGGCATTCTAGCTCATATTAAGGATCCCATTGGATATGTGAAAGCAGTTGGTGAACTGGTGAAGCCTGGAGGGAAATTCATTCTTCAAAATACTAACCACGGTCATTTTTATGCCAAATTAATTCGATTGTATTTAGGGTTTAGAAAGCTAGTTGGAAAGGACAAGTACGCCTTGAATAAAGTCAGGAGTAAGGATATATTGTCAGCCGTTAGGGTAGACTTTAATGTCGTAAAGCAATTCAAATACAATCAGAGTTTCCTAGGGTTTTCAAGGCTCTTTAGTAATGAAAGGAAATACAAACTAACACGGAAGTGGTTTGGAACTGTAGACGTACCTAAGAAACAATCTTTCGGATGCGATAATACATGGTTGTTTGAAAAAAAATCCTAACATATTAATTATATCAGATCTGTTCCCTCAAGATGAGAAGGATTACGCAGGAATCTATGTGGTAGATTATGCCAAATCCGTTCAGCCATGGTTTGATGTGCATGTATTTCATCCTAAACTGATGGGAACAAACAAAGGCACAAGAAATCTTACGATTTTCGACCTACTGGTCACTAGATATGCTTTTACCAATAAATCATTAGGTAAAATAAAAAAACTAGTGGCCTACAACTCTTGGTTTAAGCAGGCTACAGAAATTGGGAATTCAATTGGAAAATTTGATTTAATTCATGCTCACGGAAGCGCTTTAGCTGGAAATGTGGCCAAAAGAATCGCCAAGCAGCAAGGAATTAATTACCTGATTACTGAGCACACTGGTCCGTTTTCTACCATTTCCAATAACGCAACTCGATTGAAATATTGTAAATCTGCTATTAAAGATGCGGCTGCGTTATTGAATGTTAGTTTTCATTCTCAAAATGAGATGAACCAAGCTGGAGTTGTTCATGAAAAGCAAGAAGTAACGTTCAACCCAGTTAACGTTCAGGTCTTTCAAAATAAAAATCAGCAAAGAGCAAAACAACTGCTATTTGTGAGCCGATTTGATGAGTTTAAAGGTGGTTTGAGAACGTTGAAAGCATTTCAAGAATCAAAACTATCAGAACAAGGTTGGAAATTGATATTTATTGGAGAGGGTGAAGAAGAGGAAGCAATGAAACAGTATGCCAATGAACACCAAATGGGTGAGGTAGAGTTTCAAGGGTTGCAAACAAAAGTTGAAATTAACAAGGCACTAAACCAATCTGCGGCACTCGTGTTTCCGAGTAGACATGAAACTTTTGGATTAGTCGCGGCAGAATCACTGACGTGTGGAACACCAGTAATTTGCACTAATCAAACAGGGCCATCAGAATACACGAATCCATCAAATAGTATTTCTGTCCAACCAGATCAGATAGAAGACATTAAGGAAGCCATGTTAAAGATTGCCAATGCAGACAATCAGTTCGATCATCAATTAATTTCAGAGAATGCCATTAAAGCTTTTGGTTTAGATGCCTTCGGACTAAAGCTCAAAAACATATATTTACAGCACATTCGAAACTAGTGTGTGGAATTGCGGGAATAGTATCTAAAGAGCAACATTCAGTTGATCTCTTATCAAAGTGTTCAGACTTACTGAAACACCGCGGTCCAGATGATGAGGGTTTTATCATTCTAGAAAACCATCATTTCTCGCATTATTCAGGAACAGAATCACAAGTAGAGCTAGCGCCTTTGTCTGGGGATTTCCAGGTAGGTTTGATTCACAGAAGACTATCTATTTTAGATTTATCTAGTGCTGGCCATCAACCTATGGTGGCAGGGAATGCTAGATATGCGATTACGTATAACGGAGAAATCTACAATTACAAGGAAATTAGAAAGGAGTTAGAGGCTGAAGGCACAACGTTTCAATCGGACACAGATACTGAAGTTATTTTGGCCGCATTTATCAAATGGGGTGATGCTTGTCAGGAGAAATTTATTGGCATGTGGGCGTTTGGTATCTTAGATAGTAAGGAGAACACTCTGTTTTTATCACGAGATCGATTTGGAATTAAACCTCTATATTATTCATTGTTGGAGTCAACATTTGCATTTGCATCAGAGATTAAACCACTCTTGGAAACTGGAATGGCATCTCGTAAAGTAACTAAAGAAAAGTTGGCTGAATACCTCTCGTTTGGAACATTATCAGAATCACAGGAAAATTTGTTTTTGGACATCATAGATTTTCCCCCGGCTCATGGAGGAGTATTCGATTTAGGCACCATGAAATTGTCCACGAAGTGTTACTATGAAATGCCTTCTGATCCTAACACAAGAAGCTTTGATGAAGTATTTAACGAATCCATTCGATACCATTTAAGAAGTGATGTGCCAGTTGGTTGTTGCCTAAGTGGAGGATTGGACAGTACAGCTATTGTAACTGCTCTTGACGGACAAGCCAGCAAGGTAGATTCGTATACGGCTTCATTTCCGGGAACCGATGTAGACGAGAAACAATACGTTGACATTGTGAAAGGAGATATTGAAAAGCACTTTTGTTTTCCCACATCATTGGAACTATTGAAAGAGGTTGATCAGATGATTTATCATCAGGAATTACCGATTGGGTCGTCATCCATTTTTGCCCAATGGAGTGTGATGAAATCAGCTTCCGAAAACGGAACAAAAGTGTTGTTGGATGGACAAGGAGCGGACGAAATATTTGGAGGGTATTATAATTTTGCCGGAATATTTGTGTTGGAATTGATGAAAAAAGGAAAGGCTGCAGCTTCTAAAAAAGCGTATGACGATTTAAAAAAGAACTTCACTTCCAACATGAAAAATGCAACTGCTCGAGCGGGATATTATTTTCTCCCAAAAGCAGCGCAGAGATTACTAAGAAAGAAAACTAGGTTGGGGATGAGTTTTATTCATCCAAATTTTGAGTACCTGTTGAAAGGAATCAAAATTCCTGAACGGGGAGGTAAGACCATGAGAGAACATTCTGAATTAAGTTTGGAGTTCGGGATGTATGATCTATTGCGTTATGAAGACAGAAATTCTATGGCATTCAGCATTGAATCACGGGTTCCTTTTCTAGATCATCGAGTGGTGGAATTTGCGTTAAACATGCCAATAACTGATAAAATGGTGGAAGGCTGGACCAAGTATCCCATCCGAAAATATCTAGAAGGAAAACAGCCCGAAGAATTGGTTTATAGAAAAGATAAAATTGGATTCGCTACGCCTCAGCAAGAGTGGAAAAATGATCTGGCTGAGGAGATGAAAAGCTATTTCAAAGCGAATATGCCAGATTTCTTTAACCAAGAATACATTCTTAAAATCTGCGAAAAAGAAGAACTCAGTAATTCTCATTTAAGCGAGTTCTTTCGTTTGTATTCGATTTTAAAGTGGATTGAAATCTTTCAAGTGGAAATCGTATGAAAATAGCATTGGTTTGTGGTCACTTTATTTCCAGTATGGGCTACGTGGAAGTCTATTATGCTAAGGAGTTAGCCAGGCAAGGCCATGAGGTAGAGGTGTTTACATCTGCAGTAATTCCCTCTTATGTCAGAAGTTTTATAAAAGAGGAATTGGAAATTGGTGCCACTATTATAGAAGGTTATTCCATACAACGATTACCGCATAAATTTTCGGTAGGTCAGATGATTAAGGCTAAAGGGTTGACGAATGCAGTGGATTCCTTTATGCCAGAATTGATCATTGCAATTGGTCTAGGAAAATTATTTCCGGAACCTGTTTTTAAACTGGGAGGAAAGTACCCAATAATTACTTTGTTAGGAGATAATTCTGAAAGCCAGGAATCAATGAACGCAAAACCATTGGTAGATACTGTAAAGCAGGCTTTAAAGAAACGAGTATATAAAAAGGCGGTTAAGCAATCCAAGCAATTGTTTTCTTACACTCCTGAATCGTTGGAGGTTGTGCAAGGAATTGTCGGAAAAAGATTGGCTGCAATTGCGAAGGAAAAGAACCATGAAATTTCTTTAGGATTTGACGAACAGAAATTCTTTTTTGACTCAGAAGAACGAGATGAAGTAAGGAGAAAATTAAAGATTGGAGACACCGATAAAGTGATGGTAACAGCTACACGTATTATTCCACAAAAACAATTAGAAGAAGTAGTTGATGAGGTCGATCGCATCAACGTTTCTGGAGGCTCTTTGAAGTATCTTTTAATTGGATTTTTAGACGATGAATACGGAAGACAGCTGAAGAGCTACATCAATGACAAAAGATCAAGAGATCAATTTATCTGCTTGCCTTTTATGGATTTTGAAATGGTGCGAAAGCATTATAGTGCAGCTGATTTTGCCCATTTCCCTTCAGCGGTAATTTCAATTTTCGAAGCCATGGGAACTGGTCTTCCAGTAATTCTCCCGAACCACAGAAATGTGAGTCACATTTTGGATGATAAGAATGGGGTGTATTATAATAATACTCTTGCTGAGGTACTAGGTTCTTATTTACAAAATCTAGAAGAAGGTGTCCATGTAGAAAGGGAGGAATTGTTAAAGTATAATTCGGAACGGTATAGTTATCAGCAGTTGGTGAAACAAGTCTTGAGTTTAATGGTTTAATTCTCTTTTGGTGAGAATAATTTGACATCCTCAATTGGAAGTACAAATTATGTGCTAATAGAAACGTCTTCTAAAACCACCAAATAAAGAATTAAATGATAAGATGATAGAGAAGACTGAGATTTCAACATTCTATGGTGCGTGACATTCTCAGTCTGAATCTAAATTGACGATGGGGAAGCGTATTTTTACTATCATCCCTAGGTGAGCATAAATCAATACTGATTGCATGAACTTTAAAGAATGGCGGAAATGGCTTAAATCAAAACCTCTGGTGCTCCGTTGGTTTCCATTTCTTATTCTGTTCAGGCCAGTTATTGACAGTTTTTACTGGTTAAAAGAGGTTTCACCAGTGTTAAGTCCAGCGAATATCATTGGAATATTAACTCCGATACTTGTGATTGCTGCATTGATGAAAACAAAGAAACCTCCTAAGAGTAGCCTGGATAAACGAATAGGGATTTGGTTCACACTTTTGTCAATGAGTATTTTAGTCGTGGTGCTAATGAATGGTGTCAGCCAGACATCTTTAGAGCAATTACTTAAACTCTCCATGCCAATTTATATTTTCGTTTTCTTGCGTAGGTTTATTGAAACGTCATACGATCTGGAGGGCATTTTGAAAACCTTAATTTTTTCATTAGCATTTGTAGCCCCTGTGCTTCTTTATGAGACGTTTATTGGGCCCATCCGTGTTGAAGTAAGTCGTGATATGGAGCGAATTCAAGGTCTGTTTGGAGATGTGGTTAGCTATGGAATGTACATTTCGTTTTCATTTCTAGCCATTGGATACTTCTATATCAAGGAGATGAAATCCAAAAATAGAAAGAAAGCTTCTCGATTATTAATTATAGCAATATTAATGGGAATTCTTGGCTTAACTAGTATACACCATATTGCTAGCTATGCCGTTTACGGCTCCTTATTTTTAGTCTTATTATTATTTTCTTTTAAAAGAAATGCTGCAGCACTCATGCCAGTTATTATTGTGCTGGGTATGGCAGGAATGTTATTTGGAGAGACTATTTTTTCCGAGAAAATTAATCCACTTCTTGAAACAGATTTACAAGTTGTACAAGGAGAAGAAGACTCTGATAAGCTACTGCATGGTAGAGTTGGTAGGTGGCAATTTATGGCCGAATATTATACCCAACAAAATGTGGTTGCTCAATTTTTTGGCTTCCCATACTCCTTTGTTAACGACATAAGATTAATTGGTTCAGGGGCTCATAGTGATTACGCTAGAATCATTTTTATAACAGGTTATGCCGGTATAGCAATTTACATGATGTTCCTGTTTGGAGTCTATAATCGATCTAAAAAATACAAACCTCATTTCCGATTTCTAGTTTTAGGAGCGTTGGCCATATTAATGCTGTACTCCATTAGTATAACTCCAACATATTACCCGCCTTTCATGTAC
>JBLIOB010000003.1:0-56127 GCA_047639575.1 Parvicellaceae bacterium
CCTTTTGATGCATGGATAGTCATCAACGTAACCTTGTCTATGTCTTCGGGCTTGTCATTGTCAGCGTCTGTTAGAAGCGCAACATCGATTAAAAAATCCGATAAAAACCGAACTTCATCTTCTGGAGCTCCTTCAGAGAACTCTTTAATACCATTTAGTAGCTCTTGAATATTCTCGTATCTGCTTAGTCCTTCAGGAGATTTGTCAGAATAAAGTTCTTTTAATAGTCCGCAAGATGAAGCAATATGGCTCGTCATTTCATAAGCATTTACCGCTTCTAATTGAACGTTAAAGCTTTTGATCATCGCCACAAAATCATTTATTTTGGTTTTTGCTCCACTGTTAATAGGCAAAACATATTTTCCTGGCGAAGAAATAATTTCCCATAAACTAATACCATATTCGGCCGCTGCGACCATCGCATGATCGATGCTCGTTTTACCGATCCCTCTTTTTGGATAATTGATGACTCTTTTTAGTGCCTCCTCATCATTATGATTGGCGGTTAACCTAAAATATGCAATTAGATCTTTTATTTCTTTTCGCTGATAGAAAGACAATCCACCATAGATTTTATACGGTAAGTTTAGTTTTCTAAGCGCTTCTTCAAATGACCTAGACTGAGCATTGGTACGATAAAGAATCGCAAAATCCAATGGTCGAGCTTGTTCCAATTGCTGGTGGTCGAAAATTGAATTGGCAATAACTTTACCTTCTTCATTATCTGAGGCCGACTTGAATATTTTAATTTTCGAACCTTCATCATTTGCCGTCCAAACATTCTTCTCAATTTGATCTTTATTATTAGCAATTATGGAGTTGGCTGCGTCAACAATTACTTTCGTAGAACGATAATTTTGCTCTAGTTTAAAGAGTTTAAAATCTGGGTAATCCTTTTTGAAGTTGAGAATGTTCTGAATGTTCGCTCCCCTAAATGCATAAATGGACTGTGCATCATCTCCAACAACACATAAGTTTTCGTTTAAAGCGGCTAGTCTTTTCACAATTAGGTATTGGCTATAATTGGTATCCTGGTACTCATCTACTAAAATGTACTTGAACTTATGCTGATACTTATTTAAGACATCTGGATGATCCTTAAGAAGTACGTTGGTTTTGAATAGCAAATCATCAAAGTCCATCGCATTAGCCTTGAAGCATCTTTTGGCATATTCCATATAAATTTCGCCAAGTTTAGGTCTATTGTTCATCCGATCATCAGCCATGATGTCTGTGTTTTGCAAATAAGCTGTTGCCGAGATTAAATTATTTTTAGCAGAAGAAATTCGGCTGTATACGATTCCAGGTTTATATAGCTTTTCATCTAAATGATATTCTTTTACAATCGTCTTGATTAAACTTTTAGTGTCTTGAGTATCATAAATAGTAAAGTTTTTAGGATAGCCGATTCGTTCAGCTTCCATTCGTAGGATTCTTGCAAATATCGAGTGAAATGTTCCCATCCAAACGTTTTTTGCTTCGTGGGCCCCAATTATATCGCCAATTCTTCCTTTCATTTCCTTAGCCGCTTTATTGGTAAAAGTTAAGGCTAGAATATTAAATGAATCTACATTGTTATGAATAAGATGCGCTATTCTATACGTTAGAACACGCGTCTTTCCTGACCCTGCGCCCGCTATAACCATCATTGGTCCGTCTAGATTTTCTACTGCAGATCTCTGGGCAGAATTTAATGTGTTGAGGTAATCCATAATGCAAAACTAACCACACTAGTTTCATTTTTTGCACTTGTTGAAAAGTTTACAGCAAAAAATGAATATTTTTAGCGAAGAATGGTCGCAAAAAATATCATGAAACCTAAAAAATTGGATCCAAAACAGAAATCTGTTTGGAAGAATTGGCATTTTTATGTTGCGTTTATTATACTCAGCTTTATTTTTTATGGAAACAGCATAAAGAATAAATATGCGATGGATGATGATTTAGTAACGACTACATATAATTATCCGACCGAAAAAGAGAAAGATCGAACTCTAGTGTCAAGACATGAAAATGTCGAAATGGGAATTGCTGGAATTCCAAAAATATTTGTGTCACATTATGCGGTCAATAAAAAACAGAGCTACGCGTACAGACCTGTTGTTACTTCAACGTTTGCCATTGAATATCAATTTTTCGGAAGCAATCCAGGAGTTAGCCACTTTTTTAGTATCCTCCTATATGGACTAACCGTTATATTAATTTTTCGGTTTATTCGTGTCGCAATGCCTCGCTCAAACATTTTATATGCGGTAATTGTCGCGATTTTGTTCTTGATTCATCCGTTACATTCTGAGGTTGTAAATAATATAAAATCTCGAGACGAATTGTTGTGCTTAATTTTCGGTTTAAGCGCAGTTATTCAGTTTCTAAAATATCGGGACTCGAAGAAGATTGCTGCTATTTTACTGTCAGCCTTGTTCATAATGTTGTCACTTTTAACTAAGAAAACAGGATTGGTTTTCATTCCAATAGGCCTACTTAGCGGATATTTCTTTAGGGATTTGAAACTCAGAACATTGCTAATTTATCTTGGTTGGGCGATTTTACTTGTTGGACTTTGGTTTCTGATTAAGGCAGGCTTGTTAGATGAAGCTCAGTCAAGGGAAAAGATGTTTTTTGAAAATCCACTTTACCTTAGTAATTCATTAGGCAATCGAATTCCAATGTTCTTTTATAGTAATTATTACTATGTCTGCTTGTTACTGATTCCTTATCCATTAATCTATTATTACGGGTATAATCAGGTTGATATTGCTACATGGTCTGATCCAATAGTTTGGGCTGCAATGGTCCTAATGATTGCGATAGTCGGAGTGTTGTTCTACAGAATAAAGAAAAAAGAAGTGTGGGTTTTTGGAGGATTGTTTTTCTTCATTGCAATTGGTGGCGCTTGTAATTTATTATTTCCTGCTGTTGGAATTATTGCGGAGCGTTTTGCATTCGTAGCTTCTTTCGGCTTCAGTATTTCAATCGGATGGTTAATCTATCGTTTAATTAAATCGAAATTGAAACCAGCCAAAATGATCACGTATGGAGTAATTGGGATTATAGCATTGTCATCATTGGTTATGACCGTTAAACGTAACGCGGATTGGATGGATCGAGAAACGTTGTATACTACAGATATTGAACATCAAAGTGAAAGCGCGAAATCACATTCTTTACTTGGACAGTATTACGCTAATATTTCGAAATCCATTCAAAGAAAAATGCAAAATTCAAAGTTGCAAGGAGATCAAAGAATGATACAGCAGGTCAAAGAAGCGTCTGATTCTGCAATTTATCATTTTAACCGGTGTGTTGAGATTTATGAAGGATATACAGTAAGCTATAATAATCTTGGTGCCATGTATTTTACGTATAGAGGCGACAATGTTAATGCGCAAAAGAACTTTCAAACTGCTGTCGATCAGGACTCGGCATATGTTGAGGCAAATGTGAATCTTGGCAATAGTATATTGGCCGATGGAGAGAAATTTGAAAAAGTTCAAAGACTTATTACTGGGTATACCGATACCATCTCCTTCTCTAACAATGTAGATCAAACTTTCTTGAAAAAGAATTCCCAGATGCTGGAAACTTATGTAAGTTTTTTATCCGGATTAAGATCCGTTATTGACCAAGCTGCGAGAGAGGCAAAAAGCTCTGAGTCGTTCATTACTGGGTTAAGATCAAGATTAAGCATTGGCGTAAGTAATTATAAGATGGATCAACTATTCAACGCTAATCAATTTGATGCAGACCTATTGCGGTTTGCAGATACGATTCCTAAACTCGCTTCAGCAGGTTTGCTTGTTGACTATATGGAAAACTTAGTGTTAGATAATATGTCTAAACAATGTTATGACAATTATGTAAAAGGAAAAGTAAATCATGGGTTTCTAAAAACCCAAGTCTCGATTCAGGCTGATTCAATGATGCAATTAGGATTATTTTATATAAAATCTGCCATTAAATACAATGACAAGTATTCACCCGCATACGATAGAATTGTCAATTATTTTCAGAGGTATGGTCAATTTGAGGAGGCTATTGAAGTCTGCCAGAAGGCATTAGCTGTTAAGGACTTCCCTCAAAATTCAAATTTCTACCGGAAAATTTATACGACAATGGCAAATGCGCATTCGCAAATGGGGAATATGTCAGAAGTAATAGTGAATCTCGATTTGGCCATTGTTGATGTACAAAGTCGGATTCAAATTAATAAAGCAGACAAGGCGCTGGATAAAAGAGTTAGAAGGCAGATAGAATCTCAATTGAAGAATCAATTGAGGCAACTTTATGAAAATGTAGCTAGTCTTTATAACAATCAAGGAGATGTTATAAATGCCCAAAAATATTTGCTTTTAAAATCTAAAATTTGAGTTTGAACTCCGAAATCACAGCGATAAGTTATTATTTGCCAAAGGCGAGGCTCACAAATGACGACTTATATGAAGAGTTTAAAAAGTATTCGCCAAAAGAAATATTTAAGCGAGTTGGGGTAGTAGAAAGACCTATTAGGGCGGAAGGTCAAATAGGGTCTGACCTGGCTTATGAAAGTTCCCAGATTCTATTTGAAGAACACAATATAGATCGATCTGAAATAGATTTTTTATTGTTTTGTACTGAAGGCCTAGATTATAAAGGACCTGCAACTGCATGTATTATGCAGCATCGTTTGGGTCTAGGTAAACATATTGGAGCCATGGATATTCCAATGGGATGTGCTGGTTTTACTAATGGACTTTCTGTTGCAAAAGCGTTAATAGAATCTGGCCAAGCTTCAAAAGTTTTGCTTCAAACGGCCGACATTCCAAGTTCGGTTATTCATCCAAAAGATTTGGAACTTCGAATGTTGTTTGGTGATGCTGGTGCCTCAACGGTAATTTCAAAAAGTGAGAATATTGAAGGATCATCAGGAGTGATTGGAAATTTTGCATTTGGTACTGATGGTAGCGGTGCGGATAATTTAATGGTTAAAAGAAGTAACACTAGAACTCCTGTAGACAAAGCCTGGTTGGAAGAACATAAAGATGTTGGCGGCATGGTATATGGAAGAATGGAAATGGATGGTCTGGAGATTTTTTCTTTTTCAATGAGAGAAGTCCCAACATTAGTACGTCAGATACTTTCAAAGAACAGTTTAAAATTAGAAGAGATAGATTTATTCGTTTTTCATCAGGCAAATGCATTCATTTTAAAAATGTTGGCTCGGAAACTTAAGATAGATCAGGATAAAGTTTTCAATTGCATGGAGTACTTTGGTAATACAGTTTCTGCTTCAGTTCCTTTGGCATTAGCCGAAGCTAAAAGAAAAGGAAAGATTAAACCAGGAACTAAGGTTTTAACAGCAGCTTTTGGAATTGGATACTCATGGTCTGGAACTATTTTAAAATATTGATATTATGATTATAGAGGATTTTATAAATAAGCTAGAAGCTGAGTTTGACGATTTAGCTCCAGGATCAATAAAGCCTGCAACTGGATTTAGAGACATCGAAGATTGGGGTTCAATGCATGCTCTAATCGTAATCGCATTAGTGGATACAGAATACGACATTACATTAAGCGGAGCTGACTTACGTTCTGTGCATACCATCCAAGAATTATTTGATCTAGTGAAATCAAAATAAGAATGGCCAACTTTTCCATTTCAGGTGTTAACATTACAGGCGTGGCAGCATGTGTCCCTAAAAATGTTGTTTCTAATTATGACTATGAATTGCTTTCAGAATCTGAAAGAAGGATGCTGGTCAAAACGATAGGAGTAGAAACAAGACACGTTGCGCCTAAATACACAACAACTTTAGATTATGCATGCGCGGCAGCTGAAAAGCTTTTTGAAACCGGGAATGTTGATCGCTCGGAAATAAAACTAGAAATTTTCGTTACCCAAAGCCGTGATTATTATTTACCCTCAACCGCAATTATTGCTCAGCATAAATTAGGCTTGGGGCAAGATTGTATGGCATTTGATATTGGTTTAGGGTGTTCAGGTTACACTTATGGATTGAGCGTAATTGCCTCCATGATGAAGTCAACCGGAATTAAAAAAGCGCTTCTTTTAGTCGGAGATGTTTCTACCGTAACGTGCTCCTACAATGATAAAAGTACTTATCCATTATTTGGTGATGCCGGAACGGCAACTTTGCTGGAACTTAAAGAAGGCAATGAATGGCATTTCGATCTTCATTCAGATGGATCGGGCGAAGAAGCAATTAAAATTCCACATGGCGGAATGCGTAATTTGCTTACAGCCGATTCATTGATAGAGAAAAAACGAGAGGATGGCAATACTCGGGCTGACCTTCATTTACAATTAGACGGATTGACTGTCTTTAATTTTTCGATTTCTAAAGTTCCGAAATCGATCCGAGCCTTTATGGAGCAAAATAATGTTGTTCCAACTTCATTAGATCACTTCGTAATGCATCAGGCAAATAAATTGATGAACGAATCAATTAGGAAGAAGCTGAAGTTTGAACCGGAGCAAGTTCCTTATTCATTAGATCGGTACGGAAATACCAGTAGTGCTAGTATTCCTTTAACGATGGTCACTGAACTAAGCAACGAATTGAAAACTCCTAAGAGTCTGTTGTTAAGCGGTTTTGGAGTCGGCTTATCATGGGGGCATGTGCTTATTCAGACGAATAGCGTAATTTGTCCTCCAGTACTTGAAATTTAATGAATCAATTTTCCCTTACGAATAAGAAAATACTAATTACTGGTGCATCCTCAGGGATTGGTCGGTGCTGCGCTGTAACGTTTGCTAAAGCTGGAGCGGAATTAGTCCTATCCGGTAGAAATGAAATTGCATTACGCTCTCTTCAAGAGGAAATTTCAGGTGCAACAATTATAGTTCAAGATCTTGCTACATCTGAAGGTGTGGATGAATTGGCAAATCAACTAGGCCAACTAGATGGGCTTGTGCATTCCGCGGGAATCGTAAAGCCATTTCCCGTGTCTTTCGTGGGAGAAAAACACATTAAGGAGGTTCAACAAATTAATTTTAATGCACCAGTGGAGCTTACAGCTAAGCTTTTGCGTAAAAAGAAAATGAACGCAAACGCATCGATTGTTTTCATATCATCAATTTCCAGCTCATATCCGTACAAAGGCGGAGCAATGTATACAGCCTTTAAAGCGGCTCTTGAAACTTTTAGTAAAGTCGTTGCTTTAGAATACGGAGAAAAGGGGATTCGATCAAACTGCGTCAAAGCCGCCCTAATCAACACAAAAGTGCTTGATGATACCATCAACAGTCTACCTGAAGAGATATTGCAGGCGCACAAGGATCGATACTTACTAGGTTTTGGTGAGCCGGAAGACGTAGCAAATGCATGTCAATATTTACTATCTAATGCCTCTAAATGGGTAACTGGTACGAATCTCGTTTTAGATGGAGGGTTGACCGCGGGAGCATGATGGAATCACCAACATATAGCGTAGTTATTCCAACCTATAACTCAAGCCCATTTATTCAGGAAACCATTACGTCTATCTCATCTTCCTTTGTTAAGCAAAACTTAGACTTCGAGATCATTATAGTAGACGATTATAGTAAGGATAATACTTGGGAGCAGATTAATACTTTGATAAATGAGATTCCAAACGTGAAAATAAAGGGAATCCGTTTGTCAAAAAACTTTGGTCAGCATAAAGCAACAATGTGCGGGTTTAGCAAAGCTGAAGGAGATTTCATTATTACTATGGATGACGATTTAGAGTCAAATCCAGACGCAATTTCTTCCTTAATTAATATGCAAAGGGAAAAGAAAGCAGATTTAGTTTACGCACATTACACAGGTTTGAAAAGAGGTGCATTGCGTAAGGTAATGTTCGGGATTTTTAGAGCGATGGCTAAGTTGTTTGGAGGTAAAAACCGAGTTAACGGATCAAGTTTTAGGTTGCTGAAAAAGTCACTAGCGATTAGCGCAACAAAAAATGCCAACAGTTTTGCTTTTATGGATGAGTTGTTTCTTTGGAATACGGAGCAAATAGAGTTCGTTGATGTTGAGCATAGGGATGGTCTTAGAAAAAACAGTAATTATTCCGTGGGAGGTTTGGTGAATTCTTCCGCAGAATTGATATTGTTTTCTTCAGATTTGCCGCTAAAATTAATTAAGTATTTAGGATTGTCAGTGGCCGCGGTAAACATTGTAATTGGGATGTTCTATGTTTATAAAAAGCTAATGGGGAAGTTTGATGAACCTGGCTACGCTTCGATAATAGTAAGTATACTATTCTCCACCGGATTAATCTTGTTTGCAATAGGGGTTATAGGAGAATACCTTAATAAAGTTTTCAAGTCATTACAGAACGCACCACTGTATTCTATTGATCAAGAAACATGATTTCTTTAAAGCAATATGGAATCGAACTAAAGCGTGTCGATAATTCCGATATTGAAATGATTCGTCAGTGGAGAAACGCTCCTGAGATTAGAAAAACGATGGCGTTTCGTAAAAAGATTAGTACATCTGACCAGGAAAAATGGTTTAAAAAGATTAACAATAAGCTGAACTACTACTTTGTAATTCTAATTAACGATGAGCCAATCGGAGTAATTAATTGCAAGGAGGTTAACGAACAAGAGAAATACGGGGAAGGCGGAATATTTATTGGAGTGGAGAAGTACCGAGGAACACCATATCCAGTGTTTGCAACCTTAGTATTAACTGACTTCATATTCAATCAGCTAAATTATGGCGATACTTCCTTTATAAGAACAATGGATAACAATAAGATTGCGCAAAGCTATAACCGGTCTTTAGGTTATCAATTAGTGCCGGGTCAAGATAGCGTTAGAAATCAATGGTACGTTTTAGCAAAAGGCGTATTTAATAGAAAAGCTAAAACACTTAGAAAGGCCGCCATAATTTATTCGCAAACTTCTGGCGAATTGGTGGTTGAAGGAATTGACGCATCCAACCAGATCAAAGAGTTAAACGACTACTTAAAGTCCGCTTCCAGTTAATTTCAAGTTTTAGGAAATCGGGAAGTGACCATCATCAAGCCACCCAAGCCAATCTTTCGAAGTCCCATATTGAAGTATAGTTGGGTCTTTCAACCTTTGAAGATGATATTTACAGATTTCGTAGGCAGTATATTCTCCATTTGGCTGTGCAATATCAAACATCAGTACTACCCGTATTTCATCGGTTGAATTCCATGCCTCATGCTCTAAGCTGTCATTAAATGATACTAACTCGCCTTCTTCCCATTTATGGGTTATGTTAAGAACTTTCAGGCCAGTATCTCCGGCAGGGACGATAAGCGGAAGATGATTTCTCAACACCATTTTTGAATAGCCTTTGTGAGACTTTATTATCACATTTGGATATAGGAATGAAATTTCGGCTGTGACCAAATTTGGGATAATTTGCAAAGCAGCTGCAGTAATAGGAAAGGCTTTATGAACATCAAGTCGGTTGATTCCGAAAAATTTGAAAACTGATGTTTTCCAATGGTTGTCGCGACTTGATAAAACTAATTCAGAATAACTGGATTTCCATAATCCTTGATCTTCAAATTTCCCATCAGATAAAGCATCTCTAATTTCTTTTTTAATAGCACCAGTTTGATGCTCAAGATCCGTTTTCCATTGATCTGATATTTGAATAAAGGGTTTCATTTTTTACCTGTAGGGAATTGACCATCTTCTAACCACTCTTTCCACTTTTCTAAAGGTGCAATAGCCAGCGTATGCTCATCGGTGTTTTTATGCAATACAATTTTGCATATTTCTTTAGGAGAATGTTTGCTTAGTTCTGGTACAAAATCTATCATTAAAACGACCCGTTGTTGATCGGTCTTGTTCCATGCTTCATGTGTGAGACTATCATCAAAAACAATAAATCTGCCATTCTCCCAGGTTTTCTGAATTCCGTCAACTTTAATACCAGAGTCTCCCTCTGGGATTTTGACACCAAGATGACTTCTTAGCAGCAAGTCCGTAAAACCTCGATGTGGTAACACATGAGTGTTTGGCTCCAACAAAGAAAACTCGACCGTGACTAACTTTGGTTGATTTTTTATTAGACTGTAAATTGTAGGACAAGACTCACAATTTGGAAGATGATCAATTCCGAAGAAACGAAACGTGTATGTTTTCCAGGCTTCTTCTTTTTTATACTCAGAAGTCAGCAAATTTGGCCTTTCAGGTGCCCAAGTGCTTTTATTGAGTTCAGCCAAAGGCCGATCAATAACTTGAAATAATTCCTTCTTGATTTCATCAAATTTCTCGATGAAAGAAGAAGTCCAAGGATATGTTTCTGGTTTGTAAAACACTACTATCAGTATATCATAAATATAATACCTTTAACCTCATGGGCAAAAAGGTTTGGTATAATTATTGGCAGCCTCCTTATAGTTCCGAAGAGCATATATACGTTGCTTCGGGAACTTTTGCCTGGGAAGAAGATTTATTAAAGGTATTACCGGATATAAAATCAGAACTGATGTCCATAGTTAAAATCAGAGATGGTCAATTAACAAAGCATTATGCCGATGAGGTAAATTCTGCAGGTTCTGAATGGCACACACTGGCGTTCAAACAATGGGGTATAAAAGTTAAAAACAATTTGAAACATGCTCCTACCTTGAAATCTTGGTTAAATGAGCATCCAAGAATTCTCTCTTCATCGGTGAATATATTAAATTCTGGCGCAGAAATAAAAGAACATCGAGGCGATACCGATGCAATAGTTAGATGCCATATCGGATTGGAGATTCCAGATGGCTTGCCTAAAGTTGGTTTTTCCGTAGAAAATGAAGAGAGGCCTTGGAAAGAAAATGAGACTTTGATTTTTAGAGATGCTTTTAATCATAAGGCTTGGAATAATTCCAGTTCTAGACGAGTAATCTTGGTGGTAGATTATATATTAGATGATTATCAAAACTTAAAATCAAGAGTCTCAATTAATGTTAGAGCGTTTCAAATCCTGCAATTAGTGGTTAATAAATGGAAATCGATGAAAACATGGCCAAAAGGAATGCACCGATTCATTTTTGTAAATATTAAATTGATACTTTACATCTTGCTGCCTTTGCAAAAGTTTACTGGTGTGTTAAGGAATCATTCATAATGTATGAAGGATAAGACTTACTATTCATTTGTCAGTAGACACAGTTATAAGGGGAATGACCCCGCATACTATAACGCGGAGGAATACTCATGGGCTTCTGAAATAGAAAGTGCTTTTCCGGTTATGCAAAAGGAGTTAGCAAAGTTGCTTACACAAGATGTGCTTTCTCCTTATAAAAATGGCCAGTTAGTTGAGAATGAAAATGATTGGAAGACGGTATCCATTAAAGCTTGGGGTATGGTCAGTTTTAAAAGAGCCAAAGCGCTTCCTGAAACGATGAAGGTTTTTTCTAAAATACCAGGTTTTGTATCATTATCTTTTAATTTATTGAAAGCGGGATCTGAGATTGCACCCCACCATGGTGATACAAGCGCAACGATTAGAGGACATCTTGGAATGGTGGTCGCATCTGGATTGCCGGAGCTCGGTTTTCAAGTAAATGGAGAAAAAAGAGCTTGGAAGGAGGGAAGCGTGCTTCTGTTTAGCGATGCTCATGAACATTGTGCATGGAATCGCTCTGAACTTGATCGGATAATTTTACTTTTTGACATAGTAAAATCAAATGATTTAAATAAAAAGCAGGTTGTTTGTAGTAGAGTTTTAGCAGCACTTCTACTTCAAAGGATTGCGGCAAAAGTGCCTATCTTAGCAAGACTTCCCAAATTTGTACAGGCACTATTTTATATCCAAGCAGCCCTCTTCTTTTACTTGTTTATTCCAACCAAAAATTTCTTTGGTAAACTGTGGAATTTGTAAGTGATTACGATGGCCAAACTCTTGGATTTATTTTCCGAATAAGTTTCTTCAGAGAAAAAGGTAAGTTTCGATAAAATCTGAGTTTGTATATTTTAAAACGAGCAGCAAATACAATTATAGGTTTCCAAATTGTCATAGTTCGAGATGCTGCCTTTACATTATATCCATATTGATTGGCTATTTCTCGACAATGAGTACGGATAATTTGTTGCTCATCTTTTGTGAAGTAGTGTTCACCAATACCAATGTTTTTTATGTTGGCAGGCTCTTGTAATCCTGAGTGAAAACTTTCAATATAGTCGATAAATTTTGGAGAAGTATTTTTGGCTTCTTTAGTAAAAGAATTAAAATTTTCATTGAAATTCAGCATGGAGCTTGAAAATTGAATATTGAAGAATTCACAAACTTTTTTAAGTTCTTTTTCAGGGTTTGTAGCTAACTCTTCATAGCGCACGACCATAGTTTCGGTTGGATATTTCTCATTGAACTCCCAAAGTTTTTTATATGTTAATTTCCAAAATTCGGCTAAGTACAATGCATTTGAAAATTTTCCCATCCCTCTTTTGCGCCATGATGCTAAAGTGTCAACCGGATCTCTTATCAGTATGCAAAATTTAGATTCGGGCAAAAGGGGTTTAATTTCTTTTAAATGATAACTGAATTTTATCTGCTTGTCAATTATAACTTCTATTTTTGATTTGTCTTTACTCTTATAAAAACCCAGATAAATAGCCTTGCAAACAGTTAGAAAATTGGAGTTTTCGGGTAATTTATAGAGTTGGTTTTTAATCTCTTCTTTTGATATAAAATAGGCACTCAAGTTAACGTCTTGTAGAAGAAAGAATTCTTCAACAAAAAGACTAAAATCGTCCCTAGACCAACTTGTTTTTTTTCCGTATTTACTTGAAAAGTAAAGTAGGAAAGGGTCTTCTACGGGTGCGACAACATGTTCCGATGAGTTTAACATGGTAGCAAACATGGTGCTTCCAGTTCTTTCTAGGCAAAGAATAAAATGCAAAGGCAAGTCCACAGTATTCATTTTGAGTAGAGCATTTTATGCATTCCGTTGATTATAAATCCTTGAAATCTAAGTGGTAGTAAGAAAAAACCGCGAATAGGTAAAATTGAGAATTTACCAAATGTAAGTTTTAAATTCATGCTCATTTGCCTGAAAATTGAGAGCGCTGGAGTGTTAGGGTGTTTCTGATAATCGAAATGTGCCCCAGTTTTTGCGCAAATAAAATCAAGTTGAGCAATTTCTTTTAGGCTAAGATCTGTTAGATATTTGTTGAAATTTGTGCGGTCAATCTTGCTTGATGATTTTATATGAGAACTCTCGAAATGTTGCATTCTATCATCACCTGTTTCCGCTTTGTATTGAATCGACATATAATTATCGTGGTGAAGCAGGTTTTGGCTGAAGTCTACTTCTACAAAATTGCAAAGTGCGCGCAAACATTTTTCGGGAGACGATATGAGTTCTTCATATTTAATCAAATGAATCCGATCGGAGTGTAGTTTTTTAAATTTAAGGGCGTTTTTTTGATGTAGAACCCAGCTAATTCCGCGAACCATTAGCAACTTTAATGGGCTGTTCTTTTTCAATTTTTTCAACGAGACATAACGATCTCGATAATCCCTGATTATAACTATATACTTAGGTTCATCAAAAGTTCTGTTTATTTTTTTTATGTTTCTGAGGTAGGAAGGCCCTTTGTCAATATACAACTTCGGGTTCTTTTTGTTCTTTCCATAAAGATCGTAAATTACTTTGCTTGTTGTTTCAAAATTAAGCTCAGATTTAATTGACTTAAGTCGTTGCTTTAATTCGGCTTCATCCAAGTTCCAAGTTGCTTTCATAAATCTTTTGCGTATCCACAGATGATCCACGAAACGATCAATTTGCCTGGGGGTTAAAGACTTCTTTTTACCGAAAGAGGCTATGTGGCTTGTAATGAAACCATTTTCAGGACATGAGATAATGTTGTCATGGCTATTCAATATGTTTGATAGTAATGTGGTGCCAGATCTGCTAGATCCTGTGAGAAATACTATTTGTTTTTGCTTGATGGAATTAATGTCTCTCATTCACATGGTCGTAAAGGAATTGGAAAGTAATCAATTATTAGGAATTCATGCAACCAATAAATGATCGAACTCGTCTGACTTACGGTCAGCACCTTTTGAAAGCATTTACCGTCTGTGTAAATTAGGGTTTCAATAATGGTCAAATTATTTTATATTTAATGAATTAAACCAAACTAAATGAGATCGTTAAGTCTAATTGTTGCCGCATTAATTCTATCAGTTTCTGCTTGGTCCCAGCAAAAGGTTGAAACATTACCTTCTGAAATCCCTACTAATATTCAAAAGCCAATGAAGGTTGAATCCCAAGAATTCATCCCTTATAAGAAACTGTATATCATCGACAATGTTAAAAAAATGATGACTTATTTTGATTCAGGTCAAATTCCAGTGGACTTCCCAAAATATGATCATAAAAAAACGGAAGACGAAAACTTCGAAAATGCATTGACTTGGGTGAATACAGGGCAAAACATTGATTTGCTGACTAGCGAAGCTATTCAGAAATTAAAAGATCGAGGAGATCTTTAAGAATCGAATTCCCTCAATTTGTTATTAATAATTCAATACTCCCTCAAATGAAATTTATTGCTGCCAAAAGTTTATTGCTAGTGTTGGTCCTTGCTCTTTCCAATGTAGGTTACTTTGCACAAGGTTTAAATTGTGCCACAGCTGATCCATTTTGTACAGGTACCACTTATTCATTTCCAAATAATACCGGTACTTCTTCGGAAGCAGGTCCTAATTATGGTTGTCTGACTACTCAGCCTAATCCAGCTTGGTATTATTTGCAAGTTTCAACATCTGGGAATATTGATATTGGAATTTCTCAAATTACCGGTGCCGGTTCTGGTATCGATGTGGATTTTATATGTTGGGGACCATTTGGTTCAGCAACAGGTGCATGTACTGCAGGTTTGACTGCTGGAAACACAGTTGATTGTAGTTTTAGCCCGGCTCCTACTGAAACATGCAATATACCTGGAGCGGTCGCTGGTCAATACTACATGCTTTTACTGACTAACTTCTCGAATCAATCAGGGAATATTAGTTTTTCTCAAACTGGTGGAACTGGCGCAACCGACTGTTCCATTGTTGTTCCAACATGTCCTACAGTGGGCTTTCACGGAGAAGATGGTGCTGGGAATTCATATAATTTGCCAGTGAATATAGATTGTGAAACAAATGGGTGGTTTTTCCTAAGGGCGAATAGCGCAGCGATAGCTGGTGGGCCAATTGTGCCAACTGTGGTGGTCAATGCCACTACCAATAACCAAGGCGCAGGAAATAATATTTATGGATTTGAAAATAACGCGGGCTGGACATCTTATTGGGGGGTGCAAAATGTGCCAGCAAGTTCGAACTATACGTTTACAATGTACGAAGTAGATAATGTTGCCCCGACTACAGACATTGGCGTTGAGTTTTGCGACCAAAATTCAGGATTAGACATGAGTTACACGATAACTGATGGGAATTGTGGACAAACCTTGAATACAGGGACGTGGAACGCAGGTGGTACAAGCGCCATTGGACCTGGAGCGCCACCGCCTTCAGCAGGTTGTCAATTTGTTTCTTTTCCTGCTGGAAATGTGAGCGGTATAGCCACTTATACTTGCCCAACTTGTCCTGCTGGTAGTTTTGTCCCTACTAATTACGGCTGGTCCTTTTTTAATCCAGCGCTTGCTGGTCCTGGTTCTTACGATATAACATATTGTTTTGACAATGAATGTGGATGTGTAGGTTGTGCAATGGAAACTGTACTTGTGACTAATCCTCATGACGCTACTTTTAGTTATGCTACACCGTTTTGCGCAGTTGGAACGGCTAACCCAACAGTAACTCTTGCTGGTGGTGAAACACAAACTTTTTCTGCTCCTGCTGGACTTTCAATAAATGGAACGACAGGGGTAATCAATTTAGCCGCAAGTACTCCAGGTACGTATATTATTACGCATAGCGTTAATGGAATTGAGTGTGGCGATTCGCAAACTTTTAGCGTTACTATCGACCCAGACCCAGTTGCGGATGCCGGGTTATCCATAGCATTAGATTGTAATACTCCTTTTGGTTCTTTAACTGGTTCTGGCGGAGGTACTTATTCATGGGTAGCTTCTGGGGGAGGTAATATAACTGGAGGAGCAGGTTCTGCAAATCCAACAGTAGATGCAGCAGGAAATTATACGGTAACGGTTTCGAGTGCCGCTGGTTGTACTGATACCGATGTGGTAGCAGTAACTGCAGATTTTGCGACTCCCATAGCAGGAGCCGGAGCTCCAACAACGATTGATTGTAATACACCGTCTACTTCTTTAGTTGGTACTGGCGGAGGTACTTATTCATGGGTAGCTTCTGGTGGAGGTAATATAACTGGAGGTGCTGGAACAGCAACGCCTACCGTTGATGCTGGCGGAACTTATACGGTTACCGTAACTGGAGCCAATGGGTGTGTCGATACAGATGTCGTTACCATAACAGGAGATTTTGCTTTGCCGTCAGCTGTTGCTGGAAGTGCAATGGTAATTGACTGTAATAATCCAACGGTTAATTTAGCAGGATCAGGTGGGGGAACTTATTCTTGGGCAGCATCTGCCGGGGGAAACATTTCTGCAGGTGGTTCAACAGCAACGCCTACAGCTACAGCGGCTGGAACTTATACCGTGACGGTTACTGGATCGAATGGATGCGTGGACACAGATATTACTAGTGTTTCAACTGATTTGTCAACGCCAATAGCAGCAATTGCGGCTCCAGTCTTAATTACTTGTTTGGCACCTTCAATAATTTTAGATGCTTCTGGATCTTCGGGAACAGGGGGCTTGTCTTATAGTTGGGCTGCAACTGCAGGAGGTAATATTGTTAGTGGAGGAACTACTGCTAATCCTACAGTTAACGCTGCAGGAGATTACACAGTTACCGTAACCCATGCTAATGGATGTGCTGACTCATTTTTAGTATCTGTTATCGCAGATAATAGTGTGCCAACGGCAAATGCTGGAACATCAATTGATTTAAACTGTACCATCGGTTCAGTGATTCTTGACGGAAGTGGATCTTCTAGTCCTGGTACGATTGGTTACGGATGGATTGCTTCTGGTGGAGGTAATATAGTAAGTGGAGGAACAACCGTTTCGCCTACTGTGGATGCGGCTGGTACGTACACTTTAACGGTAACTGACGGAACAAGCGGATGTACTTCTGTAGATATTATAGTTGTGAACGAAGATGTGGTTCTTCCAACAGCTACAATTATTGCACCTATTACTTTAGATTGTAATAATTCCACAATTGTATTGGATGGATCTGGTTCTTCGCAGGGGGCCAATTTTAATTATTCTTGGACTACTGCAGGAGGAAATATATTATCAGGAACAACAAACGATAGCGTTTCAGTGGATGGAGCTGGAGATTATACGATTACAGTAACGAATAGCACAAACACATGCGTAAATACATTTTTAGTATCAGTTGTTGTTGATACGGTTGCGCCAGTTTCAGACGCGGGATTAGATCAAACATTAACCTGTGCAGCTGCAAATGTTACGCTAGACGGTTCAGGTTCAGCGGGTGCTGGAATTAGTTATTTATGGTCAGGACCTGGGATAACGGGTGGAGGGTCGACCAATAGTGCTACCGCAAATGTGCCGGGTAGCTACTTATTAACGATAACTGGTAGTAATGGATGTACTGATACTAATAGTGTAACTGTAATTCCAGATGCCAACCTTCCATTAGCGGATGCAGGAATTTCAATGATTATTGACTGTAACAATCCGAGTGTGATTTTAGATGGTTCTGGTTCTGAAACAGGAGCTTCTATTACTTATAGTTGGACAACAACCGGAGGTAATATTGTTAGTGGAGGAGGTTCAACTGCACCAACAGTTGATGCAGCAGGAACTTATACAATCAACGTGAATAATACAGCCAACGGTTGTTCATCAATAGCGAACGTTACTGTGACCGTTGATACTGTTCAACCAGTGTCCGATGCCGGAACAGCTTCGGTAATTGACTGTAATAATCCTTCTATTAGTTTAGATGGTTCAGCTTCAAGCGGTACAGGGTTAGTTTATTCGTGGTCAACAGTTGTTGGAAATATTGTAAGTGGGGCTGGTACAGCTGCTCCTTCAGTTGATGGTGCTGGAACTTATGATTTACAAGTAACAGGAAGTAATGGTTGTGTTCATACTTCGTCTGTCGTAGTAACGATGGATACGATTGCTCCAGTAGCCATCACGACAGGAGCAGGAGTTCTTAATTGTAATTTGCTTTCAATAGTGCTGGACGGATCCGGATCAACTGGTGCCATCTCCACATATGTGTGGTCAACAACTGGAGGTAACATAGTGAATGGAGGTGTAACAGATTCGGCAACTGTAGATGCGGCAGGAACGTATATGCTAACAGTAACAGGATCTAATGGATGTTCAACAACTTCAAATGTCGTAGTAACGGCAAATCCAAATCCAGTAGCTTATTTTGGTGCGACTCCAACTTCTGGAGATGCTCCTTTACTAGTATCATATACAGATAGTTCGGTTGGGGCAGTGTCTTGGTCTTGGGATTTTGGTGATGGAAATTCAGATTCAGTTCAAAATCCTACGAATACTTATATAACGTTTGGCACATTTACAACCTCATTAACAATAACCGATGCAAACGGTTGTACCTCGACATATTCTATCGTTATAGATGTGGATGCTGAAGCAACTCTAGTAATACCGAATGTATTTACTCCTAATGATGATGGAGTAAATGATATTTTCACTTTCTCTGGAACTAATCTGATAGATGTTGAAGGCGCCATTTATAATAGGTGGGGTGAGTTGATTTTCGTTTGGTTGGCAGAAGCTGGTGGATGGGATGGACGAACTACAAGTGGACAAAAAGCACCTGAAGGCGTCTACTACTATGTGTTTACTGCACATACTTCACAGGATCAAGAACTCAATTATACAGGAAGTTTTATGCTGGAAAGATAGAATCTTATTAACTGATTTTAGCCCCTTGTTAGGATAGTCCTAGCAAGGGGCTTTTTATTGTTAGATAATTCATTGAAAAAAATACACCCCTCTGTTGGATTATTAAGATATTCTTGTAGCTTTGCAGCCCCTTAAAAGATTGTAAGGGTGATAATATATTATATAAAGTACAGTAAAATATGCCAACAATTCAGCAATTAGTAAGGAAAGGAAGACACTCTAAAACTAAAGTTAGTAAGTCTGTTGCTCTTGGTTCTTGCCCGCAAAAAAGAGGTGTTTGTATCAGAGTTTATACAACTACTCCAAAGAAGCCAAACTCAGCAATGAGAAAAGTGGCTAGGGTTAGATTGACCAATGGTAAAGAAGTGAATGCTTATATCGGTGGAGAAGGACATAACTTACAAGAGCACAGTATAGTGTTAGTAAGAGGTGGTAGAGTAAAAGATTTACCAGGTGTAAGATATCATATTGTTAGGGGCGCATTAGATACTGCCGGTGTTGAGGGTAGAACTCAAAGAAGATCTAAGTACGGTGCTAAAAAACCGAAAAAATAATTAGTCAAGATTAGTAATCATGAGAAGAAGAAAAGCGAAGCAGCACATTATATTACCAGACCCTAAGTTTGGCGAAGTAGATGTAACCAAGTTTGTGAACAACTTAATGCTTGACGGTAAGAAAAGTTTGGCCTATGACATATTCTATGATGCAATTGAAATTGTTGATGAGAAGTCTGGTGAAGATGAAAAAGGATTAGACGTTTGGAGAAAAGCAGTAACTAATATTACTCCAGGTGTTGAAGTAAGAAGTAGAAGAGTTGGAGGGGCAACTTTCCAAATTCCCACCCCTGTTAGAGATAGTAGAAAAGAATCTTTGGCAATTAAGTGGTTGATTACTGCGTCTCGAAAGAGAAACGAAAAGACAATGAGCCAAAAGCTTGCTGCTGAAATTCTTGCCGGAGCAAAAGAAGAAGGAGCTGCTTACAAGAAGAAAGAAGATACGCATAGAATGGCTGAAGCGAATAAAGCTTTTTCTCATTTTAGATTTTAAGTATAGTAGATAGAGATTAAGATGGCTAGAGATTTAACATTCACAAGAAACATTGGTATTGCTGCGCACATTGATGCGGGTAAAACAACTACCACTGAAAGAATACTTTACTACGGTGGTGTAAGTCACAAGATTGGTGAAGTACACGATGGTGCTGCAACAATGGATTGGATGGAGCAAGAGCAAGAAAGAGGTATTACTATTACTTCTGCTGCTACTACTCTTAAATGGGACTATAGAGAAAAAGAGTATCATGTAAATATTATTGATACTCCGGGTCACGTTGATTTTACTGTTGAAGTAAATAGATCACTACGAGTTCTTGATGGATTAGTATTCTTGTTTAGTGCGGTTGATGGTGTTGAGCCTCAATCTGAAACTAACTGGAGACTAGCTGATAACTATAACGTACCAAGAATTGGGTTTGTAAATAAGATGGACAGACAAGGTGCTGACTTCTTGAGTGTTTGTAAGCAAACAAGGGAGATGTTAGGCTCTCATGCACTTCCATTACAGCTTAATATAGGTGCGGAAGATGATTTTATAGGAGTTGTAGATTTAATTAACTTCAGAGGGATTACTTGGAATGAAGAAGATCAAGGTATGACCTTCCAAGAAATTGAAATCCCAGCGGACATTATTGAAGAAGCTCGACAATTAAGAGAAGAGCTCTTAGAGGCGGTAGCTGAGTTTGATGACAACTTGATGGAGAAGTATTTCGAAGATCCTGAGTCGTTGACGGAAAGAGAGATATTAGATGCGCTTAGAGAGGCGACAATTGCAGGGAAAGTAGTTCCTATGATGTGTGGTTCTGCATTTAAAAACAAAGGTGTTCAGGCAATGCTTGATATGGTGATGGAAATCCTTCCTTCTCCAATGGATACTGAAGCAGTTATCGGAAAACTTCCAAACTCTGATGAAGAGACTTCTAGAAAGCCTAGCGTAAACGAACCGTTTTCTGCTTTGGCATTCAAAATTGCTACAGACCCTTTCGTAGGGAGACTATGTTTTACTAGATGTTATTCAGGAGTTCTTCCTTCAGGTTCTTATGTTCTTAATACAAGAACTGGAAAGAAAGAAAGGATTTCTAGAATCTACCAAATGCATGCTAACAAGCAAAACCAAATTGATGAGTTGGCTTGTGGTGATATTGCAGCATTGGTAGGATTTAAAAACATTAAGACCGGTGATACTCTTTGTGATGAGAAACACCCAATCGTTCTTGAATCTATGGATTTCCCAGATCCGGTAATTGGTATAGCTATTGAGCCTAAAACTCAAGTTGATGTGGATAAGATGGGGATTGCGTTAGGTAAGTTAACTGAAGAAGATCCAACATTAGTTGTTAAGACAAATGAGGAGACAGGACAAACTATAATTTCTGGAATGGGTGAGCTTCATCTTGACATCATTCTTGATAGAATGAGAAGAGAGTTTGGCGTTGAAGTTAATCAAGGTGCACCTCAAGTTTCGTACAAAGAAGCGTTGACTGGAAGCGTTGAACACAGAGAGATTTACAAGAAGCAGTCTGGTGGTAGAGGTAAGTTCGCGGATATCGTGGTTACTGTCGAGCAAGCAGACGAGGGTAAAGAAGGACTTGAGTTCATCAATAAAATTAAGGGTGGAAACGTTCCAAGAGAATTTGTTCCATCTATAGAAAAAGGATTTAAGGAAGCTATGAAGAACGGTGTTCTTGCAGGTTTTCCAATGGATTCTATGAAAGTTACTTTGACAGATGGTTCATTCCATGCTGTTGATTCGGATGCAATATCTTTTGAACTTGCAGCGAAGATGGCTTATAGACATGCGGTTCCTTTAGCGGGTGCGGTATTAATGGAGCCAATAATGAAACTTGAAGTTCTTTGTCCAGAAGTTAATATGGGTGACATTGTAGGTGACCTAAATAGAAGAAGAGGAATCATAAACGGAATGGATGATAGAGGGGGATCGAAAGTCATTAAAGCTTTTGTACCACTATCTGAAATGTTCGGATATGTTACTCAATTAAGAACGATTTCATCTGGTAGAGCAACTTCTACAATGGAATTTGATCATTTTGAAGCAACACCGAAAAGTATTTCGGAAGAAGTGATAGCAAAAGCAAAAGGTAAAGTAGAAGCTTAATATAAAGTTAGATGGCTCAGAAAATTAGAATAAAATTAAAGTCTTACGATCACAACTTGGTAGACAAGTCTGCTGAGAAGATTGTGAAGACCGTGAAAAGTACAGGTGCTGTTGTCAATGGTCCAATACCGTTGCCAACACACAAAAGAATATATACAGTACTTCGTTCACCACACGTAAACAAAAAGTCGAGAGAGCAATTTCAATTGTGTTCTTATAAGAGATTAATGGATATCTATTCTTCTTCTTCTAAGACAGTTGATGCGCTAATGAAGCTTGAGTTACCGAGCGGTGTGGACGTTGAAATTAAAGTTTAATAAATAGTTAGAGATGCCAGGATTAATTGGAAAGAAATTAGGGATGACTAGCATTTACAGTGCCGAGGGTAAAAACTTGCCATGCACACTTGTTGAATGTGGTCCTTGTGTAGTTACACAAGTGAAAACTGTCGAAAAAGACGGTTACTCTGCAGTACAATTGGGTTATGGTGAGCGTAAGGAGAAAAGAACTCCTAATGCCCTTAAAGGACACTTCAAAAAGGCTGGGACATCTTCTAAATCAAAATTAGTAGAGTTCGATGGTTTCGAAGACGTTAATCTCGGAGACGAGATAAATGTTGAGTTATTCAAAGAAGGAGAATTCTTAGATGTAGTTGGTACATCAAAAGGTAAAGGATTCCAAGGGGTTGTGAAAAGACACAATTTCCAAGGAGTAGGTGATGCAACACACGGTCAGCATAACAGATTAAGAGCCCCAGGTTCTATCGGTGCTGCTTCGTATCCGGCAAGAGTCTTCAAAGGAATGAAGATGGCAGGCCAAATGGGTAACGAAAGAGTGAAAGTTCAAAACTTGCAAATACTTAAAGTACTTGCGGATAAGAACGTAATCGTTGTTAAAGGTTCAATCCCAGGTCCTAAAGGATCTTATGTAATACTAGAGAAGTAATGGAATTAGCAGTATACAGCAAAGCGGGAAAAGCAACTAGCAAGAAAGTAACATTGAGTGATTCAGTGTTTGGTATTGAGCCAAACGATCACGCAATATATTTAGATGTTAAGTTGATTATGGCAAATAAGAGACAAGGAACTCATATGGCCAGAGAAAGAGCAGATGTTGCCGGAAGTACCAGGAAGATTAAGAAACAAAAAGGTACAGGTACCGCAAGGGCCGGTAGTATTAAGAATCCATTGTTTAGAGGTGGTGGTACCGTTTTCGGTCCAAGACCTAGAGACTATAGTTTCAAGCTTAATAAGAAACAACGAAAGTTGGCTAGATTATCAGCTCTTTCTTATAAAGCGCAAGACAAGGCAATCATGATTTTGGAAGATTTCAAAATGGATGTTCCTAAGACTAAAGAATATTTATCAGTATTGAGTAACCTAAAGGTTAATGATACGAAGACTTTAGTAATAGTAGCTGACAATGATAGCAACGTTTACTTGTCGTCAAGGAATGTGAAAAACACTAAGGTAATTGAAGCGTCTCAAGTTAATACATATGATGTATTGAATGCGAAGACATTGATTATTGCTGAGAGTGCAGTAGAGAAAATTGAAAACCTTTTTAGCTAAGAACCATGAGTATCATAGTTAAACCAATAGCGCAGTCTGAAAAAGCTCACATGCTTCAAGAAAGAAGAAATCAGTATTCTTTCATTGTTGCGGACAGAGCCAATAAACTAGAGATTGCCAAAGCCGTGTCTGAACTTTACAGTGTTGAAGTTCAGTCTGTAAACACCATGAGATATGGTGGCGGAAAAAAGAAAATGAAGTACACGACCAAAGGTGTTAGTTACGAAAGAAATAAAGTCTTTAAAAAGGCTATCGTAACATTAGCTGATGGTGATGAGATTGATTTCTACAGTGCTATATAACAAGAATTAGAGATGGGAGTTAGAAAATTTAGACCGATCACGCCAGGGCAGAGACATAAAGTTTTAACAGACTTTGAAGAAATCACTGCGTCAAAGCCTGAGAAAAGTTTGTTAGCACCGATGAAAAAATCGGGTGGTAGAAACAATACTGGTAAAATGACAATGCGCCATATTGGTGGTGGTCATAAGAGAAGATATAGAATCATCGACTTTAAGAGAAATAAGTTCGGTGTTCCTGCAACAGTGCTAACAGTTGAGTATGATCCGAATAGATCTGCTAGAATTGCATTAGTTGAGTACACGGATGGAGAAAGAAAATACATTATTTCGCCAGAAGGTTTAGCAGTAGGTCAGACGATTATGTCTGGTGAAGGTGCTACTCCCGATGTTGGAAATGCATTGTATTTGAGTGAGATTCCTTTGGGAACTATCATTCACAACATTGAGTTGGCTCCACACAGAGGCGCTGTGCTTGCAAGGTCTGCTGGTTCTTACGCGCAGTTAAGTGCAAGAGATGGTAGATACGCGATTATCAAGTTGCCTTCAGGGGAAACTAGAATGATATTAGTGACTTGTTTAGCTACTATTGGTTCTGTTGGAAACTCAGAGCACAGCCTACAGATTTCTGGTAAAGCTGGAAAATCTAGATGGCAGGGTAGAAGACCAAGAGTAAGAGGTGTAGCTATGAACCCAGTAGATCACCCAATGGGTGGTGGTGAAGGTAAATCTTCAGGTGGACACCCTAGATCAAGAAATGGTATACCAGCAAAAGGGTATAAAACTAGATCTAAGAAAAAGGCTACCAACAAGTTCATCATAGAAAGAAGAAAGAAATAAGACCATGAGTAGATCATTAAAGAAACCACCGTTTATACACTACAAGCTGAATATAAGAGTGCTTGAAGCTAAAGAATCAGGTAAGAAGTCTGTGATTAAGACTTGGTCAAGAGCTTCTACAATATCCCCGGATTTTGTAGGACTAACCATCGCTGTTCATAACGGAATGAAATTCATCCCTGTTTATTGTACAGAGAATATGGTAGGACACAAATTAGGCGAATTTGCACCAACTCGAAACTTTCGAGGACATGGTGGGAATAAGAAAGATAAACGAAGATAAAAGCATTAGAAAATGGGTGCTAGAAAAAGAAATTCAGCAGAAGCTAACAAAGAGGCTAAAAAGTCTCAAAGTATAGCGAAATTAAATAATTGTCCAACGTCTCCTCGTAAGATGAGATTAGTTGCAGACATGATTAGAGGCATGGATGCTTTCAAAGCGTTAGATGTGCTACACTATAATCCGAAAGAGGCTTCAATTCGTTTGGAGAAACTTTTGTATTCAGCGATCAACAATTGGGAAGCGAAGAACGAAGGTAAATCAGTTGAAGAAGCTGGACTTATCGTTAAGAACATCTACGTTGATAGTGGTAGAATGTTGAAGAGAGTTCAACCAGCTCCTCAAGGAAGAGCACATAGAATTAGAAAGAGATCAAATCACGTAACTCTAGTCGTTGATAGCGCTAAATAAGATTTAGAATGGGACAAAAGACAAATCCAATAGGAAACAGGTTAGGTTACATCAAAGGATGGGATTCTAATTGGTACGGAGGTAGAGATTACGCTGACAAAATCGTTGAAGACGACAAGATCAGAAAATACTTGAGCGCTAGACTTAGAAAAGCGAGTATTTCTAAAATCATTATTGAGCGAACGCTTAAACTGGTAACAGTTACTATCAATACTGCAAGACCTGGTGTTATCATCGGAAAAGGTGGTCAAGAAGTTGATAAACTGAAAGAAGAGCTGAAGAAGGTAACAGAAAAAGAAGTTCAGATTAACATCTTTGAAATTAAGAGACCGGAGCTTGATGCCAAGTTAGTTGCTGATTCAGTTGCTAGACAAATTGAAGCAAGAATTTCATTCAGAAGAGCTATTAAAATGGCAATCGCTTCTACCATGAGAATGGGTGCAGAAGGGGTTAAAATTAAAATTAGCGGAAGATTGAACGGTGCTGAGATGGCTAGAAGTGAAATGTATAAGGACGGAAGAACTCCTCTTCATACATTTAGAGCTGACATTGACTACGCTCTTTCAGAAGCACATACTACATACGGAAGGATCGGTATTAAAGTATGGATCTGTAAAGGCGAAGTGTATGGAAAAAGAGATCTTTCTCCAAACGTTGGTCAAGCGCAGAAACAAGGCGGTAAAGGCGGAAATGCTCCAAGAGGCGGTGGAAATCGTGGTGGAGGTTTCAAGAGACAAAGAAATTAAGAAATTAAAAGACATTAAAGTACAAAGCGATGTTACAACCAAAGAGGACTAAGTTCCGAAAAATGCAAAAGGGGCGTATTAAAGGTAATGCCCAAAGAGGAGCCACAGTTGCATTCGGTTCTTTCGGATTGAAAGCACTGGACGAAGGGTTCATTACTTCAAGACAGATAGAAGCTGCGCGTATCGCTGTAACGAGATACATGAAGAGAGAAGGTAAAGTTTGGATTAGAATTTTTCCAGACAAGCCAATCACTTCTAAACCTGCCGAAGTTCGGATGGGTAAAGGTAAGGGAGCACCTAGTCACTGGGTGGCTGTTGTTAAGCCAGGAAGAATTATGTTCGAGGCTGACGGTGTACCATTTGATACTGCAAAAGAGGCGATGAGACTAGCTGCACAAAAGCTACCGATCAAAACCAAATTTGTTATTAGAAATGATTATTCAGAAGCTTAATAATTAGAAACAATGAAGCAATCAGAAATCGCAGAATTGTCGACTCCAGAATTGATAGAGAATATCGATGAGAAGACAGTATTATTAGGTAAAATGAAACTGAATCATTCAGTTTCGGAAGATGAAAATCCAATTAAAATCAGATTCGCAAGAAGAACTGTAGCTCGATTAAGAACAGAGCTAAAGAGCAGACAACTTGCTGAAGCTGCAAAGTAATTAAGGTCTCGAGATGGAAAGAAATTTAAGAAAAGAAAGAATCGGGATTGTAACAAGCAATAAGATGAATAAATCTATTGTAGTTGCAGTTGAAAGAAAGGTGAAGCATGCCAAGTATGGTAAGTTCATCAAACAAACTTCAAAGTTTGTTGCTCACGATGAGAAAGAAGATTGTAATATCGGTGATACCGTTAAGATAATGGAAACTCGTCCTTTGAGCAAAACAAAGAACTGGAGATTGATTGAAATTTTAGAAAGAGCTAAATAGTATTTAATAATGATACAGCAAGAATCAAGATTAGGAGTAGCCGATAACAGTGGAGCAAAAGAAGTTCTTTGTATCCGTGTGTTAGGTGGAACTAAGAGAAGATATGCCTCTATTGGTGACAAGATAGTTGTCTCTATTAAGAGTGCAATGCCAAATGGTGGTGTGAAGAAAGGAACAGTGTCTACTGCAGTGGTTGTTAGAACCAGAAAAGAGATAAGAAGACCGGACGGATCATACATAAGATTTGATGACAACGCAGTTGTTTTATTAAATCAAGGGAATGAAATGAGAGGAACTCGTATTTTCGGCCCTGTGGCAAGAGAACTTAGAGATAAGCAATTCATGAAAATTGTGTCACTAGCACCAGAAGTGCTGTAAGAGAGATATCATGCAAAGGAAATTACATATTAAAAAAGGTGATAAGGTAAGAGTGATCGCTGGCGTTGCAAAAGGCCAAGAGGGAATCATCCTTGTCATTGATAAGAGTAAAGATAGAGCGATAGTTGAAGGACTTACCGCTAAGAAAATTCAGCACGTTAAAGCACAGGCGGATAAGAATAATCCGGATGGTGGACGAATCGAAAAGGATATAAGTATTCATATCTCTAATTTGATGATTCTTGACAGCAAAGGAGAGCCAACAAGAATTGGAAGAAAAGCTGGAGATGACGGAAAATTGGTTCGTTATGCTAAAACTACTAACGAGATATTGTCATGAGTTATACACCTAGACTAGAAGAAAAATATAGAGGAGAAGTGGTTGCTACATTAACTAGCAAATTCTCTTACAAGTCGAGCATGGAAGTTCCTAAATTGGAAAAGATATGTTTGAATCAAGGGGTTGGTTCAGCTGTTTCTGATAAGAAATTAGTTGAAACAGCTATTGAGGAAATGACAACAATTACCGGGCAAAAAGCATTATCTGTATTGTCTAAGAAAGATATTTCCAACTTCAAATTGAGAAAAGGAATGCCGATCGGTGTTAAAGTAACTCTTAGAGGTGTGAAAATGTATGAGTTCTTAGATCGTTTAATCGCTGTTGCTCTTCCGAGAACAAGAGATTTTAGAGGAATAAGTGCTAAAGGTTTTGACGGTAGAGGAAACTTCACATTTGGAATTGAAGAGCAAATCATTTTCCCAGAAATTGATATTGATCAAGTAAATAAGCTTACAGGTATGGACATCACGTTCGTTACAACTGCAAAAAGCAACGAAGAAGCTAGAGCATTGTTGGACGAGTTTGGATTTCCATTTACTAAATAATAAAGAAAGATGGCAAAAGAGTCAATGAAGGCCAGAGAGCGTAAAAGAGCGGCAATGGTTGCTAAATATGCTGATAAAAGAAAAGCACTTAAAGATGCAGGTGATTGGGACGGTTTACAAAAGCTTCCCGCTAATTCATCAGCTGTAAGGATGCATAACAGATGTCAACTTACTGGAAGACCTAGAGGATATATGAGACAATTCGGTATCTCAAGGGTTACATTCAGAGAAATGGCAAACCAAGGTTTAATCCCTGGTGTTAGAAAAGCAAGCTGGTAATAAATTAATAAAGTAGGTCTATCAGCCCTTACAATGCAAAACGCAAAGTAGAGGAACTATAGACTGGTGACTAAATAAAATAGTAATGAATACAGATCCAATAGCAGACTTCCTAACGAGAGTTAGAAATGGTCAAATGGCAAAGAAGAAAGTAGTTGAAATTCCAGCTTCAGGTTTGAAAAAGGAAATCACGAAAATTCTGCATGAAACAGGTTACATCTTGAATTATAAATTCATGGATGATAACAAACAAGGAATTATCAAAATCGCATTAAAGTATAATCCTAATACTAAGGCAGGCGCAATCACGAAGATCGAAAGAGCTTCTAGACCCGGTCTAAGAAAGTATGAAGGAGCAGGAAACATTCCTCGAGTTCTTAACGGACTTGGTATTGCAATCATATCTACTTCAACAGGAGTAATTACTGATAAGCAAGCAAGAAGAGACAATGTTGGTGGTGAGGTTATTTGCTACGTATACTAATTTAAGAGAAACTTAGAGATGTCTAGAATAGGAAAAGCAATTATTACTATACCCGAAGGAGTTGAAGTTAGCTTTGCAGACGGTGTTGTAACAGTAAAAGGAAAAAAGGGTGAGCTTACGCAAGCCATTAGTTCCGAAATTACTTTGAAGATTGAAGAAGGTGTAATTACTTTCAACAGAACTTCGGATGAGCCAGATCACAGAGCTAAGCATGGTCTTTATAGATCGTTGGTTAACAATATGGTTATTGGAGTATCTGAAGGGTACAAAACAGTACAAGAATTAGTTGGTGTAGGATATAGAGCTAAATGTCAAGGTCAGAGGCTTGAACTTGCATTAGGTTATTCTCATCCAATTATTTTGGAAATTCCTTCTGAAGTAAAGATTACTGCCACGATGGAAAAAGGGAAAAACCCGATGGTTGAACTTGAGTCATGTGATAAACAGTTGATTGGACAAGTAGCAGCAAAAATTAGATCCTTCAGAAAGCCTGAACCTTACAAAGGAAAAGGTATTAGATTCCAAGGAGAAGAAATAAGACGTAAAGCAGGTAAAACTGCCGGTTAATAATATTTAATTAGCTAAGTAATGGGACTTACTAAAGAAGAAAAAAGAGCAAGAATAAAAAGAAGAATCCGAAAGGTTGTTAACGGCACTGCCGAACGACCTAGAATGGCTATCTTCCGGAGCAATAAGCAAATTTACGCTCAATTAATTGATGATGTAAATGGAGTTACTTTGACTGCAGCGTCATCAGCAAAAAATAAAAAGGCACAAGGTGTGGCTAAAATCGACCAAGCTAAGGTAGTTGGTACTGACATTGCTGATAAAGCAAAAGCGGCAGGAATCAATAATGTAGTGTTTGATAGAGGTGGATATCTTTATCATGGTAGAGTAAAAGCTTTGGCAGATGCTGCTAGAGAAGCTGGACTTAAATTTTAAACAAACGTTGTAATGGCTAATCCAAAACAAGTTAGATCAACTGACATCGAGTTAAAAGACAAATTGGTTACTATCAATAGAGTTACGAAAGTAACTAAGGGTGGTAGAACATTTAGTTTTTCAGCAATTGTTGTTGTAGGAAATGAAGATGGAATCGTAGGACATGGTTCAGGTAAAGCAAAAGAAGTTACTGAGGCAATCGCTAAAGCAATTGATAATGCTAAGAAAAACCTGATAAAAGTTCCGGTGATTAAAGGAACAATTCCTCATCAACAATATGGAAAGTTCTCGGGATCGAAGGTTTTTATAAAACCAGCATCTGGTGGTACAGGTGTTATTGCCGGTGGTGCAATGCGTGCAGTTCTTGAAAGTGTAGGAGTAAAAGATGTACTTGCAAAGTCGCAAGGATCTTCTAATCCTCATAACGTAGTGAAAGCTACAATTGATGCTTTGGCTCAATTGAGAGATGCAGCGACTATCGCTAGAACTAGAGGTATTACTATGAACAAAGTGTTTAACGGATAATTATTGAAACGATGGCGACAATTAAAATCACACAAGTAAGAAGTGCAATTAACAGACCTAAGGATCAAAAGTTAACTTTGCAAGCATTAGGTTTGAAGAAACTGCATAAAACGGTGGAAAAAGAAGCTACTCCTCAAATATTAGGAATGGTGAAAAAAGTAGGACACTTAGTAAAGGTGTCAGAGTAATTAAAAGATTAAAACAATAAGAAATGGACTTAAGTAATCTCAAACCTGCGAAAGGATCTACAAAGAGCAAAAAGCGAGTTGGTAGAGGTGAAGGTGCTGGTACTGGTGGGACTTCCACTAGAGGACATAACGGTGCTAAATCGAGATCTGGATATTCTAGGAAAATCGGATTTGAAGGTGGTCAAATGCCACTTCAAAGAAGAGTTCCTAAATTTGGATTTACCAATCCAAATAGAGTAGAATATAAAGGAATCAACCTGGATACTATTCAAGCTTTAATTGATACTAAAAAGATCAAAGCTGTTGATAAAGATGTGCTTGTAGCAAATGGCCTTTGTCAGAAAAAAGAATTAGTTAAAATACTTGGAAGAGGAGAATTAACTAGCAAGATTGATGTATTAGCCGATGCTTATTCAGCGTCTGCAAAAACAGCAATTGAAAGAAAAGGTGGAAAAGCAGAATTAGTTCCTAGCATTCATGGTGATAAACCAGAAGCTAAGAAAGCTGAAAAGAAAGCTGCTCCTGTCGCAAAGAAAGAAGTTAAAGAAACGCCTAAAGCTGAATCGAAAGAAGAAGCATCAGGAGAAGAAGAATAATTGAGAATGAACAAAATTCTTGGACAAATAGTTCAGGAATTTTGTGCGTTCATGCATCTAAAATAACAGATGAAGAAATTTATAGAAACATTAAGAAACATTTGGAAGATAAACGATCTACGTACTAGAATCGTTCTTACGCTTGGATTGATTCTAGTTTATAGAATTGGTTGTTTCGTAATACTACCAGGTGTTGACAATACTCAATTAGGTGGGGCATCTGGAGGTCTAGGTGGTTTGCTTGACTTGTTTACCGGAGGAGCATTTAACAATGCATCTATTTTCGCATTAGGAATTATGCCTTATATCTCTGCATCGATTATCATGCAGTTAGCAGGTATTGCAGTTCCGGCAATCCAAAAACTCCAGAGAGAAGGAGAAAGTGGAAGAAAAAAGATTAATCAATGGACAAGATACATGACCATTATTATCTGTTTCTTCCAAGCACCAACTTACTTAGGTACATACGTATACGGTAACGCAGGAGCTGTTGTGTTGGATACTTGGTTATGGTACGTTTCAGCCATGGCAATCTTAATCGCAGGAACAATGTTCGTTGTGTGGATTGGAGAAAGAATTACTGATAAAGGAATTGGAAACGGAATCTCGCTTCTAATCATGATCGGTATTATCGCCAGATTTCCAGCAGCCTTCATCGAAGAGATGAATGATAAAATGGACAATATGGGAATGGTGATTTTCTTAGTTGAGATCGTATTCTTCTTATTAGTAATTGCATTCTGTATCTTATTAGTACAAGGAACAAGAAGAATTCCAATACAACATGCCAAACGAATTGTTGGTGGTCGAGGAGGAAGACAAATGTTGGCGCAAGGTCAAAGACAGTATTTACCGTTAAAGGTAAATGCCGCTGGTGTAATGCCAATCATCTTTGCCCAAGCTATCATGTTTATTCCAGCACTTATCGTTGGAGGAGCGGCATTTGCAAACATCTTCGGGTTTTGGTACAACCTAGTGTTTGCTTTAATGATTATCATATTTACTTATTTCTACACTGCTGTTACAGTAGATCCAAATAAGATTGCGGATGATTTGAAAAGGTCTGGTGGATTTATTCCGGGAGTAAAACCTGGTAGGAAAACGGCTGAGTTTGTAGATAGATTATTATCACGGATCACTTTACCCGGTTCTATGTTATTAGCAGTTGTTGCAATTTTACCTTCTATTGCTTACAACTTTTTCGGAGTTCAACAAAACTTCGCATTGTTTTACGGTGGAACCTCTCTTTTGATTATGGTTGGTGTAGTATTAGATACGCTTCAGCAAATTGAAAGTCATTTATTAAGTAATCACTATGATGGCTTGATGAAAGGAACGAAGATTAAGGGTAGAGGGTCATCATTGCCTCCTGTGGGGCAGGCGTTTTAAAAAAGGATTAAATGATCTTTTTAAAAACGAATGAAGAAATTGAACTGATTAAAGAAAGTTCTTTGCTTGTTGGAAAAACCTTAGCGGAAGTTGCTAAGTGCATCAAACCAGGAGTTACAACTCTTGAGTTAGATTCAGTTGCGGAAGAGTTCATTAGGGACCACGGAGCTGAACCTGGTTTTTTAGGATATGGAGGTTTTCCAAATTCACTATGTACCTCGGTTAATGAGGCTGTAGTGCATGGAATACCAAACGGAACTCCTCTTGTAGACGGAGATATCGTATCTGTTGATTGTGGTGTACTTAAAAACGGTTTCTATGGAGACTCAGCCTATACGTTTGAAATAGGTGAAGTTTCTGAGGAGATAAAAAAACTGCTAGAAGTAACAAAAGAATGTTTGAATAGAGCTGTTGCTGCTGCAATTAGTGGGAACAGACTTGGTGATATTGGCTTTGCATGTCAATCATATGCTGAAGAGAACGGATTCGGAGTAGTTAGAGAATTGGTTGGACATGGTTTAGGTAAAAACCTACATGAAGAACCACAAGTACCTAATTATGGAAAACGTGGAAGAGGCGCCAAACTGAAAGAAGGCCTAGTGCTTGCTATCGAACCGATGATTAACATGGGAACGAAGAACGTAAAGCAACTAAGTGATGGCTGGACAATTGTTACTAAAGATGGGAAACCATCTGCTCATTTTGAGCATGATGTGGCTATTGCTAAAGGTCAACCCATAATGCTTTCAACATTTGAATTTGTTGAAGAGGTTTTAAACGCAAAGAAATAAAGCATTGTCGTCCGAAGTTTAACGAAGGATGAAAATTTAAATTAAGAATATGGCTAAACAAGCCTCGATTGAACAAGACGGAGTAATTATAGAAGCACTTTCTAACGCTATGTTTAGAGTTGAGTTAGAAAATGGTCATGTAATAACAGCGCATATCTCAGGTAAAATGAGAATGTACTACATTAAAATATTGCCTGGAGATAAAGTAAAGGTGGCGATGTCGCCTTACGATTTAACAAAAGGAAGAATAACATTTAGATATAAATAACCAAGTCATGAAGACAAGAGCATCAGTAAAAAAGCGGTCTGTGGACTGTAAAATCGTTCGAAGAAAAGGACGTCTTTATGTAATTAACAAAAAGAACCCTCGCTTTAAGCAAAGACAAGGGTAATTAAGAAATTAGGGGTTAGTAGTTAGAGATTAGTATCTAATTTCTAGCAGTGAGTATCGCGAACGACTAACCGCTAAATACAAGAAGATTATGGCAAGAATTGCAGGAATAGATTTACCAAAGAACAAAAGAGGGGTTATTGGATTAACCTACATCTACGGAGTTGGAAGAAGTTCATCTGAGA
Organism: Parvicellaceae bacterium; assembly: GCA_047639575.1. GTDB lineage: Bacteria > Bacteroidota > Bacteroidia > Flavobacteriales_D > Parvicellaceae > JBLIOB01. The sequence continues at coordinate 34,186 of JBLIOB010000003.1, forward strand.
AGATTTTAACTCAAGCAGGAATCGACCACAGTGTTAAAGTTGAAGAATGGAATGATGATCAGCTAGGTGCGATCCGTTCGATTTTATCAGAAGAATTCACTGTTGAAGGTGCGTTGCGTTCTGAAACTCAATTAAACATTAAACGTTTGATGGATATCGGTTGTACTAGAGGGATTCGTCACAGAATGGGATTACCATTAAGAGGGCAAAGAACTAAGAACAACGCGCGTACTAGAAAAGGTAAAAAGAAAACAGTTGCTAACAAAAAGAAAGTAACTAAGTAATTGATCAGACTGTAAGCCTTGCCTGAATCCGGACTCAAAAGAGGACCTGGTGAAAGGCAATTCAAGGCAACAAAGTCAAACATTATAAAAAATGGCAAAGTCGAATAAAAAAACGAAGAAGAATGTGAAAGTTGACGCAGTTGGTCAAGCACACATCCACGCTTCATTCAACAACATCATCATTTCGTTGACTAACAACAAAGGTGAAGTTATTTCTTGGTCTTCTTCAGGGAAGCACGGATTCAGAGGCTCTAAAAAGAACACTCCTTATGCTGCACAAGTTGCTGCTGAAGATTGTACTAAAGAAGCTTATGAATTAGGACTAAGAAAAGTAAAAGTTTATGTAAAAGGTCCAGGTAACGGAAGAGAATCTGCTATCAGAACAATCCACAACACTGGTGTTGAAGTAATGGAAATCAAAGATGTTACTCCATTACCGCACAACGGATGTAGACCTCCAAAGAAAAGAAGAGTATAATTTTAATAGTATAACCATAGAGGAATTAGATTATCGAAGGACAAGACCTTAATTCATAATCCCTCTTATAAAGTAAAAGAAAATGGCTAGATATACCGGTCCCAAATCCAAAATCGCTAGAAAGTTCAAAGAACCAATCTTTGGCCCTGACAAAGCGTTAGACAAGAAAGCTTACCCTCCAGGACAACATGGTCCGAACAGAAGAAGAGGTAAGAAATCAGAATATGCAATGCAATTAGCTGAGAAACAAAAAGCTAAATACACATATGGTATTCTTGAAAAACAATTCTCAAACTTATTTAAGAAAGCAAACGCTAGACCAGGAATTACTGGTGAGATTTTGCTTCAGTATTGTGAGTCTAGATTAGATAATACAGTATATAGATTAGGGATTTCTCCAACAAGAGATGGTGCTAGACAATTAGTTGGGCACAGACATATCACTATCAATGGTGAAATCTTGAACATACCATCTTACCAGTGTAAAATTGGTGATGTAATTGGAGTTAGAGAAAAGTCTAAATCATTAGAGATCATCTCGAATTCTTTGACAGCTCATCCATTACAGTCAGAATGGTTGTCATGGGACGGAGGAGCAATGACCGGAGCTTTTAATGCAGTTCCAGAAAGAGAGCAGATTCCAGAAAATATTAAAGAACAATTGATAGTCGAGCTATACTCGAAGTAATTAATAATTATAATAACCATTGGAATTCAGCCAAAGGGTGCGCGAGAGCTTTCTTCAAACTCGTGAACCGCGCAACTGAAGAACAATTAAAAAGAAGAAAAAATGGCAATATTAGATTTTCAAAAACCAGATAAAGTAATCATGATCTCTTCGGATGATCATCATGGAGAATTCGAATTTCGTCCTCTTGAACCAGGATACGGAATAACAGTAGGAAATGCGCTAAGAAGAATATTACTTTCATCATTAGAAGGTTTTGCAATTACTGCAATTAAAATTGAAGGAGTTGATCATGAGTTTTCAACTATCAAAGGTGTTGTAGAAGATGTAACTGAAATTGTATTAAATCTGAAACAAGTAAGATTTAAAAGACAAATTGAGGATACTGATTCTGAAAAAGTAATTATCAATATCGCTGGTCAAGATACGTTGACTGCAGGTGATCTAGGTAACTTTACTTCTGCATTCCAAGTTTTGAATCCAAGTCAAGTGATTTGTAACATGGAATCTTCAGTTAAATTGAACATTGAATTAACTATCGCAAAAGGTAGAGGATATGTTCCAGCCGAAGAGAATAAAACTGGCGGAGCTTCTGTTGGAACAATTTTTATCGATTCAATCTTTACACCTATTAAGAATGTAAAGTATAGCATCGAAAATTATAGAGTTGAGCAGAAAACTGATTATGAAAAATTAATTTTCACGATCGATTCTGACGGTTCTGTGCATCCTAAAGAAGCTTTGAAAGAAGCAGCGAAAATTTTGATTCATCACTTCATGTTATTCTCAGATGAGAGAATTACATTGGATAATGATGAAAAATCTGAAACTGAAGAGTTCGATGAAACTTCATTGCACATGCGTCAGTTGTTAAAGACGAAGTTAGTTGATATGGATCTTTCTGTTAGAGCATTGAATTGCTTAAAAGCGGCAGATGTTGAAACATTAGGTGACCTTGTTTCTTACAACAAAAACGACTTGTTGAAATTCAGAAACTTCGGTAAGAAATCATTGACTGAACTTGAAGACTTAATTGAGTCAAAAGGATTGTCATTCGGAATGAACGTTTCGAAATATAAATTAGATAAAGACTAAGCTATAAACTGTCGGAGTCCAGATCGATTAATTTCGGAGGACCGATGTAAATAAATACGCGATGAGACACGCAAAGAAGTTTAATCATTTAGGGAGAAAGAAAGCGCATAGAGAGGCAATGTTGAGAAACATGGCGTGTTCCCTAATAGAACATAAAAGAATCAAAACAACTGTTGCTAAAGCAAAAGCTTTAAGAATATTTGTTGAGCCTGTAATCACAAAGTCTAAAACTGACGTGATGCATTCAAGAAGAATGGTATTTAGAAGTCTGCATAACAAACATGCGGTTTCTGAGTTGTTCAGAGAGGTTGCACCTAAAGTTGCTGATAGACCAGGTGGATATACAAGAATTATCAAAATCGGAAACAGATTAGGTGATAATGCAGAAATGTGCTACATCGAGTTAGTTGACTTTAATGAGCTAATGTTAGCTGATACGAAGCCAGCAGCTAAGAAGTCTAGAAGAAGTAGAAGAGGTGGAGCTGCTAAAGCTGAACCAACTGCGGCAACTACGGCTACTGTTGAAGATGCAAAAATTGAAGAAACAACAGATGCAGCTGCTGCGGAAGTTGCTACTGAAGTTGTTGAAGACACGACTACCGAAGAGTCTACAGAAGATGCTTCTGGAAAATCAGAAGAGGAATAACTTGTATAACAAAAGAAATATAAAGGGAGGTCATTTTGGCTTCCCTTTTTTTATGCCTTGTTTTTACGAGAAACAGTAAAATGTAATAATGAAAGCTATCAACATTCTGTTAACATTCTGTATAGAATTTTAACAACTTATTGCATCTGACTATTAACACATAAATTATCTTTGACACATGAGTAAAAAAGAGAGAATTCCAGCCGTTTTACTTTTAGAAGATGGAACTGTTTTTAACGGTTTCTCTGTAGGAGCTGTAGGCACTACGTCTGGTGAAATTGCATTCAATACCGGTATGACTGGATATCAAGAGATATTTACCGATCCATCTTATTACCAACAAATATTAGTGATGGCATCACCGCATATTGGTAATTACGGGATTAAAGAAAACGAAATAGAATCCGAGTCCGTTAAGATATCTGGGATGATCTGTAAAAAGTTCTCCGAAGTCGCATCGCGTTACGGTGAAACTGGAACTTTACAAGATTATTTTGAGCGAGACAATCTAGTTTCAATCTCGGATATTGATACTAGAAAACTGGTAAGACATATTAGAGATAAAGGAGCAATGAATGCGATTATCTCATCTGAAGAAACTGATATCTCTAAGTTGACCGCTCAATTGAGTGTGGTTCCTTCAATGGATGGTTTAGAATTGGCTTCAAAAGTATCTTGTACGGATACATTCGAAGAGGGGGTTGGAAACGACCATAAAGTAGCATTGTTGGATATTGGTGTTAAGAAGAACATTATTAGATGTCTTGTTGAAAGAGGGTGTCACGTTAAAGTATTCCCTTGGAACACTGCTTCATCCGATATTATGGATTGGAACCCTGATGGCGTCATGTTATCCAATGGCCCTGGTGATCCATCGGCAATGCCTGACGTTGTTAACACAGTGAAAGAAATTGTTGATTCAGAAGTGCCTGTTTTTGGTATTTGCCTGGGACATCAAGTTTTAGCATTGAGCCAAGGCCTTTCTACCAAGAAAATGCATAATGGTCATCGAGGAATTAATCATCCTATTAAGAATCTAATTACTGGAAAATGTGAAGTGACTTCCCAAAATCATGGATTTGTTGTTGACCTTGAAGCAGCCGAAGCTAATTCGAATATCGAAGTAACTCATATTCACTTGAACGACAATACCCTTGCCGGGATAAGAGTTAAAGATAAAGCAGCTTTTTCAGTACAATTTCATCCAGAAGCTTCTCCTGGACCAAATGATTCAAGATATTTATTCGATCAGTTTATTGAAAACATTACAAAAGCAAAAGCAAATCAATCTCAAACAGTTTAATTATAATTAGACAAAATATTATTTGATAAAAGACTTAAGACCTCTGTATTGAAGTCACAACGAAAGTCTTAAATCTTTGAATCTTATGTCTTAAATCCTAAAAATAAAATGGGTCAGATAGCTCAAATTGAAGCAAGACAAATCCTCGATTCAAGAGGTAATCCAACGGTAGAAGTTGATGTTTATACAGATCAGGGTGGCTTTGGTAGAGCGGCAGTTCCTTCTGGCGCATCCACGGGTGTTCATGAAGCGGTTGAATTAAGAGATAATGACAAAGGAATTTACATGGGAAAAGGCGTTTTAAGAGCCGTTGAAAATGTAAACACCGTAATTAACGATGAACTTCAAGGGCAGCAAGTATTTGATCAAAATTTAATTGATCGAATCATGATTGGAATGGATGATACTCCTAACAAGTCAAATTTAGGAGCAAACGCTATTCTAGGCGTTTCTCTGGCAGTTGCTAAAGCCGCTGCTGCGGAATTAGGTCAACCATTGTATAAATATATTGGAGGAGTTAATTCTACTACACTTCCTGTTCCAATGATGAACATCCTTAACGGTGGGTCTCATGCAGATAACAAAATTGACATTCAAGAATTTATGATCATGCCTTTCGGGGCGGAAAGTTTTAGTGAAGCTTTAAGAATGGGGACAGAAGTATTCCATACGTTAAGAGGTGTGTTAAAGTCCAAAGGTATGAGCACTAACGTTGGGGATGAAGGTGGGTTCGCGCCTAATCTAGGATCTAACGAAGAAGCGATTGAGGTGGTTATAGAAGCAATTGAAAAAGCAGGATACACACCAGGAGATGATATCCACATTGCTTTAGATGCTGCAGCGTCTGAATTCTATTCTGATGGTAAGTATCGGTTTGAATCTACTGGTGATGAGATGACTTCTTCTGAGATGGTTACGTTTTGGAAGGATTGGCAAAAGAAATATCCGATAGTATCTATTGAAGACGGACTAGATGAAGATGACTGGGATGGATGGAGAGCATTAACTAAAGAAATTGGATCTGATTGTCAATTAGTAGGGGATGATCTTTTCGTAACAAATACTACTCGATTGGCTGAAGGAATTAAAACGGGTGCAGCGAATTCAATTCTTATTAAAGTGAACCAAATAGGAACCTTAACGGAAACGATTGATGCAGTTAATATGGCTAATAAGTTTACATATAACTCAGTTATGAGTCATCGTTCTGGTGAAACTTCAGATGATACAATAGCTGATCTAGCAGTTGCATTAAATTGTGGCCAGATAAAAACTGGATCTGCTTCAAGATCTGATCGTGTTGCAAAATACAATCAACTTTTAAGAATCGAAGCCCAGTTAGGGCCCGTAGCCTATTACCCAGGTAAGAATTTTCTTTACTTATAGATTTAAATAAAATTATAAGCGCTGTTTGCAATTTAGCATATAGCGCTTTTTTGTGACCTTTGTATTATTTTCCTTGGGAAGTAAAAACAATCTGGTTATATTCGTGTTAGTAATTAGAATGACCACAATAGATCAAGAAATAAAGAGCAAGTTTAAAGATGATAAGCATCGGTTTATTGTAAACCTCATGTTTACAGCTGGCTGGCTTAGAAATAAGCACATTGAATTTCTGAAGCCATTTGATGTTTCTCCGCAACAATTTAATATTCTTAGAATATTGAGAGGAGCTGGAGATTGGACTGCAATGAGTTTGGTGAAAGATCGGATGGTGGAGAAAGCGCCTAACGCTACTCGTCTTGCTGATAAACTTTTGGCCAAGGAATTGATCGAGAGAAAAAGGTGTGATGAGGATAGAAGAGTCGTGTACGTTCATATTGCTAAAAAAGGATTAAAACTTTTAGAAGCGATTGATGATGTGCATGATAAAGAGGGGTTTGTTTTCGGTGAAGATATCACAGATAAAGAAGCAAAAATGATGAGTGATGTTCTTGATAAAATGAGAAGTTAACTTGAAGAAAAGAATCGGTTTCATAATAAATCGAAGAAATAAAGCAATAGCCTGAGCCCACTTTTCTGTTGAAATTAACAGATCAAGTGGGTTTTTATTTGGCAATTTTATGTCACACTCAACGGAACTCGGAACAGAACCAATAGGTAAGTTGCTATTTAAGCAAGCCCTTCCTGCTGCGATCGGGTTTATGGTGATGTCTCTGAATACTGTTGTAGACAGTATATATCTTGGAAACTTTATAGGTGAAGATGCTATTGGAGCAGTTACTTCGGTAACTACGCTAGTGTTTTTATTCGGATCTGTAGGAATGGCTATAGGTATGGGTGGATCCTCTATCGTGTCTCGGGCATTGGGAGAAGACAATATGGAAAAGGCTTCTTGGGCCTTAAACAACCAAGTTTCTTTGATGTTAATATTTATTGTAGCTATTGTAGGAATAGGCTATACCTTCGCAGAACCAATGGTATATGCGTTTGGAGGTAGAGGGAATATTTTTCCACTGGCATTAGATTATTTCAAAGTAGTATTAGTTGGTATCCCCTTTCTGGCTTGGGGAATGATGTGTAATAACAACATTAGGGCCGAGGGAAGAGCATCAATGGCGATGATGATTCTTCTAATTCCTTCCGTAATCAATATCATACTTGACGACATTTTCATTCGAGTTATGGGCGGGGGAATTGTCAGCGCTGGCTGGGCAACTTCGATTGCTTTTATACTAAGTACGGTTTTCACCTTCTATTTCTATTTCTCCAAACAGTCTGAGCTAAAATTCAATCTTGCTAAAATGAGATTGAAATGGAAGTATGTCTGGGAAATCGTGTCAATAGGAAGTGTTAGTTTAATTAGACAAGGATCAATTGCGATGTTGATGATTATTCTAAGCTGGTCTCTTTTTAAATATGGAGATAGGGATATATTAATAAGTAATGGAGGGGAGATCGCGTACAACTCTTACGGAGTAGCTTCAAGAATGGCCATGTTCGCATTCTTCCCGCTAATTGGGATTACCCAAGGTTTTATGCCAATTGCAGGATATAATTACGGGGCCAAACATTACGATAGAGTTCGATTAGTTATTAAGTATGCGATTATATCAGGAACTTTGATTGCAGCCATACTCTGCGCTATTTTATTATTGAGTTCAGAGTTGATACCGCGGATGTTTTCAATGGGAGAGGAAACAATCGAGCATGGGTCTGATGCAATATTCTATGTGTTTATGGCTACCCCTCTTGTTATGCTGACTTTAGTTGGAAGTGGTTACTATCAGGCAATCGGGCGACCGTTACCGGCAATGCTGTTAACCTTAACGAAACAAACGTTCTTCTTGATTCCTGCCATATTTGTACTTTCTTCTTACTATGGCTTAGATGGAATTTGGTATTCTTTTCCAGTAGCTGATGGATTGTCCGCTCTGGTATGCTGGTACTTCTTGGCTAAAGCCGCGAAGTTCTTGAGGACGTCAAAATCACTCTAGTTGTTTTTCAATTTTTACAGGTTTTAATCGAAGCATATCTATGGTTAGCATAATCCATATGAAAATGCATGGCACTGCCTTTAAAACAAATGGTTTCACTAACCCCTCTTTAATAAATCCAGGAAAAATGTCTGTTGGGGATAATACCGTAAAAATGAAACAGAAAATAATCAACGTATATTCTAACCATCCTTTCTTGGAATATGAGAACCATAAAAAGGCAGCTACCACGGCAATTATAAATGTTGCCGACTCTGCTTTATGGTTGAAGATGATCACCCAAATAGAGGCGCTTGCCAAGAACATGATTCGAAACCGCTGATCTATAAATGACTTGAGTTTAATAAGTGGCAACAAGAAAACTGCTCCACCAATTAACACAACAGCTAGTTTATTTGGTTCCAAACCAAACCAAGAATCTAACCATCCAATTACTGATAAACCAGCGGAAGTTGAATGGTCGTGCTGTAGCATTTCTGCCCAGTTTTGATACTGCCAGATTAGGCCATCCCAACCGGTAATCACAATTGGAATGAACGCGAACAGCACAAACCAGCCAGCGGAATACAATAGGAATTTCCCTTTTTTGGGATACATAAGAAACATTGCAAAAGCGACTAATCCAAACAGTTTAATAAAAACGGTAAGCACTAATAACAGGGCTGCCATAGCAATGTGCTTCTTTTCAAATGACTGGTAGGCCAAAAGGAATAGCCCTATTATCATCACATTACATTGTGAGTTTTGCATGGAGGTGAATAGTTCCATGAGAACGAATAGCCAAAAGAATATTCGCAGTCTGTTATTGGGGAAAGTAAAATTCCTTAGACCTAAAAACAGAATAAAAACATTGATTAAGTTCCAGCAAAGAAGGCCTGCCCAGTCAGGCATCCAAGCAATCGACCCCATCATTAAACTGAATGACGGGCTGTATTTGTAGAGGTCCCAAAAGTCGTGTGGATAGGCAATGTAAAGATCTGTTCCATTAACTAAGTGGAAAAACGATTCTTTAAATATGATGTAGTTATTGTAATGGGAAAATACACTATTACCATTTTCCCTAGGAGGAATATTAAATACTTGGATTGTAACAGCCACGGCTATTAAAACCAGTATTGCAAGTATTGTGAATTGGTATTTTTTGCTATTGGTTTTCAAACCGAATCAAAGAAACGATTTAAAATTTAATTCGAAGTTGAAGACGAACATCGGTTTTAGTATTTCCTTGAATTAGGTCATTTCCAGATCCTATTTCGTCTATGTTATTGATGTGCCATTGAGCCCATCTTAACCACAAGTCAACACCTCGCCTAACTCGATATCGAGCTGTTAAATAAGTTCTTGTTCCTGTTCTATAATAAGCTGGAATTGAAAAGAAGTAAAGAACATCATTCTCGTATGCGTACACTCTTGCATCATAGGAATCAGTTTCGAATAATGCATATCTAAAAGAAAAGGAAAGATTGCTGCTTAATGGTTTGTAAAGGATGTCTTGGTAGACCAAGTATCCTTGTTCCTTCTCCGAATTACCTCGTTGGAAATTAACCAATTCAACTCTGTTTCTTAATGTGAAAGAAGGAGATACTTTATAACTAATGTTGAATCTGTAGTTCGTTTGTTTTTTAGCAACAATGAAATCAATATCATCTAAATCTTCTTCCGTGTTGATTGGCTTCTCCCTGCTTCTTACTCGGCCATACATCACCAATTTTTTACTAGGCTTATACTGGAATTGAACCAAGTAATCATATCCTGAAGTTCCTGGTTGATCTACTCCGAACTTCATCCATGGAAATCTAAATTGATCCATGTATGCATTAAACAAAAACTTCTTTCCCTTAGATAACCGAAGTCCAAGCATTAGTCCAGTTTCGTTTTGGCTTCTACTGCTTTCGGCAAAAGCATTACTCAAATTATTCTGGAAATCTCGATCATATTTTCGATAAACAACTGACAGTGCCACTTTAGGATCTAATGAAATCAGAGCTCCATGAATCTGCGCCATTCCACCGTTTGCACTACGAGCAACTTCTCCATAGAAATTAAAATTCCTGACCAAGAAATTGTAATCAGCTCCAAAGGTGGTGTTTTGATTGGAGTTAAAATCAAACTGATTATAAATGGATAAATTACGCTCCACCTTAGCATTGTAATTAGAGTGCAAGCCAGTGAATCCGATCTTCAATTTTCTAGTCTTGTATTGAACATTACCCCCGACATGAGTTTCTCCAATCGCGCCTTTGTCTTCAAATTCACTAGGTGTACGATGTAGTCCCGTTTGCTGGAATGATGTGATGGTTGGTCCATCAAATGTGCTGGTTGTATCATCGAAATTAATATTTGCATCAATCTTCTTAAAGGATCCAAAAGCAGTGAATTCAAAGTCTCCGAACTTCAATGTTGTACCGGCTCCTCTTAAGAATCTGTTTTCATCAACCGAGGCATACGGCCTTAATCCCGCAGCGTTTCTTTTAGAAGACATTACATCCGCACTTTTCCCAAATGCTAATCCACTCCAGCAAACTAACCCTTGTCCGAATTGAGCATGATAATCACCTATGGCTAATGATTTTAATTTTCCAAACCCTTTCAAATAAAAGTGAGCAGAATAATAATCAAATCCATTCTTTTGGTTTCCCGCAAACACTTGTTCTCCAGCATCTTTCTCAGTTGTAACGCCAAAGCTTACATTGTTTCTAAATTTAAATCGGTAACGAGCATATAGCTTATCAGGGCTTCCAGCATATCTTTTATTCGGACTTGCCGCTAATGTCGAATCGTCAATAGGAGAGTAGCCGACTTGCTCTTCGAGTACTCTTGAATAGCGTAAAAAGAAATCGTTGCTGCTGTTCTTAATCATTTCACCAATGGAAATATTAGGAGAGTATAGATCTACGTTAACAGCTATAAATGGAAGGACATTTTTGATTGTGGCCATATCCCAACCTCGAACTGCTTGTAATTCGTAAATGGAAATTAATTTTCCGTTTAAATCGATGTGTTCAAAAAGGGCATTGATTTGTACATCAGTTATCATTTTTAACTGACGTAACTCTTCTTCGTTCTTCGGGTTGTTAATGTTTACCGGGTGATCATAAATGTAAGAGAGGTAATCAAAGAGGGTAGTGAAATCAATACTTTCATCATCTTCTTCTAAATTCTCCGCAATTGATTCAATCAGCTGTTCTAGCATGTTGAATTTCTGCTGCTCGTTTTTTTCCTTCGCACCCGGAGGGTCACCTTCCTTAGCTTCCTGACCGAATCCAATCATAGGAAGCAGCAAGATCAGAAATACAATATGTAGTGCTTTCAATTTCACTTCTTGTTAAAGTCAAAAGAAAGAGAAACCTGTGGGCTAAATCCAAGTACTTGATGATACGTACTCGCAATGTCTGCTCGAAACGAATCGAATTTCATTCCAAATCCAAAAGCGATTATATTCGGATTAGTAGCAACACCACCTCGGATGTACAGTTTTTCACCGGGCATATACTCAATACCAACCCTTACGATTCCATCAAATTCAATGTCTTTTTCAGCTTCAGCGGTTATCAATAATTTATCTGAGAATTGATATCCGGCTCCAAATCTCATAATAGTTGGGATTCGCTCATCGTTGTATTCGTTAAGCTTCGTTTTAGTTGGATTGAAAATGTGAACTCCGATCGTTAACTCTTCCGTAACTCGTGCCTGAATTCCAGCTTCAACTGTCAATGCCGAACTAGATCCGTAATTACCGCCTAAACGTAATGAATGAAAGTTTGCTTGAACGCCCGCAGAAATTTTATCATTCAATTTCATCCCGTAAGCTAATCCAACTTTGTTTTCCTTGTATTGTGACCAACCAAAGCCTGAATAATTCAGCCCAAAAGTTCCACCTTTAAAAGGAACGGCAACGGATGCTCCCATTTGATTTAATTCCTTGATGGCAAATCTATTTTCGAAATAGACTCCTGCCGTTGCATTTTCCAGCCAACCTAAACCACCTTGATTGTGGTGAGTAGACCAAACATCATACAACGTTACAGAGGAATGTGCCATGCCGGCACTACGTGCTCCTAAATGCCAGTTTTCGTTGCCAGCAAAGGAGAATAAAGGGAGAGAGATTACGAGGTAGAGTAGTATATTCTTCATTCGGTGTTTAAAGTACGAATAAGGGCATACGTAGGCAAAAATAACTAGCGAAGAATGTGCACTTTTCTTGTTTCAGACAATCCATTATCATTATTGATTAGAAGGATGTACTGTCCTGAACTAATCTGATCAATATTTAACCGATGCATATTGGAGGTGAATTGATCCGTTAAAACGATTCTACCCAATTGATCCATTAATTTAATTTGATAAGAGCTAGATTTCGAAACCTCTAAAGTGAAATAAGTATCTGATGGGTTAGGGTAGACTGATAATACCCCAAAATTATTTTCAATTAATCCGATGCTAAGAACATTAGCGCAGGCTGATGTGTCTGTACAAAATCCATCATCAATAATTACTGCGTACGAGCCATTAGCTGTTGCCGTGTACGATTGATTGGTTGCCCCAGGAATGGGAACGAATCCAGAATTACAATCAATCCATTGATAGGAAACTCCATTTTGATTTGCGGTTAGTACCGCTCCAGTTTGAGTGATCGAAGAATCAATATTTACGATTGTCAAGTCGATGGTAATTACACTATCGCAGCCAGCTGCATTAGCTAAAGTATCGTAGTAAATTCCTGAGCTAGTGTATAACGAACCAGCAGTAGAGACGTATTCGAAACAGCTGATTTCAGTAATCGAGTCATTAGAATTGACACATGGAAGCTCCAATAATGAATAGCAATTTGTTATAGCGATGCATCCATTTGCATCGGTAGCTTCAAGCATATAGTTTCCAGCGCAAAGATTAGAAATGGTATCTGAAGTATCAAAAGGAGCTCCAGTACAGTCCATCCAGACATAAATATAAGGTGCATTTCCTCCGGTAATATCGGCTTGCATGATACCGTTACAAGTTCCAAAGTCGGGAGATTGAACTAAATCAATACTTGCAAACATCGGAGATGGATTAGTTAATTGAATCGAATCTGAAATACTACATCCGATACTATCTATAACACTCACATAAACCCAACTTCCGCATAAACTATCGGCAGTTAAACCGCTGTCTCCATTAGACCATGAATAGATATTCGATCCCATTCCACCTGATGCAATTATAGTAGCTGTGCCATTACAACTTATGGCACAGTTGGGTTCAGTGCTTGAGATTGTTCCTGCGAGATTACAATCCAATTCTAGTAACGAATAACAAGTAGTAGAAACAGTACATCCGTTTGCATCCGTAACCTCCACATAATAATCTCCTTCGCATGCCCCGATATAGTCAGGTCCAATTACACCTGTAAATCCAAAGGTGCAGTCATTCCATATATAACTATAAGCACCGGTTCCGCCAGACGCGAAAGCTTCCATTTCTCCATTACACTGGCTCGGCCAAGGTACTTGTTGTTCAAAAATACTAGCTGAAAGTGGAGGTGGGTCTAATATACTTACGGAATCGATGATCGTGCAACCTGCGCTATCAGTAACGGTTACCGTATAAGTACCTGCGCAAAGGTTTGTAGCTGTAGGTCCAAAGTCTCCATTGCTCCAAGTGCATGCGCTAACTGGACCAATATTTCCTGAGAATGACATAGTTGCAGAGCCATTGCAATCTCCAAAGCAAAGCGGTGAAGTGGTACTTACAATAGAAGTTGAAATAGTGCAAATTACTCCAGCATTAATTACTACTGATGTGCAAGATTCACATCCATTCACATCTTGAACGCATATATTGTAACTTCCAGGTGCCAATCCTGAAAAAGTACCTGAAGCTTGCCAAGTTATTCCGTCAATAGAATACTGATAAGGTGGAGTTCCAGTCGTTCCAGAAGAATAAATAATTCCGTCATTTGAACCAGAAAATGACTCGTCAAATGTTGAGTCATTCAATATTGAAACAGTGCCTCCGGGTAAAATGCCTTCACTTCCTGTTACTTGACAACCGTTTGCGTCTTCAATAATGGTGCAGTATGTTCCCGGGCAAAGACCTGTAAATAAGTTACTTGATTGAAATGTGACACCACAATCGGCTGAGTGTGAGTAAGGAGGAGTACCTCCTGCTGCAAGGAGCTCTAATGAGCCATCGCACAACCCTGAGCAAGATTCGTTATTTACGTTAAATGATAAGCTAAGTAATGAAGGTTCAGCTAGCGTAAGGTTCACGGATGCAAATTGCCAACATCCATACGAGTCGTCAATAAAAAATTGGTGAGACCCCGAACAAAGACCATTAAATGTAATGGTGCTATCTCGATGAGGAATCAATCCAGCCCAAATACCATTATCGTACACAGAATAGGGGCCAGGAGCAATGAGTGGCGAGCTAGAACCATTTAAAATTCCTATTTCTATAACTCCGTCACAATTCCCAAAACATGAAACTGGAGAACTAAAAGCGATGTTAGGGATAACTTCAGTATAACAATCACTTAATGGATCAGCAATACAAGATGCTGTAACTATTTGGCCGATATTATCCATAACTGTTATACTTTCAAAAGGCATGCATCCATTATCAATAGGATTACCAGGGGAACTCAACCACGTTGCACCAAGGTTCCAGCTATATTGTAAAGGCAAAGCATCACCAAAAGCAACAACATTATCAAATGCAATAGTAGACAGGCAAGGAACTTGATCTGCAACACATGTAACAGAAAGAATTGCGGCTGCTGCTCCAACACCAGCGCCACAGCTTCCACCTGCGCCACCACCTAAAACTCCATCTCCCGTTCCAGAACCGCACAAACATCCGTAACCACCACCAGCCAATAAACACGTATCTCCTGAAGAATTAATTACAAAACCTTCATAATTACCCGGGCATACTGCTGGAAATGTATAAGAAGTGTCTGTGGCAGAACCAATAAACGAATAAGTATTAGCGCTGCTTATAGCTACAAATGTGTACGGTGGATTTCCCCCTGTTGAATTTATAGTTAATGTGCCATCGCAACCTGCGTAAGTTGTTTCATCAGTTGCACTCATGAATATGGAAGTTGGACAGTTATTAGCTGGCATAAATCCAATAATTGTGTCCAGACAGATAGTACAGCCGTTTATGTCCATGACACAAACAGTATGAGTTCCAGTGTCTAACCCAGTAAAAGTGCCTGACCCTTGATAGACACCTCCATTAATATTGTAGGTATACCCGGGGGCACCTCCAGATCCAGAAAGATCAATTTCACCATCCAGCGAAGTAGTGTTGGTTGAGTTGGTGACGGAATTGAAAGAAAAGTCAAGGACTGGTGGTTCGGTAACAATGATATTTGTTATCGGACCTTGGTTGTGACCACAGCCATTTCCGGCACCCCATACTTCATATTGGCCTGGGCACACTCCATAAAATGTCGCGTATTCCAAAACTCCTGGATTACTTACAACACCAATAATTTGAATGGGAATGTCGAAACCCGGTCCACCACCAGAAGATAAATACAATTCCAATCCGGAGCTTAATTCGTCTCCAAAAAAGTAATAGCTTATTTCAATTTCGGCATCACACATTCCATTGCAGGTTATAGGAACTACACTACTTGAATTGGGTGCTGGAGGTGCAGCACATGGACCAATAAAATTACAAGGACCACTCACCATTTGTCCAATTGCATCCATTACCTGGATGTTTCCGGTATATCCTTCATAGGTGATAATGCAGCTGCTTGAAGTCCAGCCTATTCCATCAAAGTTATATTGATAAGGAGGAACTCCACCTGAAACTGTGGCGCAATGATTCGCACCGGGCATAGTTATACACCCGCAATAATGTCCACAATCATCAATTATCAAAGGCGGAGGCAATGCTGCTCCTACCGTTGCTCCACATGCGCTTCCAGCTCCGCCACCTAATTGTCCACAACCGGTTCCTGAACCACAGCCGCATCCATAACCGCCTCCTGCTAAAATACAAGTGTCGCCTAGAGAATTAATGATGAAACCTTCATATGCTCCTGGGCAAATTCCAAAAAATAGGTGGGAAGTGTCGGTACCTGAGCCAAGATAAGAATACGTGTTTCCTGAACTTACAGCAACAAAAGTATAAGGAGGTGTTCCTCCAGTTGTATTAATTGTTAACGTACCATCGCATGCTCCATAATTCAGCTCATCAGTCACTGACATGTAAACCGATGTTGGGCAACCTGTTGCCGAATTTGGTCCTCCTACAAGAAAAAAGTTTGGCCATCCTCCACAATTACCTTCCACAGAAATAGAATAAGAACCTTGGCAATATCCTGTAAGTACTAAAGAGTCGTTTTAGGTTTCAAACAATACAAACTAAAACCCAAAAAAAGTCACAGAAAAAGGGCCATCTCCGGGAGCTGGGTTGTTCGCTTTTACAACGATAATACCGTCACAAGCACCGAGGCAGGTTGCGTCTGTTATAATCGCAATAGGATCAACTGGTCCAAAAGTGCAACTGCCAGGGGTAGGCATGCAATCACCAGTCACAGTTTGTCCCGTTACATCTCTAACCATTACTTGTTCCCATGGAAATACACAAGCAGCATACATTGTAGGTGAAGATTGAGTAAAGGACCAAGTAGTGCCTCCATCAAAACTGTATTCGAATGGAGGCGCATCTCCTGAGGCAATCGCGTAATTGTTTACAGAGAAAGTAGCGCACATATCAGTATGTGAACAATCAACAGAAAGCAATGGGGTTGCAGGGTTTACCGTTCCTCCACATCCACTTCCAGCTCCACCACCCAACATTCCTAGTCCTGTACCTGAGCCGCAACCACACCCATATCCACCACCTGCAAGAATACAAGTGTCGCCTAACGAATTAATAATAAAACCTTCATAAATGCCAGGGCATACAGCTGGAAAAATGTGAGATGTATCTGTTATCGAACCAACAAAAGAATAAGTGTTTACAGAACTAAAGGCAATGAATGTATAAGGTGGACTGCCCCCTGTTGTGTTCATTGTTAAAGTACCATCACATCCAGCATAAGTTAATTCATCAGTCGTATTAAAAGAAATAGATGTAGGACAATCAACTTGCGAATGGCCAAAACTAGACAGTAAACCAAATAGAATAATGAGGTAGGCGAGTTTCATAGGTTGGCATTAGGCGTTCTAACCTAACGTATTTATAATACGCTGAGTTTCGAAAAGTTACGACAAAAAAAGCCCTCCCAAAATGGAAAGGCCTTATAAATTTCTAATACCGTTTAGACTAGTTCGTTCTGAACTTGTATTCGAATACCTTCAAATCTTCGTTTGCTTTTAAAATCTTGTCCTTCAAAGCAACTTTAAAATCAACAACTTTCTTGTATAATTCTTCATCTCCGGTAGACAAAATCTGGGCTGCTAGAATACCAGCATTTCTTGCTCCGTCTAGTCCAACTGTTGCTACAGGTATTCCAGGAGGCATTTGAAGTATAGAAAGGATAGAATCCCATCCGTCAATTGAAATAGATGATCTGCACGGTACTCCAATTACAGGTATGGGAGTGAATGCCGCCATTACTCCTGGTAAATGAGCTGCTCCACCTGCACCGGCAATTACAACTCTAATTCCTCTGTCGTAAGCTGAACTTGCATAAGCTTCAACTTGCTCAGGTACTCGATGTGCTGATAGCGCATTGATCTCAAAAGGGATTTCAAATTGATCTAAAATTTCTGCTGCCTGCTTCATAACTGGCATGTCTGAGGTACTCCCCATTATGATACTTACAAGTGGTTTCATTTGTCTTTTTTTAGTGAAAGCGAAATTACCAATTTTATTGGTAATAATGATAGAATAAATCGATGATTGAATGATTGGATAAAAATCATTCTGTCATTCTATCATTGTCAAAATCAATCGTTAAAAAAATCAATTATAATTGATTTTTTGTACCTTCAACCTCTCATTTATGGGCACAATAAAGTTACACGACAAGCATTTCAAGCCGTATATTCCTGCGGAAGACTTAATGACGGCCGTTAAGAAAGTAGCCGCGCGAATCAATCAAGATTATCAAGGTAAAAAACCATTGTTCCTCGGAATTCTCAATGGAAGTTTTTTATTTGTAGCTGATCTTCTGAGAGATGTAGACTTGGAGTGTGAAGTTTCCTTTCTAAAAGTTTCGTCTTACCATGGAACTGATACAACTGGAACAGTGAAAGAATTAGTCGGCTTGAGTGAGGATATCAATGGCAGAGATGTTGTTGTTCTGGAAGATATTGTTGATACTGGTATTACAATAGACGCCATCTATAAGTCGTTGTCAGGTAAAGGAGCTAAGTCAATTGAAGTGGCAACGTTGTTTTTTAAGCCAAAAGCTTATCAAATGAGTCATCCGATTAAGTACGTAGCGCTCGAAGTTGGAAATGAATTTATAGTCGGATACGGCCTCGATTACGATGGCTTAGGAAGAAATTTAAAAGATATTTACATCATAACGGATAATTAAGTCATGTTAAACATTGTATTATTTGGCCCTCCAGGCGCAGGAAAAGGAACGCAATCGGAAAGATTGAAAGAGAAATACGGACTGGTTCACATTTCAACGGGAGACGTATTCAGAGGTTTAGATCGTGAATCTGATTTGGCGAAGTTGGCAAAAACTTATGCGGATAAAGGAAATTTAGTACCTGATAAAGTGACCATCGATATACTGCAGTCAGAAGTGAGTAAATTCCCAAATGCGAAAGGCGTTATTTACGATGGTTTTCCAAGAACCACTGCTCAAGCAGCGGCACTCGACACGTTTTTGCAAACAAAGAATGCTTCAGTTGGAATGATGCTTTCTTTAGTTGTTCCAGAAGGTGAATTAAAGAATAGATTGCTGGAAAGAGCCAAAACTTCTGGAAGACCGGATGATGCAGATCCAGCTATTATCCAAACTCGAATCGATAACTATAACAATCAAACTGCTCCAGTTGCTGATTTCTATGCTGATCAGGGCAAGTTGATTGAAATTGATGGTGTAGGATCTATTAGTGATATTACCAACAGGCTGTTTGAAGCGATGGGAAAGCTAAAAATCGAACTTTAAGGCTTATTTCTTTACGATGACTTCATCAATGATCTGTCTCGCTTTGTTAAAAGTAGTCCAGTTACTGGACTTCGGTCCTAGTTGAGGCGAATCTATCACCTTGCCGCCTTTTCCTTTTAAGAAATGGAATAGAATTAAAAAACGCATTGAACTTCCCTTTCTACATCCATAAATTCACCTAAATTTGCAGCCATGGCGGAAACGAACTTCGTAGACTACGTTAGAATAAATTGTCGATCTGGTAATGGCGGTGCAGGATCAATGCACTTGTTTAGAGATAAAACCACTACAAAAGGCGGCCCTGATGGAGGGGATGGCGGCAGAGGTGGTCACGTAATTCTTCGCGGGAACGAACAAATGTGGACTTTACTTCATTTGAAGTACAAAAGGCACGTTAGAGCTGAGCATGGCGGTTCCGGTCAAGCTGGTCATAGACATGGCGCAGATGGTAGCGATGTTACATTAGATGTGCCACTTGGAACTTTGGTGCGAGATGCTGAAACAAACGAAATTTTATTTGAGATTACTGATCACGATCAAACAGTAGTTGTAGCTAAAGGGGGAAGAGGTGGAAAAGGAAACGATTTTTTCAAATCTTCAACGAACCAAACACCAAGGTATGCTCAGCCAGGAGAGGAATATATTGAAGAATGGAAAATTCTTGAATTAAAAGTACTCGCAGACGTAGGTTTGGTAGGTTTTCCAAATGCAGGAAAGTCTACTTTGTTATCAGTTGTTTCTGCCGCGAAACCTGAAATAGCCAACTATCCATTTACAACATTAGTTCCTAATCTAGGTATTGTATCCTACCGAGAGCATCGGTCGTTTATTATGGCTGATATTCCTGGGATTATTGAAGGAGCGCATGAAGGAAAAGGCCTAGGGCTAAGATTTCTACGACATATAGAACGAAACTCTCTATTGCTTTTCTTGGTCCCTGCTGATAGTGATGACATTCATAAAGAGTATAAGATCTTACTCAATGAACTCCAGCAATACAACCCTGAGTTATTAGATAAGCAACGTTTACTTGCTATCTCTAAATCAGATATGCTGGACGATGAATTAATCGAAGAAATTAAATTAGACTTACCAGATATTCCATGTTTGTTTATCAGTTCAGTAGCGCAAAGGGGCCTAACAGAATTGAAAGATGCGTTATGGAAGACCATTAATAGTTAGTGGAATGGTTAGAGGAAATAGATAGAAACCTCTTTCTTTGGTTTAACAGTTTTCATTCCGATTTCTTTGATCAGGTCTTTTGGATCATTTCTGAGAAGTTATTTGGAGTTCCATTTTATTTACTTGGAGCTATACTATTAATCAAAAAGTACAATTGGAAGAAAGGTCTAATTCTGATAACTGGCGCCATACTGGCTGTGGTAATTGCCGATCAAGCATCTAGACATTTATTTAAAGAAGTTTTCGAACGCTGGCGTCCTTCTCATAATTTAGAAATTAAAGATGCGGTTCACTTAGTGAACAATTATAAAGGAGGGGTCAATAGTTTTGTTTCTTCCCATGCCGCAAACATGTTCGCAGTAGCCACTTTTATTGGATTGGCTTATAACAGAAAAGTGCTTTGGATTGGCCTGTTTATAGCCGCCATTATTGCGTATTCCCGAATTTATTTAGGAGTTCATTACCCTGGAGATATTCTCTGCGGTGCTTTACTTGGAATGTTGTTGGGTTGGTTGGTCTTTAGAGTTTATTCTAATAGTTTAAATTTGAGCAAAGCGAAGTAAATGACGTGGTTAGCAATATTCATCGGAGGAGGCCTAGGAAGCATTGCCAGGTATGGTTTTGGAATTCTTGCGGCCAAAATGTATACGGGTCCATTTCCCTTAGGAACTTTCCTAGCTAATTTTTTCGCTTGTCTTATTCTTGGAGCAGCCGTTTTATTTTTCGCGTCTAAAAATCAAATGAACGAAGCCTATAAGGCCTTGATTCTTGTTGGGTTTTGCGGTGGGTTCAGCACCTTTTCAACCTTTAGTAACGAAACCCTCGAATTAATGAGAGGCGGCCAATGGGGATGGGTTATAGGAAATGTAGCGGTTAGTTTAGTTGTTTGTGTCGGACTCCTTTGGGTAATTTCAAAGTTTCAAACTACTTAATCTCCGAATCAATAATTGTCGAATCAACCATTTTAGGTTTCTTATATTTTTTCCATAAACGTAAAGTGGTTCTAACATTTCCCAGCATTAATATGATAATACCGATATAGGATATATAGTGAAAATAGGTGTAGTAAACTGCATATTCTGGAATCCAAGCGGAGCTAATAGGGCTCATGTTTTGCTTCACATAAAGTAAGATTAAAAGTTGCGGAATAATCGCTAAAGTTAGTTGGTAGACCAAGCTTGAGAAATACAGCCACAACCTACTTTCTTGATAAGAAATAAATCGTACACAGGCCAACATAGGAATTAACCCAAGGTATACAGCATAAAGTCCTTTTTGTATACTCGATTCTTGAGGGAAATCAACCTCTCCCCAACCCGTGAACATTTCAAAATTCAATGGCTTTACAACAGGATTAGCGAGTAAAATGCTAATGATAACCGCTGCAATGGTAAAAACAGCAATAACGATTAAATTGATTTTGTGCCCACTATTTTTTTCAGGATTCAATCTAATTATTTGAGTGACTTCATGATCTCAACAACTTTCTCAATTTCTTCTTCGGAAACATCTAAATGAGTAGTTATTCTAATCCGTGTAGGTCCGAATCCAATAGCTAATATTCCGTTTGCTTCAAGTTTTGCTAAGTACTCATCAGCAGGGATAGTTAAATCAACCATTAGGATATTGGTTTCTGGCATCACTGTTCCAGCTATAAATGGAGCTCCTTGAACTTGCTCAGCTATGTATTTCGCTCTTGCGTGATCTTCTGCCAACCGATTTACGTTATTGTCTAAAGCATAAATACCT
>JBLIOB010000004.1:0-48156 GCA_047639575.1 Parvicellaceae bacterium
TTGTAAATCAGAGATTTATCAGAGGTGTATTGCTTACTCGAGGTACGATGAGCTTTCAGGTCAGGCTTATATCCTATGGCATCTAAAAGTTCCACCAGCTCTCTTAGTGAAATAGAATTATTCTTATATGTAATCTCGGCAACACGCTTAGGGAAATTAACAATGGAATAGGTGATACCATCGTTCAATCGACCGAGATTCTCCAGGAGCCAAATACAGGAACTACAGTGAATTTGTGGAATAGAAAACGAAACCTTACTAATCTCATCATTACTAAATAAAAGAAATTTATTTTTAACTTCATCCTGGTCCAAATAGATGTATTTATCTCTGGATTCTACACTTTCAATTTTGCGCCCTGGATTCTTTTCCAGGCTATAATAAGCATTCAGGTTATTGGACGACAGGAATTCATAAACGATCATACAACCATTGCAGCAAAAATTTTTGTCTTGATAGAAATTAACCTTCGAAGGACATTTTTCTCCACAATGAAAGCATGTAGCCTCATTAATTTTATTACTCGCAGAATTAATCACAAGGGTGAAAATAGCTTGACTTAATTCTGTTTGAAATGACTTTTATCACCTCGTGAGAAACCTTAGGTCAGTTCATGGCTCATGTGGCAGATTGGAGTGATTATTTGAGACATAAATATTATTTCATTTACCCGTTGGATTGGAGGTCTCTAAGTCACTCGAAAGGTAGGCCCTTCGAATGACCTAGGGCAAACTTTCTGAACTTTTAATCCGCAATCAATGATCGGCCGGCCTCAATGACCTCTCCTTTTTATAAGTCATTTTTCCTATTCCCTCATAACAAACAATGGAGTATCCGTACGAAATGACAATTTTTCAGTAGTTGACCCAATAAACAGCCTATTGAAGAAATTGTGGGTCCTTGTTATCAGGCCAAGCATCTGGATATCGTTATTGGAAATAAAGCTTTCAATACCTTCCGTAGGATTATCACTTTCTATATAGTGATATGCAGTTTCGAGCTCTTGTAAATTATTTCTTAATTGACTCATGCCTTCTATCTCAACAGGCTCCTTAATTTTGTGGTTGTCATCGAATACGTGAACCACAAATAATTTGCCATTGAATCGATCGACTGTTTTAACCAAAGGATCTAAGCACTCTTTATTTTCGATATGTCGAAGGTCTGAAGCAAGTCCAAACCTTTGAAGATCAGAAAATCTTGTGTTTTTGGGAATAGCCAAAAGTGGACGATTGCCTGACTTAATAACTTTTGAGGTGGCACTGCCCATTAATTTGCTTTCTAAACCTGAAGCCCCCTGAGTTCCCATTATGACCAAATCAACGTTTTCATCAGTATTGATTTGATTAACGATATTAATAAATGGTCCATCTGAAACTCTTTGAACAATCTTGTGATTTCCGCTAATTTCCAATGGTTGAACCTTTTCATTGTAGAAACGTTTCATGTCCTCAACAGCAAATTGTTTTATTTTCGAATTTAGAGAATACATCATCCCAGCAGGTCCCTTGGGCTCCTCGGATATATTAAGCAAGATAAAGTAGCAAGGTTGATCACGGTAAAATTGAAACGCATAACTTATTGCGTTTAGTGAATTGTCCGAAAAATCCGTTGGTAATAATATTGTAGTCATTATTGAAAATTTAAAATGAAATCGGGCAGGTTACTAACCCGCCCGATAATAGTCAGACCTATTTAATGTCAATACTTTTGGACAGCCTTCTTTTAGCCTCTTCGTTTTTTGCAAGTTCGATACGTAAAACACCCGCGTCATATTTCGCATTTATCTTTTCAGAGTTTATGCTATCTGGTAGGGTGAATGATCGACCAAATGAAGAGTAGCTGAATTCCTTCCTTGTGTAGTTTTCGTCCACTTCTTCACTCTCTTCTTCTTTTTCAGAGGAAATTTTTAAGATGCCATTTTCAATATTAACATTGAAATCATCCTTTTTCATTCCAGGAGCCGCAACTTCTATTTCAAAGGACTCATCCGTCTCTTTAACATTCACAGCTGGCAAAGAAAAATCCAAAATTGGCTCATTAAAAAATCTGTCATTATCAAATAGATCTGAAACCATGGATCTAAATGGATGTCTAATGCCATTCTTTCTTCTTGTTAAAACACTCATAATTTTTATTTTTAGTTAAACATGATTTTTACATTTCAAATGTCCTCATAGAAGGATAATTGTCACATGATGAGCATCAATGATCCTATTGATTTTTGTCATACGAATGGAGGTAATTTTCAATCAAACGCATGATTGTTCCATGTTTTACGGGATGGAAGTTGTCATAGAAATTAGCAATAGGTTGAATTTCTTTTGTTTCGTGAATACAGACGATTTCATCAACTTTATTCTTCAGTTTTTCAAGAATTTCTGCAGAAGCGACTGGAACACCAAGGATTATTTTCTTGGCACCTTCCGCTTTTATCATATCGATGGCAAGCGTAATGGTGCTTCCAGTTTCAATGCCGTCATCAATAACAATTGCGATTTTATCATTTACTGAGCATCTTTTATCCGTGCCGAAATACATTTTATAAGTATCCTCTTGAACTTTCCTAATTCTATTAATTTCAGATTCAATATAGGTTCCTAATAGGTCAAATTGATCTTTCAGTAAGAAACCATCTAATGAAACCAAACCGACTAATTGATGGTCATCTGGATGAAAAATTTTATTGATCAACGCTATCTCCAGCGGCCTTTCAAGATTTTTTGCTACTTGAGAACCACACATGACACCGCCATTTGGAATAGTAACCACGACAACATCCTTCTGTTTTTTATATTCAATTAGTTTTTCAGATAAAAGATCACCTGCGTGAAAGCGATGTTTGAACATAATAAGCGTTTTTTAATCAATGATCATAGATTGAAAAATAGGTAGCATTTTTATCTAGAAAACACATTTCTTAATCTATGGAAATTCTAATAATGCTGATACCTAAAGAAATGTCTTACAAAAGCTTTTAATTGATTGTCTGTCATGACATCTGCAGTTTCTATGGACGTGACTTTGTTTTTTAGATCTGGAATTTGTTTAAGGTAATTATTCAAACCAACTTTGGCTTCCGAGGGGCCAAATACAATGAGTGAAGAAGCGTCCTTTACTTCTGAGACAATGTTTTCAAAATATTTTTTTAGCTGATGCTTCTTACGTTCATTCAGTTTGGTTTCTGAAACCGTTTCCTGAGGTCCATAAGCGGTCTTGCTTCTCGATCCGCCATGTAAATGATACTCTTCAACATTAGAGTCTATAGTCGTAAGTATTTCATTTTTTCCTTCTAGTTTGACGATGGATGCTTTTCGCTTGTCCAACCATATTCCAATTTTAGTGCACATAGTAATATTTTTGATGCAATATTACAGGAGGACGACCAATACATAGCTGACGGATGATGTGCACAATGATGATTTATATCATTTGGGTGCGTGATACGAATCATTCATAGGCATGTCGATACTCAGGATAGAAGCATTTCATCAGATCTAGTTTTGAGGCAAAAATAATCAGCATGAAAAATACAATATTCTTATTCGCTATTTTCTTTCTAACGTCCTGTGTCGGAGTGGAACCACTTTCAGAATATGATAAAAAAACTGACTTTAATACATTTAAGACCTTCACCATCTGTGAATCCATTTCAGATGTGCCTTATAAATATGAGATGTATGACAATGCGGAAAGCCGAAAAATCATGAAGGAAATACTTATCGATCAAATGCAATCGTACGGATATGTACATGATGAGCTGAGTCCAGATTTATTGGTTTCATATGAATTGAAATTTAATGATATTGTTCTAAAGTATACGGAGTGCAGAAGAAGTTATGAATATCAAGTATGGGAGGGGTGTAAAATAGTAGAATATCCATTCACTGAAGGAACTATGATTTTAACCATCATGGAAAATACATTTAGTCAAATTGTTTGGATTGGTTCTTTAGAAGGGCCATGGGTCGATTCTGAAGAAACTCGTTATGAAAGAAGCATGCGGTCTTTCATTAGAAATCTTTTCAAGAATTTCCCTAAAGAAAAGTCAGTATAATTTATGATAGTAATTGAGGCCATCAACCAGATCCCTTGAAGTAAATATTTTCGTAATTACTCTTGAAGAATCAATTTCTTCCTTCATCGAGTTCAACGATTCTTTAAACTAACAACGATATGAAAAACGTAACAGTCATAGGCTTTGGATGTGTTGGATCATCACTCTCTTTACTTCTATTGAATAACAAACACTCTATTCGCTTGAATGTGATGGAACCTAATCCGGAGTGTGAAGGTGCATTTCTTGATCTGGCACACGGAATTCCTCTGTTCTCTGAAAAGGAATTGCACGTTAATGACGAAGAGCTGTTTCGCAATGCAGACTTCATATATTATACTGCAGGAATCCCCAATGCAAAAGGGGGCTCGAGACTATCCACGGCCGAACAGAATATTCAATTAACGAAGGAGATTTTTGAGCAACGGGTTTTCGTAAATACACCATATATAATTGTAATTACCAATCCAGTTGACATCATATCCCATTCAGTCTATCAATACAGTGGTTTGCCGCAGGACCATGTAATTGGTACAGGAACATTCCTGGATAGTATAAGGTTGGCATATTACCTCTCAAGAATCTCTGATCTTGAAGCTTCAGATTTTGATACGACTGTTTTGGGCGAGCATGGCGACTCTTTGGTACCCATCTATTCAAAGTGTAAAATAAAGGGACAGCCTTTACTTGATTGTGATCAATTCTCAATGAAGGACTTGGAAAAGGCTCGTATTTGCACCATGAATGCAGCCCTTCAAATCAGAGAGACCCAAGTAGGTACCACTTACGGGGTTTCCAAGTGTGCGGAAGTATTATTGGATTATTTGCTTGAATCAAAGGAACATTCTATCACGCTTTCAATGCGCACAGATACACATTACCGTTCGATTCTTTCATTGGATCATGACATTTATATTAGTATGCCAGTAAATATTAAAAATGGGATAATCACCGTCAATGATGAAATAGATCTGCTCGAAGTAGAGCTTAATGCTTATCGCGAATCTGCAAGAATACTAGCCGGAATAGTATCGTAATAATAATTGTATAAACGAAGCAAGATATCACCATGATTGAATTTAGACCCTTAAATCATCTATCCATTTATCTGGACCGCCTGGTTAAGGGACGGCTTTGGCTCAAAGTTATTCTTGGTCTTGGTCTAGGGGCTGGAGTAGGAGTCTTACTTAATCCTTCTATCGGTCTCATAACAGAAGAACTCAGTTCGAGCCTTGCCAATTGGCTAGATCTTCCGGGCCAGATTTTCATGAAGTTGGTTCAAATGATCATGATTCCACTGATCTTCACATCCATCATATCAGGAATTGTAAGCAACACTTCAGAGAACCTCAAAACTTTCGGACTTCGTCTATTACTTTATTTCGTGTTTACTACTGCTATTGCTATTTTAATAGGCGTTAGCCTAACGTTGCTTTTTGAACCTGGTCAATACATATTCGCACATGGCGGATTTCCAAACGCCAGTGTCAGCGAAATTGCGGGGAAAGAACCAATAAACATTGTAGAGAATATCCCAAGAGCCATATCGAATCTGATACCTGAAAATCCGCTAGAAACAATTCTGACTGGAGAAATGTTGGGCGTGGTTATTTTCACCATAATTATAGGCGTAGCCATAACGCAGTTAAATTCAGAAACTGCACAGCCTGTGATTCGTTTTGCAGAAGCCATTCAAAAGATATGCATGATCGTTGTCTCCTGGGCGATGTTGTTGGTCCCATACGCTGTATTCGGTCTAATGGCAGCCTTGTTGTCAAGAACAGGATTTGATGTTTTCATTGGTCTCGGGTACTATATGATTGTTGTAATTGTTGGGTTGATAACATTGATGATTTTTTATCTGCTCATTATAATGATATTCAGTAAAATGAACCCATTGAAATTCTTAAAGGCGATTAAAGAACCACAACTATTGGCGTTTTCAACGGCCAGTTCAGCCGCAGTCATGCCGCTATCCATGAAAACAGCTGACGAGAAATTAGGGGTATCCTCAAAGATCAGCGATTTCGTCATTCCTGTTGGTGCAACCATTAATATGGATGGAACCGCATTATTCCAATGTGCTACCACAATTTTTATGGCGCAGGCCTATGGTGTAGAATTGTCCATGCTCAATCTGGTATTGATCACAGTAACCGTTGTTGCGGCATCTGTTGGTACACCGGCTATTCCTGGAGGCGGTGTACTCATTCTGGCGTCAGTTTTACAAAGTTCAGGTATCCCAGTTGATGGCCTGATCATTATTATTGGTATCGATCGGATCTTAGGGATGTTCAGAACAGCGGTAAATGTTACCGGAGACTTAACGGCATGCGTTGTATTCAATAGGTTATACGGGGATGTTCCAAAATGAATTAGAAGGAACCAGTTTTCCCAAAGAAATCCTTCCAAGAATTTCCCGAATGAGAAGGCTGTATAATTCATCTTAAATAAAACAGAAGTGTTAGTCTAAAAGTATCCCGTCAATTATTCAGCAGCTCGATCATCTTTTACATGATAAACCAAGATAGGAATATGACTTCTGAAAATCATTTTTGTGGTTAAGCTCTGATGAAATAATTTCTGAAATATGGATTTTGGATGAGTAGACATGGCCAAAATATCAAATTTCTCTATCTCGATATAGTCATTGATGCCATCAACCAGTTCTCTAGCGGTAATTATTTGGGTAGATAGTTTTGAATAATCAATTTCTGCCTTAATTTGATCAAGCTTATGTTGCAATGCATTTTCTTCCTGACCATTTACCTTAATATGAAGAATACTTAATTCTGCACTCAATTTTCTAGCAAGGCTGGATAAATTATTCAATACGTCTTTTTCTGAATAAATCAGATCAGTTGTATAAAGAATTCTATCGATATCTTTATACTCTGCCTCAGCTGGGATGGCAAGCGCTGGGCACTGAACTTTTTTTGTGACCTCTGCGGCAACACTGCCTATCCAAAACTTTTCATGGTTGGATTCTCCCCGGGTACCCATGATAACAAAATCTATTTTATTTTTTTCTGCATATTTCACTATTTCATTAACTACACTTCCTTTTTTTAGCACGCAATTAGAAGAGGTAGGGGGAATGCCATTTCTTTCAAGGAGCTTTTGGCACTGAATCAAAGAATGCTTTTTGATTCTTTCTTCAGAAATTTTCATAGAGCTTTCGGGAGTAGTAAATTTATTTGTACGTCCCATCAATGGAACGTCATAGACATGTATGACAATAATTTCTGCTTGTTGTTCCTTTGCGAATAGTTTGGCATATCGAAATGCGTTCTCAGCATTTTTTGAGAAATCTGTAGGAAATAAAATAGTATTCATTTTGATAAGTTTAATTAATGTAGGTGATAATTTAAGTTAGGTGGTAAGTACATGCTGTTCTAAGTTCTTTTACTCAGTTTCTTTAATTATAGCTGGAGCATTAACTAAGAATGGTTTAATTCTGGATAATATTTTTTCAGATGTTGATGGTATGTTTTCAATAATAGAAGCACCAGTAATGCCATCTACCGTTGGAATGGTGCTTTCGCCACCACCAGAAGTCGTTAATACAATCAAGTTGTCATAGTCTAAATTTCTGGCTGCAAAATTATGAACCACTTCAGGCGCTCGCCACATTTCCCATGTGTGTATGATTATGATTGCATTATAACCATCAACCTGAAGATCTTTTAGTTTAGAAATATCTGAAATTTCTATTCTTGTGGAATTCATAATTGTTGATCCCAAAAGATTATCAACGAGTTTATTTTTATATTCACTATCCTGGGTTGCAATCAAAATATTCGAATTGGTAATATGATCGTTAATTACAGAACTTGCTGCTTTACCCATGGAATACTCGTTTTTATACCAATAGGCATATAGCGCAAAAACGCCTAGCAGGATAATAATAAAAGTTGTCAAATTTTTTTTAGACATAATTCAAATGGGTTTAAATGCAGTTGGAT
The DNA here is from genome assembly GCA_047639575.1 of Parvicellaceae bacterium. Taxonomy (GTDB): domain Bacteria; phylum Bacteroidota; class Bacteroidia; order Flavobacteriales_D; family Parvicellaceae; genus JBLIOB01. Next base: position 8,023 of record JBLIOB010000004.1, read on the forward strand.
TTGGGCACCTAATTATTTTGGACTACTTCCTCGGGATTCAATAGGGCATTTAGAATTTCTTCTTTATCGATTTTTTTGGTGCAGAAGAACCAATCTTCACATTCAAGATCACTTTCTTCTCCCACCATTCTTGATTCGGCCACGCCACATGAGCCCGCAGGAGAAATGATGACATCATCACCAGGATACCAATCAGCAGGCGTTGCAACAGAAAATTTATCGGATGTTTGCATCGCTATCAGTGCACGGTATATTTCATCAAAATTTCTTCCTAGACTGAGCGGATAGTAAATAAGCGCCCTCACGATTCCCTTGGGATCAATGAAGAATACTGCTCTGACAGCCTGTGTCTTACTTTCACCAGGTTGAATCATGCCATACTTTTTTGCAACTTCCATGCTAATATCCTCTATCAAGGGAAACTTAACATCAATATTTTTCATGCCCTTAAATTCTATTTTTTCACGGATGGTTCTTAACCATGCAATATGACTATACAATCCATCGATGGAAAGACCTACCAGAGAACAATTGGCCAGTTTGAATTTCTGTTCAAGATGAGCAAATGTCATAAACTCCGATGTACACACGGGGGTGAAATCGGCAGGGTGACTAAACAATATGACCCACTCTCCTTTATAGTCTTCTGGAAAATTGATATCACCTTGTGTGGTGACAGCCTGAAATGCAGGAGCAGGATCTCCAATTCTTGGTATAGTTACTTTCTTTTGAAATTCTAAAATATTGTCCATCGTGATATTAGCTTTATTTATATATGAGTAAAAGTAGGCTAGGGGATGATCCTTTAATCTGATATAAATCAGTCTGGTAAATGATATTTCTGAAATGAATTGGTTTGTTAGCTGGTCATTGTTCATTCCAGGTCTTATTCAAGAGGTCCCCAATAAAATTAAACATCGGAACAAGGATATGGACTTTGATAAACCTTAATCTCGAATTGAGGAAAAAATTACACTTACGTTTTTTAAGATGAAGAAAGTGACCATATGTCAGAAACGAACAATCGAATGATTGCTGTAAGAAATAGACCAGTGCAAACTGATTACAATCAAAGTCATTTCAAGGACTGACATAAATCAGTTGAGTAATATCATAGTACCCCTTTATTCGTGAAAAATTAACCACGTAAAAACGAAACTCATGCGCAACGCTCTGGATATCTCAACATGTTTTGATCTATTAACAATCAAAAGCTAAATATCTAATTCTCAAATTTCAATTGACCAAAATCACATCTATGAATTATAGTATTAAAGCAAAATCCAATTCGAATAGCGCTGCAATTGTTATTAAACAATCTAAAATAGGTTTTGGCATTACGCCTGAGACCAGCGACACACTGGCTAATCCGGCCGAACTGTTTTTAGGGGCCTTTTCCGCATGTATTCTTAAAAATGTGGCTCGTTTTTCGGCTTTACTGAAATTTGAATATACCAATGCTGAAATAACGGTCAATGCTATTCGCCCTGATAATCCACCTAGAATTGATGAAATCAATTACAAATTAAAAATATATAGCCAAGACGAAAACTTGAAACTTGGATTGCTTAAAAAAAACATTGAAAAATTTGGAACCATATATAATACGGTTAGGAAATCTTGTGCTGTCGAAGGTGAAATTGTAAAAATAACTGAATAGGCCAACTTACCCAAGCCTTTGTTGAACCACACAAACCAGAATAGAAATAAACATAAATCCATCTCATAATAATCGATATGCTGCTATATAATAACAACAAGACGGAAATAACCACTTACAACCGAAGTAGCCTAAAGCGCATCTTACTACCGACACTTTTATTATTACTGTTCTTACCAAGTCTACAAGCGCAAGTGAAAATTGATGTAGAAGTACGGCCCCGATTTGAATTTCGGAATGGTTTTAAAACATTATTCCCTGACAATACTGATCCAGCAGCGTTTGTCTCTCAAAGAACCAGATTTAACGCTGGCTACAAAGTAGAAGACTTAGATTTATATGTAAGCTTCCAAAATGTCCGGGTTTGGGGTGATGTTCCACAACTCAATAGCTCTGATAGAAATGGCATTGCAATTCATCAGGCTTGGGCAAAATTTAAGATTTCCGATAATTTAAGTTTGAAGGCTGGTCGCCAAGAGATAATATATGATGACAGTAGGTTTTTCGGAAATGTTGGCTGGGCTCAACAAGCAAGAAGTCATGATGTTGCCATGTTTAAATATGGTAAAAATAAATTTAAAACAGACGTTGGTTTTGCTTTTAACCAAGACGGTGAATCGCTAACGGGAACAGTCCTTACGACCAATACTTATAAAGCATTTCAATACCTATGGATGCACAAGGATTGGAATAGCTTTTCGGGTAGTCTCTTGTTCTTAAACAATGGTCTGCAATATATTGATACTGCCGATGTAAACAACAATGAAACCAGATATAGCCAAAACCTCGGAACTCACTTAAAATATAAAAAGAACAAATTGTCCGTGACGGGAAACGCATACTATCAACTTGGACAAGATCGAGCTGACAATGACTTAAGCGCTTATCTTTTCGGTATAGATGTCCAATATAAAGTTGCAGACAGAACAAAAATTGGCCTAGGTGGAGAAATGCAAAGTGGGAATGATAATGGAACTATCATCAACAAAAACAATGAAGCCTTTAATCCACTGTATGGAACCAATCATAAGTTTAATGGCCTGATGGACTATTTTTATGTAGGCAATCATATCAATAATGTAGGACTAATTGACTTGTACGTTAGTGCTAAATTTATAATAAAAGAGAAGTCTACATTAGATATGGCCGTCCATAACTTTTCCAGTGCAGCAGATTTTTCTGAGAAACAATTTGGTAACGAAGTCGATTTGGTATATTCTCTGAACGTTCAAAAATACGTCACCATTAAGGCTGGATATTCTCAATTATTTGCCGCGGAGGGCTTGGAGATATTGAAAGGAAATTCTGATCAGAATAGTAATAATTGGGCTTGGCTAATGCTTGTGGTGAAACCAACTTTATTTGAAAAAGAAAACAAGTAATCATCAATAATAAACAAATCATGGAAATTACGAAGGAAAAAACAGTAGCAAAATATGTTGCAGAAAATATCAAAACAGCGCACGTTTTCAAAAAATTTGGCCTCGACTTTTGTTGTGGTGGTAATATTACATTGGAACAAGCGTGCATAAATAACAATGTAGATCAAGCTGAACTTGAAAAGCAATTGATGAACGTTGAAGTTAATACGGATAGGTCTTTGGATTTTGATAGCTGGAAACTGTCCTTTCTCATTGATCACATTATCAATGTTCATCACTCTTATGTAAAGGAAAGTTTACCGTTAATTTCTCAATATTCCAAGAAAGTTGTAGAAGCGCATAGCAGCCAATATCCGTATTTGATAGAAATAGACAAACTGTTTCATGCAGTCTCAGATGAACTTATGACGCACCTATCTAAAGAGGAAGAAGTATTATTCCCGTATATAAAAGGATTGGAAAGCTCCTTGGATTCAGTGGCTTTTAATTTGACGTCTTCACTCGATTCAGTGGTAAATCCAATTGGTGTGATGGAGGATGAGCATGAAAATGCGGGAGATGTCTTCAAGAAGATAGCAAAACTCACCAATAATTATAAACCGCCTGCTGGTGCATGTAATACTTTCAAAGCTTTGTACTCCAAACTGGAAGAATTCGAGCAGGATCTACATCATCACATTCACTTGGAAAATAATATTCTTCATCCAAAAGCTATTGCTTTGGAAGAGAACTCGAAAACGGCAGATGGAAGTTCGGTGTTTCCTTCCTTTTTATGAGAATGAATGCATCCAATTAAAAAGTAATTAAACAGAAGTAAACATGATTCTCATCATGTTTACTACAATTATGTTTCACTTAATTTACCATAAAGTAAAATAATCATAGATGCCCATAAAAAGTTATTTAGCACATCCGCAAGACGGTAAAAAAGAAGCCTTAGTCTTAGCTCTTTCTTCTTTTACAGAATGTGATGTCTTTCCCGCGGAAAATAGAGAGATATTGATAGTAGTTACGGAAACGAAAAATAAAGAAGCCGAGAAAAAATTGAAAGAAAAGTTAGAATCCATAAACAGTTTAAAGTTGTTGGCTATGGTTTCAGGATTTAAATCACCAGTAAAAAAATAATCAATGTATACTGAACTAACAAATAGGCGAAACTTTATAAAAAAAATGGCAGCATTATCGGCAATAGCAGCCGCTACAGCTATGTTTCCAGGTGTTATTTTTGCTGAAGAGCAAGAAAGAGGAATTCCATCCGGAGCAAACTTGGATTGGAAAAAAGCACCTTGCCGATTTTGCGGTGTAGGATGTGGCGTACTCATAGGTACTGAAAAAGGCAAGGCCATTGCTGTGAAGGGAGACCCAAAATCACCCGTAAACAAAGGGTTATGTTGCGTGAAAGGCTATCATTCAATTTTGGCATTATATGGTGAAGAGCGATTGACGAAAGCCCTTGTCAAAAAGAATGGGAAGTATGTAGAAACACCAATGTCCGAGGCGCTAGATTTGGTTGCCTCCAAAATGCAAGAAACCATCAAAGAGCATGGCAAGGATTCCGTTTCTATATATGGATCGGGACAGTGGACAATTCCAGATGGCTATGTTGCCTCGAAACTTTTCAAAGGATGTATCGGCACCAATAATGTAGAAGCAAACGCGCGTTTGTGTATGGCGACTGCAGTAACTGGCTTTCTTACTTCCTTCGGTATAGACGAACCGATGGGTTGTTATGAAGATATTGATTACGCGGACACTTTTGTCCTATGGGGAAATAATATGGCGGAAATGCATCCTGTTTTGTTTTCTAGGTTATTGGATCAAAGACTGAAACGAGGGGTCAAAATTATCGACTTCGCCACACGTACAACACGTACTAGTATGGCAGCGGATAAATCCATTCTATTTCTTCCTCAAAGTGATTTGGCCGTTGGAAATGCCATCTGTTATGAAATCATCAAGAATGGATGGGTGAATAAGGCTTTTGTGGAGGAGCATTGTAATTTTAAAAAGGGTCTTACGAAAATGGGCTATGGACTGGAAGACAATTATAAATTCAAGGATAAGCCTGGAGGAATTTCATTTGAAGATTACAAAATGTTCTTGGAAGATTACACGCCAGAAAAGGCTTCTAAAATTTCTGGTGTATCCGTTAAGAACATTAAATATTTAGCAGCTCTTTTTGGTGATCCAAATAAAAAAGTAATGTCCCTATGGTGTATGGGACCAAATCAGCATTCTAGGGGAACTTGGATGAATAACATCATATACAACATTCATTTATTAACCGGGAAAATATCAAGCCCAGGCAATAGCCCATTTTCATTGACGGGACAACCTAGTGCATGCGGAACAGTTCGTGAAGTTGGTACCCTAACCCATAAATTACCACATGGTGTTGTGATGAACAAAGAGCACAGAGAATTTGCGGCCAAAATATGGGATGTTCCTGTGGAAAATATTGATCCAAAACCCACCTATCATACGGTTGAAATGTTCCGTGCCTTAGACAGGGGAGACATTCGATTTATGTGGATTCAAGTGACCAATCCTATGGTAACGATGCCGAAATTAAAACGATATCGTGATGGTGCTAAAAAGGAAGGTCGCTTCATAGTCGTATCAGACATTTACCCAACGCCAACGACTGATATTGCGGATGTGATATTGCCATCTGCGTGCTGGATTGAACGAGAAGGATTGTACGGAAATTCTGAACGTAGAACGCAATACTTTGAACAAATGGTTGAACCACCAGGAGAGGCCATGAGCGATACAGTCCAACTTTTAGAAGTGGCGAAAAGAATGGGATTTGAAAAGCAATTCTACTATGAAGATGAAACACACATAGAAGAAATCTACAATGAATATAGAAAACATCATGTAGGTAAAAAGCATAATTTGGCACCTTTTGAAGTACTAAAATCACAACCTGGAGCGATATGGCCTTATGTAGATGGAAAATCAACGCAATGGCGATTTAACGCCAAGTACGATCCGGCCTGTAGCAATGGCAAAGACTTTCATTTTTATGGCAAAAAAGACGGCAAGGCAATTATATGGCAAAGGCCGTATGAACCCGCAGCAGAAGAACCAGATGCAGATTATCCATATTGGTTAGGAACAGGGCGTGTGGTTGAACATTGGCATACTGGTTCAATGACACGAAGAATTCCAGTACTTCACCAAGCCATGCCTCACAGTTATGTTGAGCTGAATCCTGGTGATGCCAAACGTTTGCAAATTAGAACAGGTGACTTGGTTAGGCTAACAACCCGTAGGGGTGAAATTACCATTCCCGCTTCTGTTAACGAACGAGGGGTTCCGGCACCGATGCAAGTTTTCGTACCATTCTTTGATGAAGACATGCTGATCAATGAAATCACTTTGGATTCGTTCTGTCCTATATCAAAAGAGCCCGATTATAAGAAATGTGCAGTTAATGTCGAAAAAGCCTAAACGTGAAAAAAAGATTAGGTATCATATCGATTTTTGTTTTATTGTTCATTGCTTTTTTGGTGAACTGGACTTATAGTTATTATGAAGGACGTGAGGAAGCCTATATTCCCGATCAAGAGCAAGAAGAAATTCTGGATATCCCTTCAGAGAAAAAAGTGTTTGAACGCTCCGAGTTTGCATTGGACTATTTGAATATGCCAGTGGATGAAGTTCACCAAAGATCCCTAGAAACGTACTATGACAACAGAGCTTATAATGGCGCACCACCAAGTATTCCACATGCCGTTAAAGAAAAAATAAGTGTCGGAGGAATGGATTGTTTGCAGTGTCATCAAAATGGTGGTTTTGTAGAGAAATTCAATTCCTATGCCCCTGTAACGCCCCATCCTGAAATGATCAATTGCAGGTCATGTCATGTTGAACAGAAAACAATATCTGAGTTTGCAAAAAATAATTTTTACAAAAAACCAGCACCGGTGGTTGGCAAGAATAACGCACTGCCAGGAAGTCCTCCTGCCATTCCTCATCAGTTGCAGATGCGAGAAAATTGTCTGTCGTGTCACGCGGGACCGAGTGCGGCAAAAGAACTGCGGATCGACCATCCCGAAAGAATAAATTGTCGTCAATGTCATGTGCCAAAAAAACAGGAGATTGAAAAAGTAGAACATTTTGTAAGATCAATATCCAATACCAAATGAAAGCGATTAGACTGATATACGGATTATTGATTCTCTGCTTTGCTGCTTCATGTGGACATGAGCACGGTGAATATGGTCTCTATGAAAAAATTGAAGAAGAAGGAAAAAAATATCATGGCGTTGATATTTCATCTGAAGCATATATCCATGATTATGAAACAATAGAAATAACGGAAGAGGGCCATACTTTTTTAATACCTGATCGAAAGAGTCAAATCAAGTCATTTGCTTGTTCTGAATGTCATTCCCAGCCACTGAATGAAATGAAATATACCGATGAAATAAAACAAGCCCATTGGGATATCAAATTAAATCATGCAAACGAAAACACGATGAATTGCGTCACATGCCATACCGGCAAAAACATGGATGATTTGCACAGTCTTACGGATAAGCCTATTGATTTCAACAACAGCTATAAATTATGCATGCAATGTCATAACAATCAATATGAAGATTGGTTGGGAGGTGCTCATGGTAAAAATATTGGTGGTTGGGCCGAGCCAAGAGCGGCAATGACCTGCGTGAATTGTCATAATCCACACAAGCCACAAATCCCTTCCAAATGGCCTGAAAGATTCAATTCTAAAAAGGAAAAACAAAGGAAATAAAACTAGTCTCATGAGTGATGTAAGAAAACGTTTTCCGTTTAATTTTTGGTTGAACAAAGAAGTTGAAAAACCGGCTGCTTCAGGCTGTGGATGTGGGAAACCAGCTGGAGGCTGTAACAGCCATGAAGCACCTAAAAAACAAACCCCAAAAGTTTCAAGCTGCGGTTGTGGGAATACTACTGGTGGCTGTGATTCGGCTTCAAGCAATGAATCCACTATGCCCAAAGCGGATTATTCCATTTCACCTGAAGCTTTTGATGAAGCTGTTGAAGGAACTATGGTTGGAGAAACAAAGAAAGATGGTTTCCAACAGGTATTCGAAACAAAAGTTGATCGAAGAACCGCTTTTCGACAGTTAACTGCCAGCTTGATTGTTGGTGCTGGAGTAGTTTCATCTTGTAGTGTAACCGCGGATGGAGAATCCAAAGAGAAAGCGCAAATAGATTGGGAAGAGCAATTCAAAGGAAATTATAAGATGATGACTCAAGAAGAAAAACAGGCCACTGTAGATCGACTGGTAAGATCTCATCAACTTCGAAAAAAGGAAAACATCACCATGTCAGCCACTGATGCATCGAAGGATGTGCTCTTTGGTTATGCATTCAATATTTCTAAATGTCAGGGTTATATGGATTGCGTGAGTGCTTGTGTCAAGGAAAACAATCAGGACAGAAATTCTGAAATGGAGTATATCCGTATTCATGAAATGAAAGATGGTCAAGGTTTCAAATTCGAAGAAGCAGATGACAACTATTACCATGAAGTTCCCGCAGAGGGGCATTTTTATATGGGAACCCAGTGCTTTCATTGCGACAATCCACCTTGTGTAGATGTATGTCCAGTTGAAGCTACCTGGAGAGAAGAAGATGGCCTTGTCGTCATCGATTATGACTGGTGTATTGGCTGCCGATATTGCATGGCTGCATGTCCCTATGATGGGAGGCGATTTAACTGGAGCAAACCAGAAGTTCCAAAGGAAGAATTGAATAAAGAGCAGCATTATTTGGGCAATCGACCGCGAAAGAAAGGAGTCATGGAGAAATGCACATTTTGTATCCAGCGTTCTCGATCTGGCAAAAATCCTGCTTGTGTTGAGGCTTGCCCAACAGGCGCAAGAATTTTTGGAAACCTTCTTGATCCCAATAGTACCATCAGATGGGTTTTGGAAAACAAACAAGTGTTTCGTTTGAAAGAAGACTTGGGAACGGATCCCAAGTTCTGGTATTTTATGGATTAATAAATAATAATTGAGATTTAAAATTTAATATTCATGAGAACAGCTAGGGTTTTTGTAAGTATGGTGAAAGACAGCATCGGGTATATAACCGAAGGCTCCAGAGCATATCACGTATGGATGTTTTTCCTTAGTCTGATCATGCTTATTGGTATGTATTTTTATTCCATTCAATTGGAGGAAGGACTAAGTGCCACAGGAATGACCGACAGGGTTAGTTGGGGGCTTTATATTTCCAATTTCACTTTTCTTGTGGGCGTTGCTGCTGCTGCAGTGATGTTGGTTATGCCGACTTATGTTTTAAAGGATATTGACTTTAAGCATGCTGTTCTAATAGGTGAGGGGCTAGCAGTATCGGCTTTAATTATGTGTTTGGCATTTGTTGTTGCGGATATGGGAGGACCATCGGTCTTATGGCATATGATTCCTGTGATTGGGGTATTCAATTTCCCCAGTTCCATGTTGGCTTGGGACGTGATCGCATTGAATGGATATCTGTTCATTAACATCAGCATTCCTTTATATATTTTATTTAGACACTATCAAGGGAAGGAGGCAAACAAAAAAGTTTATATCCCCGGTGCTCTTTTATCCGTCTTATGGGCAGTTGGCATTCACTTAGTGACGGCATTTCTTTATCAGGGACTTCAGGCAAAACCGTTCTGGAACAATGCGCTTCTCGGCCCTCGTTTTTTAGCCTCAGCATTTGCAGCTGGCCCAGCATTGATCATTTTAGTTTTAGCTGCGATTCGTAAGTTTTCCGAATTTAAAATTGAAGACAAAACAATCAAAAAAATTGCACTTATAGTAACGGTTGCAGCACAAATAAATCTCATCATGTTGATTTCAGAGTTATTTAAAGAATTCTATGCGCCTACACATCATAGTGAAAGTGCCTACTATCTTTTCTTCGGACTACATGGCAAGAATGCTTTAATGCCTTGGATTTGGACTGCCATTCCCCTGAACGTTTTGGCTACGGTGTTGTTGACCTTCCATAAATTACGAAATAACCTTAATGTTCTATATGTCTGCTGCATCATGCTTTTTGCCGCAATTTGGATAGAAAAAGGATTTGGTTTAATTGTACCTGGCTTCATTCCTGGTCCTTATGGAAAAATTGCAGAGTACACACCAACGTGGGTTGAAATTTGGGTGACATTGGGCATCTGGGCTATGGGCGCTTTCATTTTCACTATGCTTGCCAAAACGTCTATTGGTATTGAATTGGGTCATCTGCGTTACAAGAAAAAAGAAGCCAACAACACCAAATCAATTTCATAACAATTAGAATATTATTAAAGAAATGAAGATTAGCATTAACGGTAATTCAGTTCGGTTTGGACTCACTAAAAATGAAGTTGAAGGACTTTGTCAAAAAGGAATGGCAAGAGAGAAAATCACCTTCAATGAATCCAATTTTATCTATGCCGTAAAAGTCTCAGATAAATATGACAACCTGCATGCTTGTTTTCTGAATCTTGGAATCATTCTTTTTATTCCAAAAGATATACTAGGAGATTGGCACCTTAGCGATCAGGTTGGTTTTGGTCATTCCCAAACGATGGAGAATGGACAAAAAGTAGAGTTAAGTCTTGAAAAAGATTTTGTTTGCTCGGATGAGATGATTGTATCTAGTTAGCAACCAATATCACTGATGAAAAATCAACAAAGGCACATGCGTATCCATAACCATACTAGCGGTTACACTTCTCCCCAGAGCATTATACAGCCATCCATTGTGATGTCTCATCAAACAAACGAGATCTATTGATCTTTTGGCTACTTCCGAATTGATAAATGATTTCACATCGTTTGCAGTAAAATGTTCAATTGTTTCACCTTCAAGTCCAAGTAACTCAAGCACATTGTTTTCTTGCATTTTATCAAAGACGGATGAAAGTTTAGTCTCATCAGACTCCACATGAATTATATTCAGTTTTGACTTGAATATTTTCCTAATTGCCTCGAATATTTCAAACCTTTCAGGAACAGCATCTAATTCAAGATCTAGTGCAAGTAGAATGTTATCAAGTGGGAGCAAAGGGGCTTCGTTGGGAACGACCAATAAGGGCAGTCTGGAGTGCTTTATAAGGTGAGTCGTATGCGTTCCAAATAGGACGGAACTTATGCCAGATGAACCTTTGGTACCCATGACGATGAGATCGACATCATTCTTGGATGCGACATCCATTATTTTATCAATAAGAAACCCAACCTCATGCACAAATCTTACGCGACCCTTTATGGCGGGAAAGGATTTCTGGAGGCGCTTTTCTTCAGCTTTCAATTCATCAAGCCCATTTGGATGCACATTTTCAAAGGTATCTTGATCCAGTTCCGCTGCCTTATATGGACTGGCTAGAACGTTTAAGATTATGATTTCTTCCGTTAAATGACCCAATAGATTAAGAGCGTAATCTACAGCTCTATTAGCATTTAAAGAGAAGTCGGTAGGAATTAAAATTTTCTTAATGGGATTTGGACTTTTTATTTTTGGCGTAATATTTTGTTCAAATTCACGAAATTCATTGGCATATGTTCGCAAGGTGTTTTCAGTTAAATCCATTTGTTTTTTAAGTTCATCATGTTGCTCTATGAATGGAGTAGTAATATCTTTACTCTTGTTTTCCATTGAAATTGTAGCCTCTTGATGGTGAAATATTCTACTTTTAAGATCAAGCAAAAATTCATGCGAATAGTACGTTACAATATTTTGCAAATGTCCAATGGTCTTTAGTTTGTCTTTGTTTGGATTCGATTTAACCCCATCATCTAAGATGATTTGATAGGCGTCCATTCTTTCTGACCAAAAATTCACGTCACTAATCCATACTGCTGATTCTTCTTTTAAATCTGCCCAATATTTTGATTCTCCTTTACTCACTTTACAATTTATTTCTATTCAACATCTGTTATTTCGCATCGGGTAAGGAAAGCAGCGGAATTTTGATCTCCATAACAGCATTTCCGACTGTAGACTTAGCTATAGATGGATTGATCAAGTAGTGATCTCTTTTCAGCATAGCCAATAGGTCCACTTTGTTTTTTTCAACATATTGCATAAGGCCATGTACCGTGGATTCATCGTCCACAAAATCATATCGATGCGGACGTTGGGAAAGTTCGCGATCCATTGTAATTCCAGACATGGTTTGCTCCATTGTTGCTGGTTCTTTCTTATTAAGTACATTAAGAACAATGAATTCTGAATTGGATAAACTCAAGAGTTTCATCAGGTAGTCATAAGAATCGAAGTCATTAACAGGTCTGAAATCAGTCCCTAAAACCATCCTGCGAAATCCATCATAACTGACATTAAGTGGAATAGCCATTACAGGTATGTTTGAAGCTTCGATGACTCCGCTGGTTATACTTCCCAAAATTTTGGAAACCACATCACTATTGCCTTTGGTGCCCATAAAGATAGCTTCAGCACAATATTTCTCAGCAACTCTTACGGTGCCTGTAACAATACTTTCTCTAAGCACCATTGATTCAAATTGATGGTGCGGGTTGTCGCCAATTCTTGTAAGTTCATCAACATGACGTTTAATTTCATTTGTTGAATGATTATCATTTTCCTCGGGTGTTACCTTCGTTCCTGCTTCGCTCTCAATAAAGTGTGCGAAAACAAATTTGGTCGATCGATTTGAGAATAGTTTTAGGGCAAATTTAGCAGCATTCTTTGCTGAATTTGAAAAATCGTATGGTATTAATATCGTATGCATTTCTTGTCTTTTTTATTAATAAATGATCTCGATAATAGCTGTCATCATTTAGTGTTCAAAAATGTTTCTAATAAGTTGAACTGATTTTGATTGAAGTCAGAACATCAAATGACTTTTGTCAGTTTAATTGCGCTTGGGAGCGGTATTATCAATAAATAGCCTGAATTACACTTTCTTCTTCCCCAATGACCAGCGCGTCTCCAACGTTTAATTTCAATAATTTCTTATAAATAGGGGAGTCCCTTGAAATTGGAAATAGCGGTTTGTCAGTGTACTTGAATGAGCGAGCAGCAATAGATACATAGATCAAATCATGTTCCGATTCAACCAGTGCTCCTGGACCAATAGAGTTCATAGGTTCATCGGAAAGATTTTCGATAGAACTCAGTTGTTCTTTCGCGCTATTTAACCTTTGGCTAAGGTTCATCTCAATATTTGAGATTTCCGCCTGGTGAGAAAAATCTTCCGGATCAATGGTGTCATCTTCATCCAAATCCGAACCTTGGTGAAGGTCATTTATTTCTTGTTTTAAATTTTCAATGACTTCCTTTTGTTCGGCTATCAATAACTTTTTGACTTCTTTTTTATTCATAACTACAAGGCTTTTATTGATGAAGTATCGACTTATTTAGGAGCGTTTCCAATTTCAATAAGAACGCTGATTCGTTTTTATCTGTGCCATGGTATGCATTAGCTATGGCCTTTGAAGTCTTGATAACCAAATCAACTACGTCTTTAGTAAATAAGTGTTCGTGGGTTTTTTTGAAGAGTCTAAAATCTTCAAATGTCGTTTCCGAATCTGAGAAACCTTCTCTTAAATTTTGAAATACTGTCTCTATCTGATAGGCGGCATCGGTATGAAATACATCTTCACTATCTTCTAATGGAATCCATTCTTTGTCGATGATTACTTTTAGCTGAACTTCTTCTTCAGATCGAACCATACCATCGGCTTTTGCCACGGCATAAAATAGTTCACCCAAATGCTGATAAAACCTGGTCATTAATTCGTCTGTTGCTTTCATTGCATATAAGTTTTAATGCAATGTTAGCCACGTAAAGCCCTTTTAGCACTGACAAGGAAAAGGTAGAGGACTGAGAATAGTCAGTTGAAGGCTACCAAATTTTTTCTAATCCAGTAGAATCAACGACATGAATAACTGATTTTTTGTCGGTAGTAATCAATCCTTCTTCTTTGAAATGAGAAAGGGTTCGTATAACCGATTCAGATGCGGTTCCAACCATACTTGCTAAGTCATGACGACTTATATCTATGATAAACTCATCTTCATTTTTTCCGAATTTGGATTTCAGTTCAAGTAGGGCATTGGCAGTTCTTTTTCTAACCGTATCATAAGCCAAACTCAACAATTTTTTCTCTTGTTCGAAAAAGTTATGAGAAAGTAACTTGATAAAAGCATTTCCAACTTCTCTATCCCGTTGCAACAATTGCTCAAAGTCATGTCTGGGGATTCTACAAATTTCACAATCCTCCATTGCCTCCGCAAAATCAGGGTAATCTCTAGCTTCCATAATAGGTACGTGACCAAAGAACTCTCCTTTCTTGACAAGGGAAGTAGTGTATTCTTTACCATCGGCATGAATCTTATACGTTCTTACTTTTCCTTCGTTTAGAAAAAACAAATACCGGGGATCGTCCCCTTCATGATAAATGGGTTGTTTCTTTTTATAAGCACGGGGCTCTCTATCCGTATATAAGCCCTGAAGAGATGTAATTTCATGGACTCGATCTATAAACGTGTTTAATCCATCTCTGGTATAAGCAAACTCGTGTTTCAGAATTTCACTTCGCTTCAATCTGCCCTCTATTGCATTTAGCAGATCCATTTCTTCGAATGGCTTCGTCAGGTAGTCATCAGCGCCCAAGGTCATGCCTTTACGCACATCACTCTTTTCTGACTTCGCACTTAAAAAAATGAAAGGTATACCTGAGGTTGCAGGATCGCGGCTTAGCATGTAGATCACACCATAACCATCTAATTCCGGCATCATAATATCACAAAGGATTAAATCAGGGATAATTTCCTTGGCCTTTTGAACACCATCTTTTCCATTCACAGCAGTTTCCACCTCATAATTGGCCAAACGTAACATTTCAGCTGTTGTCTCACGAATGATTTCTTCGTCTTCTATTATTAAAACCTTTTTCATAGTGTTATTTTTTAGATTCGGTTAATGGAATGGTACATGTAAATGTAGTGCCAACTCCTTCTTTACTTGTAAACGAAATTTCTCCTTTCATCAATTGCAAATATCGTTTTACGATGTTTAGACCAAGACCCGTTCCCTTAATGTTGGTTACATTGTGGGCGCGAAAAAATCTGCCGAATAATTGAGGCTGATCGGCTTCAGGAATACCAATGCCATTGTCCTTAACCTCGATCTTCAAGGAGTCATAAGATTTAATGACAGATAGAGATACCTGACCATTTGATTTAGAATATTTCAATCCATTAGATAGTAAATTGATCATAACGTTCTTGACAATATTTCGATCTAGATAGACACTACAATTATCACCAATGCAACTCGATTCAATATGTTTGCCATCGGTCATTAATGGCTCTAATTCCTCAATACACTCTGCACAAAGATCATCAATTAGAAAGTCAATTTCATGGGTCTCCACTTTTCCACTTTGGAGTTTGTCTATGGAGAGAAAATCGTTAAGAATTGAGGTCAAATTCCCAACAGAAGTACGAATCATATCGGTCAACCTTTTACGATCTCCAACCTGATCCGTTTTTTCATATCTATCAATAAGAGAAGAAGCGGATTGGATTCCCGTTAAAGGGGTTCTAAATTCATGAGATGCCATAGAAACAAAGCGAGATTTCAACTCTCCTAGTTCAACCTCTTTTTCTAAAAGCATTCTCACTTCTTTTTCTTTCAACTTCCTTTTATCAATCTCCTGAGTCAAAGAGTTATTGATTTTTTCTAATTCTTGTGTTCGCTGACCTATCATATCTTCCAGAGAATGATTCAGTAATTCAAGCTCTTTTTTTGCTTTCATCTCCTCTGTCATATCATGGACTACACCTGAGTAGATGGTTCCACTGTCCAATTTCACCTCACTAATGCTTAATCGAAATGGAAACGTGGTACCGTCTTTCTTTTTACCTATAACATTCCTCCCAATTCCAATGATTTTACGTTCTCCAGTATTATGATAATTTCCCAAATAACCATCATGCGCACTGTGATCTGGCTCGGGCATCAGTATTTTAATATTATTTCCCAAAACTTCCGATTCATCGTATTGAAATATATTAAGTGCTGCTGGATTCATCATTTCAATAATTCCTTTTTTATTGATGGTTATAATACCATCTACTGCTGCATCGAATATTGCCTTTAATCTTTTTTCACTCTCATCAAGTGCCGCTTTTATAGAGTTGTTCTCTTGTTTTCCTTTATTCATTGCCAAGTTAAAGTGTTGCCACGAAGGTAATTATTCTTTCCTTTTTTAAGAGTGCAATGAAAGAATAGGAATAGCAATCTGTTTGGCAATTTGCTTGGAAACGCTTTTGTGAAAAATCCGATCCAATAAGGGACGTTCTTTAATGATGATCGCCAATAGATCTAATTTGTATTTACCTATGGCGAATTCTATTCCAGTAACAGGATCTTTGGTGTTCAAGTTGATAAATTCAATGTCCATATTTTCTTCCAAAACATCTTTAGCATTTTTTTTGGTATCGATGCTTTCCTTAGTATTAACACTAACTCCCATGACCCATGAATTATGTATAGAAGCAATTTTCAATATTGGTGATAGAAAGGATTCATCACCTTTGAATTTATTTTCGCTGGCGATGCCAATTAGTTCTGGTGATTTAATGTTGGTCTGTAAAGGAATTGTTAGAACAGGGCAGGTTGCTTCTTTCATGCAAGCATAAGCTGTACTTCCAAAAATACTTATATGTGGGCTGCCAGCCCCACTTGCACCCATAACGATAAGATCAACCTCTTTATTTTTAACAATTGGTTTCAATGCACCTGGTAAATCTCCATATACACTAAGCAGTTCAAAACTGATATCTGAATATCCATAGTCATCATCTAATTTTTCTTCTAATGAATCGAGCATTTGTTGAGAGATTATTTGCATGTGATCCCCCAAGTCATATGTCATTGCAGCGCCCGCGCTAGGGTCTATATAGGCATTGAGTAATATGTAATGCATATCCTTTTCATCCTTGAATAATTCTAATCCATAACGTATAGCATGCATTGAGTTCATTGAGAAATCTGTCGGGAATAATATAGTTTTCATGTTTGATGGGTTTTATTTTGATATTCGACCTTTGACACAACTTATATAAGACATAGCCACATCTTTAACGTTGGACTCTCCCTCCGGAGGATATCCGGCTTTGGACAAGGCATTAATAGCTTCTTTTATTAATAAAGGATCCTCGTTGTCAATAACAATTGTTCCTGAAGAGGCATCCACGATAACATCATGAATGCCATTGATGTCTATTAGTACTTTTCTAACCGTTTTCTCACAGCCTCCACATTTTAGGTTGTCCACTGTTAAAGTCGTTTGCCCTGTCTTGTTATTTATATTCATATGACAAATATCATACGTCAATTATGTTTGAGGTCGAATCAGAGTCATTCGGTCAAATGACTTTTGTCAGTCCAATGAATGTTTTCTCGATTGACTTTTGTCATGCAACAAAATATTCATCCCAATGTATTTTCTTCAAATCATTAATCCGACAGAAATAGCCATAGCTACCGTGCGTATTATTCTTGGTCTGCTGTTCTTTTTCCAAGCTTATGACAAAATTTTTAATGTAGGACAATCAGAGTTTACAAGAACAGTGATGGCTGGCGATAAGGTCAAATGGATGCCCAAAAGTTTTATTCAAATCTCAACCACACTTTCATCTTTTATTGAATTAATTGGAGGTGGGCTACTAATTCTAGGAATTTTCTTGCCTTTTGTTTATCTCTTTTTAGCCATTAATCTTATCATGGTAGGGCTAGCCTTCAGCTATATGAAACCCATCTGGGATATGAAACATTATTTTCCCCGTTTGGCGATGTTAGTCTATCTAATGATGATGCCAGCAGAAATTGATGTATATGCCATTCAATCTCTATTCTATGAATGAGATTCTTTACCAATTTGGACTTGATTGGTCGATTGAAGTGTTATTGCTCTTCCTATTGCTAGCTTTTCTTGCGGAGGTTCTGGGAACAGTAGGAGGATTCGGGTCTTCTGTATTTTTTGTTCCTGTGGCCACTATGTTTATGGACTTTCACGATGCATTGGGGTTAACAGCGCTTTTTCATGTAGCAAGCAATATTTCCAAAATTTATTTATTCAAAAAGGGAGTGGATAAGAAGATTATCCTACAACTTGGTATTCCAGCAGTCGTTGCTGTTATTATTGGCGCATTTATCGCTAAATATTTAGATACTGAATTACTAGAAGTGTACCTGGGAGTTCTGTTGATAGTCATCAGTATTTTCTTTTTGGTAAAACCCCATTTCAAAATTCGTGCAAATACCCAAAATGCTGTTATTGGAGGCATCGCTTCAGGTGGTTTGGCGGGTATGCTTGGAACTGGAGGAGCGATACGTGGACTCACCTTAACAGCTTTTGGGCTTTCAAAGGAAGTTTTTATTGCCACTTCAGCGGTGATCGATCTCGGAGTTGATTTTAGTCGATCTGTGGTATACTCTGCCAATGGATTTGTTAGTTTTGATACACTTAAGCTGTTGCCATTTCTTATAATTATCGGCTTCGTTGGAACATATGTAGGGAGAATGATTTTGAGGCGTATTCCACAAGAACGATTTGAGAAAATCGTTTTGATATTAATTTTATTGATTGGGGTTCAAATGTTTTGGTAGATTTTTCTTTTAATAATATTCTTAAAGAGCATATTTTCTATTTGAAGTGCTTACCTATAGTACAAGTTTGGCCTATTTCAGCTTGACACTTAGATTAGATAGTTCTACCAATATGTACCCTCTCTGGTCCTCTAATTTTTTTTATTGCGCAAAATAGAATAATCATATTTGGAACAAAACCTATGGCAGCATCAGGCCAAGATATTAGAATTAAAACAGAGGAAATCGTAATTGGTAATATAATCAGTCGTTCCCAGTTTTTAATTTTGAAAAGTACTTGAATAGCACTAATTAAGAATAATACTCCTGTAGTTAAAGCAAGATAACTAAGAGGCAGAGCCAATGGCTTCGTAATAGGATAGTAAGAGCCCAGTGCAAAGGCTAATATATATGACAAAATATGCCCAATAGCATGACTGACAATTAAAAGAACAAATAGAAAACGTTTCATAATATTAATATTGAAGTTTTTGGCAGAGATTATTAGCAAGAATTAAACCTGCAGCTTCATCTTTTTAGGCATTAGAACCACTGTTAAATCCCATTCTTTGTTTTTCAATTGACGGCACTTCCCAGGCGATCATTTCTTTTAAGAATTCATCGATTTTTTCGATAATTATTTTTTCTGTGATGTTCTGTGGCGAATAATAGTTCAAATCAATCCTATTGTTCTCAAGAGGTGAAGACTCTACTTCTGGAAGTAAAATAAAAACATAAATATCACCACTGTATGCTTGATTGAAAATCAACGCTCCCCCGGGTATAAATTGAAAAGTGGGACATTGATTCGTTTCTTTCAATAAGCTGGGAGGGAATGATTGGAATGTGATGTTGATGGCTTCATTGATATTCATCCAATTCAACTCTTGAACTCGCCAACCTATATCATACTTTTTTTCAATTTTATTTAATGTGACTTTAATTAATTCTTTTGTAGTAGAAGACCATATTAATTTTTTATTGGCCACCGTTTTGATCGACTCTTTATAGTCATTTATTCTTTCTGATAAGTGTTCGATTTTCATTTGTCTTTTTTCTTTTGTTTTTCTATTTTTTTAAAATATCGTCTAAATAGAAAATTATGTTTCAATGCTTCAAGATCTTCGTTAAGCTTGATAGAACCACTTTCAACATTATCCATTGTCGACTTAAGTTTTTCAACGAGTACGGTGTCCGATACGAAATAGTTAAGTGCTCCTTTTCCATTTGAGATATCGGACATGACGCTTCCAAGATCTTGGCTAACCATTTCTAATTGTACACTTGTAGATTCAAGAACCGTGAATATTCCTTTGATTTTTTCTGCAGAAATAGAGTCGGATAAAAGAACGCCAGCTACGTTGTCGCTTGTTCCCAAGGATTGAGTGACCTTCCTCAGTTCTTTTATGGCCCGATTTCCTTCAATGCTTGCATTTTTGATTTGCCCAATAGTGATTTTTATATCTTTAGCTAAAAGCGTATCGACTAATAATTGTCCAACGGTTCCTTTTCCCGAAAGAATGACATCTGTTATCTCCAACAGTTGTGCCGTTAATATCGCTGCATTCTCATTGGTGACGTTCAGTGTATTGAGCAATTCATCTGTACCAATTCTGCTGAAAGATGGGATTTCATCACCATTTTCTACTAGGTGTGATAATCCATCTCCAGGCACAATATTGATGAGCATGCTGCCAACCAATCCGTCTGATCCAATGGTCGCAATGGCATCTTTTCGAATATGAGTCAACATATTCTCCTCAACAGCCATGTGTACGTAGATTGTGGAATCATTCTTCATCTCTATATTTCGCACTGTACCAATAGTAATGCCTGAAAACCGAACATTGTTTCCTTCTTGCAGACCATTAATGTTCTGAAAAACTGTCTTCAGTTCAAATGTTTTTCCAAAGAGATTTTGCCTAGAGCCAATTAAATAGATTGCAACAATCAAACAGGCCGTTCCCAATAATACAAAGAGACCCAATCGAATATTTTCAGCGCTTGACTTTTCCATTATTTTATTTTTTAAAGAATGCCTCAATTTTTGGGTCCTGACTACTGGATAAAGTTTCGTAGGAACCCGCAGCATAATCAATGCCGTCTACTAAAAGAACAATCCGTTCAGCGATGACCCGGGCACAATCCACATCATGAGTAATAATGAGAGATGATGTGCTATACTTCTTTTGAATACGTCTCATTAATTCAATTATTTCTTTTGAGGTTATCGGGTCTAGGCCACTTGTTGGTTCATCATAAAGAATGACACTCGGGCGAAGAATTAAGGTTCTTGCCAATGCAACTCTTCTTTTCATTCCTCCAGAGAGCTCCACAGGCATCATGTCAATCGCTTCTTCAAGCCCTACATTTCGCAAGGCCTCCAGTACAAGTTCTTTGGTATCAACACCTGTTCCAAACTTCTTCTTATTCGTTCTCATAGGGAAAAGAAGGTTCTCACTTACAGTCATAGAATCGTATAGGGCACTGCCTTGAAAAAGAAATCCGATATCCGTGCGGAGTTCATCCAATTCCTTCCGACCAAGTTTGTCGATCTCTTTACCCATGATTTTTACAGATCCGCTGTCAGGCTTGAGCAGACCAACGAGCATTTTTATCATTACAGACTTTCCCGATCCAGACTTACCCATGACAACAACATTTTCTCCTCGTTTTAACCGTAGATTAAATCCTTTTAAAACATGATTGGAACCGAAACTCTTTTTGATGTCTTTAATCTCGATCACCAATTCAGGGCTTTCAATTGCATGAACCTGCTCGCTAAGAGTTTCTATGTTGGATTGGTCAGTTGGCATAATATATATCTGTAATGAATACGGCTATAAAATCAATAAAGAATAATAACATGGAGGTGAAAACCACTGCCGAATTAGCGGCAAGTCCCACGCCAGCCGTGCCCTTACTGCTATTGTATCCTTTGAAACAACCCACAAGTCCGATAGCGAATCCAAAGAAAAGGGACTTAACAGTTGCAGGTATAAGATCTGGGAATTCCAATGAGTTAAAGGCTCGATTAAAGTATAGCGCGAAGGAAACTTGGCCTTTATAGAATTCAACTAGCGCAGAACCGTAGAGAGCAATAGCATCACCGATTAGTATCAATAAAGGAAGAGTAATGGTGGTTGCCAAAATTCGGGTAACAACGAGATATTTGAATGGATTTGTTCCTGATACTTCCATTGCATCAATTTGCTCGGTCACACGCATTGATCCCAATTCAGCTCCGATGCCGGAAGCAATTTTCCCAGCGCATATTAGTGCGGTTATCATTGGGCCGAGTTCACGTACGATAGAGACACTCACCATATTTGGCATCCAAGAAACCGCGCCAAACTCAATTAAAGTAGGACGCGTTTGTAAGGTCAGAACGAGACCCAGTATAAATCCAGTTACAGCGACTAATAAGATAGAGCGATTTCCCATTTGATAACATTGCCTGAGTAACTCTTTACCTTCAAATGGTCGCGTAAATAACGCTTGAAAAAATCGTGAAGTAAAACGAGATAAAGCGCCTATTTCTTCTAGAAAAAGACGTGATTTCTCAAATTTCATTAACCCTGCATTCATATCAATATTACTTAATACTTCGCAATGTATTGAGTTGTATTAATGGTAGGATTGACATAAGTATCCATTTGAGGTGATAAAAATCATGCGCTATATAATGATTGCTCCCCACCTTTGTATTAAAAGTTGAAAACATTACTACAGTAAAAAGCAGGTTGTCGCAATTTAAAACTAAGCTACCACTGTTTTAGAAACATTTTAAATTAAACAGGTATGAAAAATAATATGGGAACCACCGATCGGGTAGTCCGAGTCCTGATTGCTCTAGCCATCTTCTTTCTATACGGAGCGGATATAATTAGCGGGATTTTTAGCGGAGTATTTATGTTGGTAGCGCTTATGTTTTTAATAACCAGTGCGATTGGAACTTGTCCAATTTATACCATGTTGGGACTAAAGACCAAAACGAAATAATCATCGAATGATAAAATACAAATGACAGGAAGGGTCTTACTTTTGCTATACGTATCGATTGCGAAACGTTATTCAACAATTTTGAGTGGGATGTTTTCTACTCCTTTTTGTTGATTTCAACATAAATTTCAGCAGAGTTTTGAACTTGATTCATCATTAGTCCTATTGATAAGAATCATTCCCTCGAATGACCAAAGTTCCTTGATTAACTTTTCGTAACCATCACCTTTGAATCAGAATCTGAATGGTAAATGTTCAGACTAATTATTAATAACAATTAAACATTTTTAAAATGAAAACTAACGAAAAATTAAAAAATGATGTGCTCGCAGAACTCAAATATGAACCGAGTATTGATGCTAATCAAATCGGAGTGATTACTAAAAATGGAATAGCAACA
This sequence comes from Parvicellaceae bacterium, assembly GCA_047639575.1. Lineage (GTDB taxonomy): Bacteria > Bacteroidota > Bacteroidia > Flavobacteriales_D > Parvicellaceae > JBLIOB01. Next base: position 31,068 of record JBLIOB010000004.1, read on the forward strand.
CTAACTGGCCATGTTACAAGTTATTCGCAAAAAATGGCAGCTGAAAGAGCAGCTAGAAGAGTAAACGGGGTAAGGGCTGTCGCTGAGGAGATCGAGGTTAATTACCCATCTAACAATAAAAAGACAGATCCAGAAATTGCTGAAGCCGTAGCCAATGCATTCAAATGGAACTCTTCAATTCCAGAAAAAGAAGTGAAAATAAAAGTTGAAAATAACAATGTTTATCTCGATGGTAAAGTCGATTGGGATTTCCAAAGAAGATCTGCCAAAAATACTGCTGGAGAGTTAACCGGTGTGAAGCATGTTTACGACAGAATTGAATTAAAAACACCGATTAATTCATCTAAGGTGAAATCAGAAATTCGTGACGCTTTAGAACGAACTGCGCGAATTGAAGCAAATAATATTAGTGTCACCGCAAAAGGACATGTTGTTACGCTTAAGGGAAAAGTAGATTCATGGGCAGATCTTAGAGAGGCTAAAAGATCCGCTCTTCGAGCACCGGGTGTTTGGAGTGTGGAAAATGAGTTGGAGGTGGTTTAAGAATTCATTTATTTACCTAGAACAAAAGCGGGTCTTAGCATTGTTATCATTGCTTAGACTCGTTTTTGTTTTGGAGAAGCAAAACAATTAATACCATTAAATAGGAGATGATTAATGTCATTTGGAGGTATGAGATAAATTGATTTGTAACTAAGCTTCTTAAGTGATATTTGCATATAACAAAAGATCTGTCACTAACACTTTTAATATTATTGGCATGTTGATATTTTTTCTGAATGATAAAGCCTGTGTCAGATAAATATTAAAAAAAAAGAACAATAACGTTCAACGGGCTTTATTTTAAAAAATAAGAAATGACTTTTTCTAAGCGATATTTAATCTCAGTGTATTGCATAATCTTGATTTTAAATTCATGCAACAAACCAACTTCAGAGATTCTACCAACGTTAGATGCCGTAACAGAATCTGTATACGCTTCGGTTACAATCCAACCGGAGGATATGTATAATGTTTTCTCTACGGCACCCGGTATAATTGATCATTTATTAATAGAAGTTGGAGATGCCGTAAAAGCGGGACAAATCATTGTAGTACTGGAGAGCACAATTCCTATTATTGCTACCGAAAGTGCTAGGATAAACACGGATTTGGCAAGAGTGAATTATAAAGGGAAATCAGGTCTACTCAATACCTTGAAAAATGAGATTGAAACAGTATCAGCGCAAATGAAATTGGACTCATTTAACTATGTAAGGCAGCAAAGACTTTGGGGCCAGAACATAGGTTCGCTATCTGATTTAGAAAATAGGAAAATAAAATATGATGCAAGTTCAAATAGTTTGGTCGCTCTCAAAAATAGATTGAATCAAACAAAAAACGAATTGAAGGTTGCATATCAACAATCAAATCAAGCCTTAAAAAATGCTCAGTCTCGACAGGATGATTATTCTATACGCTCTCGACTGGATGGAAGAGTTTATGATGTGCTTAAGGAGGAAGGAGAGTTGGTTACACAGCAAACACTCATAGCCAGAATTGGACAAAGTGATTCTTTCGTAATCGAAATGTTGATCGATGAAGTGGATATTGCCAGGATACAAGTTGGTCAGACCGCTCTTGTTTCTTTGGATGCTTATCCCGGAGAGGCTTTCAGATCAACCATCCATAAAATCATTCCATTAAAGGATGAACGAAATCAGACTTTCATGGTTGAAGGAAAGTTTGTCAATCCGCCAGAAGTGCTTTTCGCTGGTTTATCTGGAGAAGGGAACGTTCTTATCAGTAACAAGGAGAATGTTTTGACCATTCCTCAGGAATACTTATTGGATGGAGAAAAGGTTTTGACAGAAGATGGAGAAAAGGTTGTGTCTATAGGAATACGTACCATCGATAGAGTAGAAATTCTTTCAGGGATTGATGCTTCCACGATCATTCTTAAGCCCTAATTTCTATGACGGACTATAGGATCATTTGGGATATTTCAAAAACACATCTCCTATCCAGAATAAAACAGAGTGGTATTGCAGCATTAGGAGTTGCTTTGGGAATTGGTGCTTTCATTATCTTGGTTAGTTTCATGACTGGGCTTAACGGTATGCTGGATAGTTTAATTTTGAACAGAACGCCACACATCCACGTTTATAATGAGATAGAGCAAAGCGAAATACAACCAATAGACCTATTTGATGAGTTCAAGGAGAGTTTAAATATTGTTCACTCCATAAAACCCAAGCAAGTTCAAAATAGGATTCACAATGCATTGCCTATTATTTCGCAACTTAAGAATGATCCAAGAGTAAAGGGCATTACACCACAAGTTACTGCCAATGTGTTCTATCTAGCTGGTTCGATTGAGTTAAATGGAATAATTAGCGGGATTAATCCAACTGAGGAAGTCCGTCTATTCAATTTCGGAGATTATATAGTAGATGGAAGTCCGAAAGGCCTGGTGAAAAATAACAATGGGATTTTGCTTGGTGCTGGAGTCGCAAAGAAAATGTCATTGGAACTTGGAGATAAGATTCAGATTAGTTCCATAAAAGGAGGGATTTTCCCTTTGAAGATCGTTGGAATCTTTCAAAGTGGACTGGCAGATCTCGACAAAGTGCAAAGCTATGTCAATTTGAAGACAGCACAACAAATATTGGGAGAGGGGAGTAGTTATATTTCTGATCTTAATGTGAAGTTGCATGACATAGAGCAAGCACCTGACATGAGCAAAGAGATTTCAAAACAATTTGACATTACAGCGCTCGACATAAAAAGTGTTAATGCGCAATTCGATTCTGGAACCGAGATAAGAAACTTGATCACCTATGCAGTTTCTTTTACTTTGCTAGTAGTAGCAGGGTTTGGAATCTATAACATCCTCAACATGTTAATCTATGAGAAAATGAATGATATCGCCATATTAAAAGCAACAGGTTTCTCAGGGTCAGATGTGCAGAAGATATTTATTACGCAGGCAGTAGTCATCGGGTTGGTAGGGGGGATGATTGGTCTCCTGCTAGGATTAGGAACGTCTATTTTAATTAGTAACGCGCCTTTCGAAACGGAGGCATTACCGACTATTGAGACTTATCCCGTGAACTTCCAATTGGATTATTACGTCATTGGAATTGTATTTGCGATGGTCTCCACATTTCTTGCCGGATATCTACCTGCAAGAAAAGCGCAACACTTGGATCCAGTAGAAATTATAAGAGGTCAATAGTTGGATAGAATGAAAAAGATAATCGAGTCTAAAAATATTAATAAACATTTCTATAAACCTGTGGATTTCCACGTGCTAAAAGATATTTCCTTTTCAATAGATAAGGGTGAATTTGTTTCCATAATGGGTAAATCAGGATGTGGCAAATCTACCTTGTTGTATATATTATCTACCATGGATACTGAGTATGAAGGTGATTTATTTCTAAATGGTGAAGAGCTTAGAAATAAAAATCATGAAGAATTGGCACATATTCGTAATGCTGAAATTGGTTTTGTATTTCAATTTCACTACTTACTTCCAGAATTCTCAGTTTTGGATAATGTCATGTTGCCAGCAAGAAAGTTGGGCATAAAACCGATTGCAGAGATAAGAAAAGCTGCCATGGACAAATTGAAACTGTTGGGTATTGACGATCAAGCACATAAAAAAGCCTCCATGATTTCAGGTGGTCAAAAACAAAGAGTGTCGATAGCCAGAGCATTAATTAACGATCCAATCATCATCATGGGGGATGAACCTACTGGAAATCTAGATAGCAAGAATGCGGACAACGTATTCAACATATTCAAGGAGCTAAGTGTTGAGCAAGAACTCTCTTTTTTAGTGGTGACCCATGATTTAGATTTTGCCAAAAGAACGGATAGAATTATTGAAATGGCGGATGGCAGAATAATTAATGGCCATCATTCCACTAAATGATCCCATTTGAACTGATGAATGTCAGTTGCTCGACTGCGAATCACAGGCCCGCTTTAAATATGAGGACATGATATTTGTCAATAAAACAACGCCAAAAATTATGTACACTAAAATACAAATGAAAAGCCACACCATTCTTCCACGCCTTTTGGCGTTTAAAGAATCCTCCAACAAACAAGAATTCGATAAACTTCTATTGAACGTACTTCCTAAGGTCAGAAAGCACATACTCAAATCACTAGAGATATCTAAAGAATCTATGCGTAATCGTGACTTAATCACTGTGGACGATATAGTTGATGAGCTCTATATTCATGCCTATGAACATATCGATGAATTAGGTCATCCAGAATTATTTGAAGCTTGGTTAATTGCACAAGCAGCCTTGGTGATCGAGGATAAAATGGACGAGCAGGAATACGATGAATTATTCACCACGGAATTCGAAAAATATAGTGAAAGAGATTGGGATGAGATGGAGGAGAAGTACAGCGTTCAAGCGGATGGAGATTTGGAGTTGTTAGAAGAATTTGATGATGTATCTTATGGTCCAAGAGACTATCAATTAGAGCAAGTTTTTATCCAAGACAATGAAAAGGAGTGGATAGATGAATTGGATAAAAAAATCAATAATGAAGAACTTCAGCGACATATTCAATCGGTACTTGGTCGAATTCCGATTGCCATGCGAAATACGTTTGAGTTGGCTTATGGGCTAGGTCTCTCGTCCAAACAAATTTCCAGGGTAAGGAAGACTGAATTAGAAGAGACGGTGGATAAACTCAAACGTGGGCGTATTATAGTGGCTCAGAGTATTCGATACAGATTTCTGCCCCGATCACGAACATACTAATACAGACTTAAACTTCTTTTTTCATTTGACCCTTATTATTGATGGACTTCAAAGATTACTATACCACTTTAGGCATTCCTAAAACATCCTCGTCTACGGAGATTAAAAAGGCGTACAGGAAGTTGGCTAAAAAATACCATCCTGATAAAAATCCTGATGACAAGAAAGCAGAGGATAAATTCAAAGAAATCAGTGAAGCCTATGAAGTGTTGAGCAATGAAAAGAATCGAAAACTCTACGATCAAGTAGGATCCAATTGGAAAGAATATCAACGTGCTGGCTACGATCCTTCAAAACATGCTAAGCCAGGCCGTGATCCGAGAACACAAGACGGTAATCAATATTCCTATAAAGGTGATCCTTCTGGCTTTGAGGATTCAGGTGAATTTTCCGATTTTTTTGAATCCCTTTTTGGAGGGCATGCTGGCAGAGGATACGCCTCTTATGGTCAGGATAGACCAGGTTCTGATTTGATTGGTGAATTAAACATCACCTTAGAAGAAGCCTTTCATGGAACACATCGTATTGTTGATCTTGGATCAGAAAAAATTCGAGTCAAAATCAAACCAGGCTCTTATGATGATCTCAAGCTCAAAGTAAAAAACAAAGGCGGCAAAGGTTCTAGTGGGAAATCGGGCAATTTGTTCTTGACCATCAAAGTGACTCAACATTCTATTTATAAGCGTGTCGGTGACCATCTTTACAAAGATGTGAATGTGGATTTGTTCCATGCCCTATTAGGAGGGAAAATAAAAGTCAATACTTTGAGTGGTGATGTCAATGTAACTATTCCGGAGTACACACAGAACGGAAAACAATTAAGATTAAAAGGAAAGGGAATGCCACATTATGGCAAAACCAGACATGGGGATTTGTATGTAAAAATCAACGTTGACCTACCTAAAACATTGACCGAAGAACAGAAAGGTATAGTTCATCAACTTCAAGAGACATTCCAAAAAGAATCAGTTCATTAAAATTTAATATTTAAAAACGATGAAAGGAAATTTCGATAACATCATTAAAAGTGGTCCACTTGTATTGGTTGACTTTTATGCGGACTGGTGCGGGCCATGTACAATGCAAGCACCGATACTTATAGAAATTTCCAAAGAGTTGAAAGGTAGCGTGCGGATTATTAAAATCGATGTGGACAAAAATCAAACAATATCCGGTCGATATAAAATCAGGAATATTCCCACGCTGATGTTATTCAAGAACGGCAAAGATATTTGGAGGAAGGGTGGAGTGAGCGCAAAAGAAGAACTAATCCGGTTAATCAAACTAAATCAATAAGTCCTAAAACATGAACACAACACTAATTTCATATGGAAACTACGGTCATTATCCTGCCATCGAGTTATTACTAGATGCGATTAATCGTAGAAGATATACTCACCGAGCCAGCCAATTATTATCGATTGGATTCGGGCAGTGGTCCGATATAGAACTTGCATTGGATAAGGCAATCCAATCTTGTCTGGATAGTGATATAAATATTGGATCGCATTTTAAAAGGGTTTTTATTACTGACATGATAGATGGTCAAATAACCACGGACTGGATGTTAACAAATGTTGGGCTTCGATTAATTTTAATTAATGGCAATTCATCAAAGCCAATAGTGCGCAGAGCTAGATTGAAGATTGTAATGAAAGGGCCGTTATATTGATGTTTTGAGTTTTTATAATCATTCCATCAAATGATAATTGTCAATCCAAATTGTATGTTGGACATGTAATTTTATCATAACTAGATTAATCAAATCATATTATAATCATGACAGAAATAAGATTACGCCCGAAAACAGATTTTATGCAGAAAGCAGATCTATCACAGATTTTAATTTTAACCCAACATTGGGTGAGTGATTTGTTGTTCTTTTTTGATGAGTTGAAATTTTTCACACACTTGGTGGACAAATACTTCATTCTACTTTTAAAAGAAGAAAATATAAACAAGGCGCAAATTATTGTCACAAACATTCACAAATTTGAAAAGGAGGTGAACCATCTCAAAGACAAAATTCAGAACCACATAGATTATCTTGAGAAGTTATATGATGTTAACGCCAACACGGATGAAGCTCTTTTTAGGGAACAACACGAGGATCTGGAACAAGAAATGACGGATTTAATAAAACAATTCAGAGAGACCAAACAAGAGGTGTTTAGTCTAAGTAAAAGGATGATGGAAACGGAGAAATTGAGCCATTTGTTAGCCAACTGACATCTATCATTCCATCAACTGATTCTCAAGCACACAATGATTGTTATGAATTAACTTCTTTGCCTCGTAAAACAAAATCATTTAATTATCTAAAATCCTAAAATCATGAGTAAAGACTATCCGAAACACTACCACGAACTTAGATCTCTGATGGGCGAAATTGGCACGAAAATTCCTAACACAATGAAAGGGTTTTCAGAACTACACAAAGCCAGTTTATCAGAAGGTGCTCTAACGGTTAAAACGAAGGAATTAATAGCCCTTTCCATAGCAATAAGTGTTCGTTGTGATGGCTGTATTGCCTATCACGTGCATGATTCAATAAAAGCCGGTGCAACTTCAAAAGAAATAGAAGAAACTATTGGTGTAGCCATAATGATGGGAGGTGGTCCATCTTTAGTATATGGTTGCGAGGCAATGGAGGCTTTGAAGCAATTTGAAGCATTGGAACAGCCAGTATAATTTTTATACGGATTTAAAAATAATAGGGGCAAGTTAGCCAGGTTAAAAGATATTCATGGTCTTTTCGCTAATGCAATTGAAACATCTTTAGAATCAGGGAACCCAAATGAATTCGAATAAAAAGAAAGATATTGGTCTAAAGCGATCCTTATCCCTTCCCATGCTTATCTTCTATGGTTTGGGAACGACTGTCGGAGCCGGCATATATGTATTGGTTGGAGCCGCAGCTGGTGAAGCGGGAATGTATGCCCCAGTTTCATTTTTATTAGCAGCATTGGCTTTAGCTCCTACCGCGATGAGTTATGCGGAACTTTCAGGAAGAATGCCTGTTAGCGCTGGGGAAGCAATGTATGTACTTAAAGGATTCCGTTCAACACGAGTTTCAAAAATGATCGGCTGGGCGGTCATTTTATCTGGTATTGTTGCCTCTGCGACCATCGCCATTGGGTGTGCAGGGTATCTGTCTGTATTTACCAGTATACCCATTTCGATTCTTGTCGCTGCTACAGTAATCCTAATGGGTATAATTGCAATGTGGGGTATCAAAGAATCCGTAATCTTCACTGCAGTTTTCACATTGATAGAAGTAGGCGGACTACTGGCAATTATTATTCTCGGAATGACAAGCGAATCATTCAACATTGAAAGCTTGGGACGGACGATACCAAAGCTTGGTGATTTTTCAGTTTGGTCTGGCATCATTGCAGCTAGTTTATTCACTGTTTTCGCATTTATTGGTTTCGAGGATATGGTTAATGTGGCAGAGGAAACTAAGGATCCTAGAAAGACCTTGCCAAAGGCTATTTTCTACACGTTGGCCATCACCACAATACTTTATTTCGCAGTTACCTTAGTTGCTGTGATTACTATCTCACCTCAGATCTTATCAACATCAGAGGCACCACTAAGTCTTGTTTTCGATGAACTTATGGATAGGGATTCTTGGGTCATTGGAGCCATTGCAGTCTTTGCAACTGCTAACACCATTCTTGTCCAATTCATTATGGTATCTCGAGTAATTTATGGTATGGCTGGCCAGGGTACAATGCCAAAGAAATTCAATAAGGTACATCCACGAACCCGTACACCAATTCTCGCTACGTTTGCTGTGGTAATAGCTACACTTATCCTGGCTTTACTTTTCCCAATTGAAGCATTGGCTCAATTTACATCGCAGGTCATACTTGTCATATGGCTTTTCTGCAATTTAGCATTGATACTTATAAAAAGACGAAAGGAACCAAATTTAGAAGGAGGTTATATGACCAAATCTTGGGTGCCTTATATTGGAGCAGTACTTTCTTTGTTACTGTTGATTCTATCCTTTTTAACTTGATATTGAGAGTGCAAACCTGAACAAAATATTTCTCATTATTTGTATGTTATAATATGATAGGAGGGAAGAGGTGGATTTTGTCAATGAGAACTTGGGATCCGGCATTGAAGAAAAATCGTGTATGTTCGAATAAATGAAACGTTAAGATGGATCGATCGTTTAGAAAATATCCCCAAGGATATTTTTAGTGAGAGGCCAGGTTGCAGGGAGGGCAGTTTGAGCCCAGCTGTCAGATTCTTAGCATAAAAAATCTGCTAACAGCGTTTGTGAGTTTGCTTTGCGTAGAGAAATGTTTCGTTAACATACTAGATTTGTATTCACAGCCTTGATTTTTCGCTTCTTTTTTTATCAAGAAAAAATGAAGAAGAGTATGAATGGGATAATGAGTGTTCTATATAACATCAGAAATTAATAGGAAAGTGAATTGTCTTATAATAACATACTCATACTATTATGTTAAGTAGAATTTCCAATTCATCTCACGCAACAAGATGGGTGATGACTAAATTCTAAACTTCAAACAAAAATCAAAACTTCCTTGAACGCAGTATAGAAAATTGCTGAATCGCCTTAATCCTTTATTAAGGCAAAGGCAATTTTCGTATACAAGAGAATTCACAATTTAAAATTTCGTGTGGTGGCAAAAAAGAAAAAATTCTTAAAGTGTGTTGGCTGTGTGCTGGAATATTGTGTTTAAAAAATTTCTGCGGAGCAAAATTATTTAATAAAGCAATTGAGCTTTAGAAATGCGGCAATTTAACATAACGACTAATTATAGGACAAGGCTGTTGATCTTAAACACAAATTTTCATCACAGGACAAAAACCAAAAAAACATTCTTGGTAGGACTAACAGAAATATTTTATTTAGGACAATCGTACAAGTCATACTTAATATAATGTACTGCGTTATGTTACTTTGCTTTGGGATTTAAGAATTTATTCTTTTAAAGAAAGGGAAAGAAAATTTAATCATTATCGAATTTAAGTATTGAAGAATTGAGCGTTTTTCAGCTCAAGTTTTCATTTCTTACATACCGACTTTTATAGCGAAGAATAGGTAATGACCATTTCGGGCTTTACTTATGATGAAGCGCGTGAGGGATAGCAGCGGCATCCTTTTTGTTTTTCACAAAAAGATATAGCGGATAGCCTGACCCGTTAGGGGCACGCCCAAATAATTAAACTTTGCCTTAATATTAAATATCTCATATTCCAACAAAACATAGACGTTGATTAAAATCTCTTGTACTCAAGATATGACCTTGGTTATCTTTGAAAGTGAGTTTTGTATTTACTGTTTCTTTTAAGGCCCTTACCATTTGGTTCTAGTATTCATTCTAAGAGTAAAGCAAGCAATGGATATGGTAAATTTAAAGATTGCATGAATACTTAAGTGATTATGGTTAGAATTAGTCGATTATATCAGTCATCGATAGGGACTCCTTCTATCATTTTAACAATAGTTGATTGGTAGTCAATATCACTGACTAATCCAGTTTCAGGGTTAATCTTAAATCTTATGTGAGTGGTAAAATTTGTATTTACTCCTGGGAAAACATCATCATTAGTTACAGTGATACTATGTGGGTATTCATCAACATCCTTAGGTATTTTAAGTAATTCAAATTGAGATTTTAATTTTTCAAGATTAAGTGTCAAGATGCAACTTTTATTTTCTGAGAAGGAATTTTTCAAAGACGAAAAATCTCCTTTCCAAAAATATCGTTGATTATTCTTTTTGACGACATATTTATCAAAATCTTCCTTTAACTCCTCACATATTTCAACCGACTTATCCGAGCATGAAAATCCAAAACTGATGGTGAAAATTAGAGTAAATAGTATCCTCAATCTTTCATTACTTTATACGTTCCAATAACAGAGTTGTTTTCCAATACTTTAATGAAGTAGATTCCCTTGGATACATGATTAATATTAATTCCTCGTTTAGTATTGGTCGATCCTCTTAAGATAACATCACCCATTACGTTTTGTATTTCAAATTGAAGTTGTGATCTGTTGAGTTGATCACTAATGCGAAAAATACCAGTACTCGGATTTGGATATATGGATATCAATGATGATTGATTATTTATTTCATTGATCGAATTTAAGTCAGTACATTCTAACACATTTAAAAAGATAGGTTCCATTGGTTCATAACCTTGTTCCACTGCACATGCCACGGGGTCAATTGGTAGGGCAGCTTGTTGAACTAAAAATTGCCCTCCTAAAAGCGCGTCCGGTGTTATTTCTCGATTAAAGTATAATGGAGGAGATGCATCTTCGTAGTGCATCAGATCCTCTTCGTTATTTACATGAAGTAGGCCGATAGCATGGCCGAGCTCATGCAAAGCGCGAGATTGAAAGTCAAATAGGTTAGCCCCAGTTAAATCAATATCGGTACTCTCATCATAATACCAATTCAAATTCTCATTGAAACGAATTGAAAATTGATTATTACGAGCGTATGCTGTACCATCTAACGCATTACAAATGACAGCATTTAAAGGGGTGTATTGAGCTAAAGTAATCTCAGTACCTGTTGGTAAACTATCAAATTTAATTTCACAAGTGGTGAAGGGGTCAATGTCGAATATATCTTTGATTTCAAAGTTAACATTTGTTTCACAAACCCATTTTAATAGTGCACTTTCGAAACTGGCCTGTGCTTCAAAGTTACTACTCATACCTTCACCGTACCAAAGATCATAACCACCAGATTCATTGAGCTTTCCAAGATGTTGAATTACCTGATGAAATGGGGGTATAGCCAATGGGCCATCATTTTCAGTATTTCGTACAGCAAAATCAACATCAATATTCGTTGTAGATGTTGCTATTAAAGTTTGGCCTCCGTCATCAAAATTAACTCTAACCTTTCCTGAGCCAGCATACCAATCGTCATTATCCAAGCCAATTGTTGGAATCTGTACATGAATAAGACCATCACTCCAAAAGATGTAGTCTTCAGCAACAGGTTCAATCCATTCATCTAGACCCGCACCATCTTTGGCATTTTCAAATTCAACATAGGATTCACCTCTCGTTTCTCCAAAGCAAGAACCTAAAATAATAAGTACATTGTCATGACCAGCAACTAAATCAACAGGTTGAGTAGATTGACCAAAATCGAGGGTTGTTCCGGCCATTCCAATAATAAATGGCACAGGACAAGCGTATGCGTCAAAATCACCTTCGATTCTCATGCAATCAAAATATTTTTCAATTCCCTCAGAAAAATCGAAAAATTTACTTAGGTTTTCCATAGATTCTTGATCAAGAGCAACTCCAGGATCAATAGGGCCAGGAAGAGATATAATTAATTTTATCAAAGGGGTGTACGTTGTTGTTATTTCAACTAAATCAGGTTGCTCCAAGGAAGATGCATTTATTTCTATTTTAATCTTATCCGCGGGCAGCATCTTCTAGGACTGTTTCATAATTAATGTTAGCAGAAACACCTATATCTTCTAAGGTCACTAAACCACCACTGGCAATATTTGAACCCAAGTTTAACGTGTTATACTTCGCAACTATTACGGGCTTAGTAATTCTAGTGTTTTCTGATGCTTTTATTGAAACAACAGTTGAAATTAAAAAAGGGTCGTTGGGATTTGGACTTAAAACTTCAAAAAGAAAATCTAAACACCGACCATCTTGAACAATAGAGCTGGTATAAGACTCTATAACTTCATTCTTTTTTTCGTAATCCAACTGAGTATCGGCATACTTTAGAAATGTTTTACCATAGGCTTTGTGCATTGGAGAGAACAAATCTTTTGAGATATCTTCATATGAATGAAAGAGTTCAGAAGCAACTAAACCTGTTGCTTTTTCACTATATCTTATGTAGCCTTGTTCCCCAGAATATACCTGATAATATTTATCAGTTACTGTCCTTAAGTTGGATGGAGGATTAACTGCATCATTCAAGAAAAAGACCCCAGTCTGACCTTGCGAAAGAGTAAGCATGTGAGTCCAGGTTTGTTTTGCACCATCAAATGAACCTCCACGGGTGATAATAGATAGATGATCAGAAACAGGGTTTTCATTAAACGATTTAAATATTTTTACTTTGTGCGCTGTATAAATATTGTTGTCAGCTGTTCGATAAGATTCTGATTCCATGACTTCTCCTTCGATGACAATTTGAGAATTGTCAATTTTATTTTCAAGAGAGATCTCATGATATTGAGCTTGGATATTAACGCAAAAAAATATAATTATTGCGTAAAAAGAGATTGTTTTTTTCATAGATATAAGTTTTCAGAGTTATTTATTATGCACCTAAGTTAGAAAATATTCTGACATTTCCCTACTGTGAATTCACTATTTTTTTTATATCTCAAGGGAGAATCTTGCAATAGAACAAAAAAAATAATGGTTACTTTTAGATTATGGTTCGCTGGATATTTTTATGTTTTTTAACAGTCATCAAGGTTTTTTCAGTCAATGGACAAGTGAATTATTTTAATTCAACTTTTGGAAATGTGGATGAGTTTTCAGAGCGAGTAAATAATGTTGAAGTGATTAGTGATCATTTTATTGTCTTCGGTGAAGAGAGATACAGCAATGAGAAGTGGTTTGTCAGAAAATACAATTTTGAAGGGGACTTGCAAGAAGAAAAATATTATGATTTTGATGTCGCTTTTCTGTGGACAGGCTCAACAACGTCTTTTAAAAAAAAGGATGATAATTCCGGATTTCGCCTCTCTGCTGAAATATGGGATTCCATAGGTCATTGGTCATATCTCATGAACTTTGATCTTAATCTGGATACTCTTTGGACAAAGAAATATGACTATTCTTCTCTTCATTCAGGTTTTGATGTGGGTGTTGAATCAGACAACGGTTTTGTAGTTACGGGTAATTATAATACGGATTATACTTTAGGTTCAGGAGAAGGAACATATCTTCAAAGTATTGATGAAACTGGAGATGTTTTATGGAGTGCCCTATTGAAAGAAGAACCAATTAACGAAATTATAAAGAACAAATCAATCTTGCAGGTTGATGATGGATATGTTCTAGGTGGATCAGTAACAAACAACTCTGGATCAATTCAAGAATCTCAAGGATATATATCAAAGACAGACAATCAGGGTAATGTAATGTGGGACATTATAAGCGATGATAATGGTTTGACCAGTTCGTGGTTCTACCTTTTGGAGCTGTCTAATGGAGATATATTATGTTCACACGCTGTCGCCTATGAAGAAGCTCCTAGTTTGAATTGGTATCATTTTAAATCAAAGGTGTACAAGCTGAACACAGAGGAGCAAAACCTTTATTGGGAGCACGATTACCTTAATGATGATAACTTATCTGGAGTGCCTTTGATACCAAAGGAGACTATTGATGGAGGGATCATATTGTTAGGTGGAAGGTTTGGAGAGACTACAAGTTCCTATTATGCCTCGTTACTTAAAATAGATAGTTTAGGCAATCAGGAATGGTACAAGGAATATTATTATGAGGATTGTCCTGATTGTTTTAATAACCTACTTGACATTGATATTGCACCTGATGGTGGATTCATTTTGACAGGCGAATTTTTTCATTCAGATGGATTACCGTGGTATAAGCAATCTTGGCTTTTGAAAGTTGATGCATGCGGGGATGAGGAATGGGAGGGATGTGATATTGTGGGTATGGATGATATAAAAAGATCAGAAGACCTTTTTATATATCCAAATCCTGTATCTAATATTGTTTTCGTAAATGGACTTGAAGAATCAAGAACTTCACTAGTTATTGTATATGATTTACAAGGTAGATTAATCTGGGAATCAAAAGTACTAAACGGAAAAATTGATGTTAGCCAAATCGAACAAGGTATATATAGTCTCAAGTTTCAAGAGAATGGAAAGTACTTATCTACAAATACCCTTAGTATTATTCGTTAAATCCAGAAATTAAGGTTTACCCAATGATAATACATTCGCGATTTCGGCATTGAATAAAAATCGTGTATGTTCGAATAAATGGAACGTTAAGCGCTAAGCCTGTTTGAGCTCAGCTGTCAGATTTTATTTCAAAAAATCTGGTAACAGCGTTTGCGAGTTTGCTTTGCGTAGAGAAATGTTTCGATAAACATACTAGATGTTTATTCATGGCCTTGATTTTTTGTTTCGTTTTTTGTCAAGAAAAAATGAAAGGAAGTATGAAAAGGATGATGAGCGTTCTATATAACATCAGAATTTGTTAAGAAAGAGTATTGTCTTATAATAACATATCCATAATATTATGTTAAGTAGAAATTCCAATTCATCTCACACAACAAGATGAGTGATGACTAAATCCTAAACTTCAATCAAAAAAGTAAAACATCCTTGAACGCAGTATAGAAAATTGCTGAATCGCCTTAATCCTTTATTAAGGCAAAGGCAATTTTCGTATGCAAGAGAATTTTCAATTTAAAATTTCGTGTGTTGGCAAAAAAGAAAAAATTCTTAAAGTGTGTTTGCTGTGTGTTGGAAAATTGTGTGTTAAAGAATTTCTGCGGAGCAAAATTATTTAATAAAGCAATCGAGCTTTAGAAATGCGGCAATTTAACATAACGTCTAATTATAGGACAAGGCTCGTGAATTGAAACACAAATTTTGTCGCTCAGAATAATTTAAAAAAATCTTTCTCTGTAGGACTAACACAAATATTCTATTTAGGACAATCGTACAAGTCATACTTAATATAATACTCATTATAGGATCATAAGGAATTAGCAGCGCTGGCTGGGCATATGGCCTTGGGCGTTTGCCTGTGCGTTTGTCCTATAATTAATATTATGTTAAGTAGAACAATAGGGTACTTGGCTCAAGCATCAAAAGAATACATCTGATCAACTACTCCACATGTGTATTATAGGATGTAATTTATAATCCCCATTTCCCGTTTGATTAACTGAAGCCGCTCCATCGAAACTAATCGTTAGGGAATCTGTTGAACCTAAAAATAATGGCGTGTCAAATTTAAATTTTAATCCTGATGATTGTCCACTTGGAATATCAATGTCATGAACAACACCATCCAACATTATAGTGTTGTTATCTCCTAAAACCAAGCGAATTTGTTTTATGGACTCATCAAATAGAAATGTATCCGTAATCAATGTATCGCTATATTAGGAGTTGAATCAAATCATAAACCCCTTGTTCCGTTGACTAATCTTGCCAGCCATTTGCCTCAAATTTAGCGGTTATTTGAATCAAATCAATGTTTAACTGTTGATATTCAATAGAATCTGGTGGAAAAGCACTCTTAACCTTGTCATTGGCCAGATTTATTTTAAATAACTTGATTCGTTAATATTACTGTCCTCTTTATAGCACGAAAATATCATCATGCATAATCCGGTGTTAAGTGTAAACTTTTTCATCCAATTGTCTATATACCTCAAAGACAAGTCTAAACAACCTAATGTTCAATGACATACAACAAAGCGGAGGGTTATAACTACTCATTTCCTAGCCCATTTTAACGGAAGAATAAGTACGTATCTGTACCTTTTTTACAGTAACCACGTATTACACCAATAGACACAAATAAAATCCAATGAAAAATTCAATACTATTACTATTTATAACATTAATTACTAGTCAGGGCCTTATCGCTACCGAGAGTATAACTAATGAATCTGTTCTTACAGTTACATGTCAAGATATAACGATTAGCCTTGATGAACAAGGCTATTACGAATTAGACACCTCAACGCTTATAGCCTCAAGTGATGGCAACATCGAGTTCACTGAAGTAACTCATCAATATTTTGATTGTTCTCAAGAAGGAGAAGTGATTGTCACATTATTTGCCTACGATGCGGAAAAAAATGTATCGGAATGTACTTCAGTTGTTACTGTTGTTGATGACCTAGCTCCTAATGTTAGTTGCATAGATATGACGGTGCAATTGGACGGAAACGGTTCTGCAATAACGTCTGTCGAAGAATTAGTTGGCGACATTTTTGATAATTGTTCAATTGGCTCTATGATCGCAGATAGATCTGAATTTTCTGGTGCTGATCTGGGATTAAACGCTGTAACCGTTTCTGTTGCGGACAATAGTGGCAATGCTTCAACATGTATTTCGACTGTTGCTGTGATGGATTTCCAAGCACCAAGTGCCTTTTGTCAGGATCTTACACTTTCGTTAGACAACACGGGTAACGCTACATTATCTGCTGAGATGATTGATAATGGATCTATCGACAACAGTGATGAGATATTCCTAGATCTTGATCAGTTAAATTTTGACTGCAGTCAATTTGGCTCCCATATTGTAACATTAAC
>JBLIOB010000005.1:0-46419 GCA_047639575.1 Parvicellaceae bacterium
TTTCTTAGGAGGTGCGATTGAATGTGAAGCAGATGCAATTTGCGATGGAGAAAATGTGTATATAATTGGAATAATGCAGCACATTGAACCGGCCGGGATCCATTCAGGTGATTCTTATGCAGTTCTGCCACCATACAATCTAGGAGATTTGGTTATTGAACAGATTGAAGAATATACTAAGAGAATTGCAATTGCTTTGAGAACCGTTGGTTTAATGAATATTCAATTTGCAGTAAAAGACGACAAGGTTTATATTATTGAAGCTAATCCAAGAGCCTCTAGGACCGTTCCGTTTATCGCTAAGGCATATGATGAACCTTATGTGAATTACGCGACTAAGGTGATGATAGGGGCGAATAAGGTTACTGATTTTAATTTCCAGCCAAAGCGAAAAGGATATGCAATTAAAATTCCGGTTTTCTCATTCGATAAATTTCCAAATGTCAACAAAGAATTAGGCCCTGAAATGAAATCTACAGGGGAGGCTATACACTTCATAGACAACTTAAAAGATCCATTCTTTAGAAAAATCTATTCCGAACGTAATTTATACTTGAGTAGATAATTCGATAGCTGGATGGATTAGTCCACTACATTGCTTATTTTCGAATCCAATAAAAAGCAATTAAATGGGAGCTTTCTTCAAGAAAAATTACGTTCACTTTATCGCTATTGCGATTTTCTTTATAATCGCTAGCGTATTTTATGCCCCAGCAATGAAGGGATTTATCCCTAAAATGCATGACATTACTACGCACAGATCAAGTAGTAAAGAAATCAAAGACTTAAAGGATGTCTATGGTGAAAATAGCTACTGGACCAGTAGAGTTTTCTCCGGAATGCCTTCTTATCAGATTTCAGCAGATTACCCAAGAAGTCCCCAAACGTACTTATATAAGGCCGCAACCCTTTGGCTTCCTTATCCAGTAAACTTTTTGTTTTTACTGTTTGTCAGCCTTTACATTCTCTTAATGTGTCTAAAAGTCGATCCCTGGATTGCCATAGCCGGTTGTGTTGGGTTTGGCTTATGCTCTCATTTTATAAATATTATGGGGGCGGGGCATACATCTAAGACACATGCCATGGCCTATATTCCAGCAATAGTTGGTGCTTTTTATATGGTTTTAACTAGCGCAAAATATGTGCGATATGGGATACTATTAACGCTACTGTTAACATTACAGCTCTTTGCAAACCACTATCAAATTACCTACTATACGTTTATTCTACTGCTTTTCGTAGGAGGATTTCAATTTACGAAAAGCGGACGTTTACTGCTTATGACAATAGGTCTTCTGAGTAGGAAAGAGAGTAAAGTCAAATTTGAGATAAGTAGGCTCAGTGCTAATTTTAAAAGACAATTGGTTTTGGTCTTTGCTGCGGCAATTGCATTCGGGGCTAATTCACCAAGTATATTAATGACCAGCGATTTCGCTAAAAATACAATTAGAGGAAAATCTGAGTTGACAATTGGCACCGATGGCAAGGCTTTAGATGCATCAGATTTTAACAAGACAGATGGTCTTGATAGAAGTTACATTACCGAATACAGTTATGATAAAGGTGAATTATTGGGCTACATGATTCCAAACTCAATAGAAGTGCCAAGCGAAGACCAGCAAGAATTCATGGAGAGTCTTTCTAGGAAAAACCCGCAAGAGTATCAAGCGCTAGTTAATGCGTATCAGGCAAACTCTGGCAAGCTAGACAGGAATAGAGGTGTTTTTCTTTCAGGATACTTTGGAGATCAAACTTCAGCGAGACCACACTATTTAGGAGCGCTTTTTGTGTTCTTAGCACTGCTAGGCTTAATATTCGCTAAAGGCTGGGTTAAATGGGGGCTGTTTTCTGCCTCAATTTTAGCTATTATGTTGTCTTTAGGTCAGAATTTAGGTGGGAGTTTACAAGATATGTGGTTCACAAACCTGTGGATAGACTACGTGCCTATGTATAATAAGTTTAGGGCAGTAAAAATGATATTAATTATTGCAGAAATTTCCGTTCCTGTGCTGGCTATGTTGGGTCTTCATCAAATATTAAAGGATCGAGAAGCTGCAAATAAGAAGAAAACTGTATTTTTTGTTGTGTCTGGAATCTTCTTGGTTTTTATGATTGCGAATGTGGTAAAGCCAGATTTTATTGCATCTTTTTATAGTTCTAATGAAGTAACCGTTATTAACGGGTATGGAACTGATTTATTGGATACGAATCCAACTGAATCTGCTGCGTTTGAATCTGCAATTGAAAAGGTGAAAGATATGAGAGTGGCAGGGTATAGTTCCGATGCTATGCGAGCGATTATTTTTGTGATTTTGGGCATTTTAATACTAGTCTTGTATTTCATGAAGGTGATCAAAAGGATAGTAGTGATTCCATTATTGAGTTTGTTTTTGTTTATTGACGTGGTATCTGTCGCAAATCGGTTTACCAACAACGACCTACAGCCAAAGGAATATTTCAGGGCACATCCAAAGGATAAAAAGACAAATCCGTATCAAGCTTGGCAACCAAGAGAGGACCTTTATAATCGGGCCGTTAAAATGAGCCCTGCAGACGAGCAGATTTTAGAAGCAGAAAAAGGAAATATTCCAAATTTCACTCAAAAAAATAAAGAAATCCTTGATGTATTAAAGTCCAAAGGACTGATAAAAGGCAAAGAGGATCGTAATAATGTTCAATTTACTACTCTGAATTTTAATTCAAATTATAGAGTTCTAGGTTTGACGAATCCATTTAATGATGGTGAAACCCCTTTCTTTCATAAGAGTACAACTGGATATAATGCGGCTAAACTTAAGAAGTTTCAGGAAATTATCGAATTTAGATTGGGAACAGAATTAGGTCAACTTCAAGACCCAACGGCAACTAAGGTTGTTAACATGTTGAATACAAGATATCTTATAGCTCAGGATAAATCTCAAATGTTTAAGAATCCGTTCGCATTTGGTAATGCATGGTTCGTCACAGGTTTCCATAAAGTTAAAGACGCGAATGAAGAGATCATGGCTATTAATGATGTGGATGTGCACGAGTTAGCGATAATTCAAGAAAAGTATACTGGAGGTGATTTTAGTGAAACCATTGTGCCGGATCCAAATGCTACGGTTACTCAAAGAACGCTTGACTATCGACCGAACCATTTAACTTATGATTTTGAAGCCAAAAGTGATCAATTCGTTGTCTTTTCTGAGATCTATTATCCAGACGGCTGGAACGCATATGTTGATGGAAACCCGGCAGATCACGTAGGAGTTAATTATATTCTAAGAGGCATGAATGTTCCTAAAGGGAAACATTTGATCGAGTTCAAATTTGAGCCTAGTAAGGTGTCAAACCTAAGCACCTTGGCGATGATCTGTCTGACGGTAGTTTTCCTTCTTCTTTTTGCATGGATTTTCATTATTTATAAAGATTTGAAGAAACCTACACCTGCAGCATGAGTTCAGGGAAAGAAAAGAAACGTGTTCTGATTGTTGTTTATTATTGGCCGCCAAGTGGTGGGGGAGGTGTACAACGTTGGGTGAAGTTTGCAAAATACTTGAATGAGTTTGGTTGGGAGCCAATAATCTATGCTCCAGAAAATGCAGATTATCCGGTCATGGATAGGTCTATTTCTGGCGATGTTGACGATAATTTAGAGGTTATTACTAGAAAAATATGGGAACCATATTCAATATATAATAAGTTATCGGGTAGTAAGGACCAAAAAGCTCATGCGGGTTTAATTTCTGACGGTAAAAAGCGTTCTTGGCTAAGTTCAAAAATGCTTTGGATTAGGGGTAATTGGTTTATTCCCGATGCTCGTAAATTTTGGATTAAACCATCGGTTAAGTTTCTTTGTAATTATTTGAGTGAAAATCCTGCAGATGCTATCATATCCACTGGGCCTCCTCATTCTATGCATTTAATTGCAAGAAATGTTAAAAGGCGAACTGGTGTTAGATGGTTAGCTGATTTCCGAGATCCTTGGGTTCATATGGACAATAATATTGAGGATTTGATGTATTCGGATCGGACGCTGAAAAAACATCAAGAAATGGAAATGTCAGTACTAAAAGAAGCTGACAGAGTCGTTACAGTTTCATACACTATTGTTGAAGATTACGAAAAGCAAAGTGGTCGAAAAGTTGACTTGATAACAAATGGGTATGACCCATCGGATTTTGATTTTTCAGAATTAGAAAAGAAAGATAAATTCATAATTGGGCACTTTGGTACACTAGGGAAATATCGAAATCCAGAGGTGATGTTTAAAGTGTTGGGTGCCATTTGTGCTGAAAATAGTGACTTTAAAAATAAGATGGTAATTCAATTGGCGGGAACTGTCGATGGTAGCGTACTTAATTCAATTCATAAAGAAGGGTTGGATCAAAATTTAGATTTACAAAATTATTTATCACATTCAGAATCAATAAAACTAATGATGAAATCGTCATTGCTATTATTACTTCTGGATAAGAATGCATCGATGAAAGGACGCATGACCGGTAAGATTTTCGAGTATTTAGCTACAAATAATCCCATTTTGGGGCTTGGTTATACATTGGCAGATCCCTCAAGGGTTCTTAAAAAAACGAAAGCAGGGGAAATATTCGAATATGAGGACTATGATTCAATTAAAAGCTTCATTCTAGAAAAATTCAATCAGGATCTCACGTTGTCACCAAACAATACTTCTGAGATTGAAAATTATTCAAGACAAAACTTATCAGAACAACTTGCATCTTTGCTCAGTGAAATGGTTAGTTAATTTGAATATTTAACAATTTTCTTAGTTGTAGAAATAGTAATGTCATCGGTTATTTTGACTATGTACGTCCCGTCAGCAAAAGAAGAGATGTCATATTTTCCTTCTTTAACGAAGTTTTTCTTAAGAATTACTTTCCCAGCTAAATCCAGGATTTCAATTTTCAAATCTATAATCGATTTATCCGATACTACTTGAAATGAATTCTGACTAGGATTAGGAAATAACGAGATGTTAGGAACGTCCAATACTTCATTTACAGCAACTGTTGGGTTAGCCATGTTAAAAAGTGAATCGACTTCTGCAGGCGTTAGTGCTTTGCCGTAGATTCTAAAATCATCTATTTTGCCGTTGTAATAGTCTGTAGGTGATCCAGCACCCAAACCTCTCACTCCTAGCCACAAATCTCTAGTTCCATCTACCCACACAAATGGTTCAGGGTAAGTGCTTTCCAGAACACCATTAACATATAGCTTTGTTGTATTTCCGTCATTTGTAGAAACAACATGGAACCAATTACTGGTAGGCAATGGATTTGTTTCGTCAGCGGCAGAATTGTCCACGCTACTAGCGTCAAACACAGAAATTATTGTACCATTGGTTGAATGTCTATTCATATATGAAGCCCAATACCCAATTTGAACAGCTGTTGCTATTGACCCAGTAAACATAGCTGCATCTGGTTCAAGCCAAATTGACATCGATGCTTGCGACAACGAACCGATTGTTATTGAAGGTGAGAAAATGTTAGAATTAAAAAACGAAAATGCCTTATTAGGATTTCCAAATCTGTCAGGGCAAAGATTTGCACCGTTTATAGTGCCATTGCTACTTCCTGCATCATCTATTGCATTTGCTCCATTAAAAGAATAGTGTAATAATAAGCCACTAGAAACTTGAGACGTAGCGCTAAGGTTTACTGCAATAAATAAAAGAATAACAGGAACTGTTTTTAAGTACTTCATGGTGTTACGGTTGGTTTAATACCCAATATACTGATTTAATCTAGGTAAGTAACGTACAGACGTATTTAATTTGTTCTTGCGTAAGTTCGGGATAGAGTGGAATTGACAAAATTTCTTGAGAAGTCTTGTACGCGATTGGATATTCATTTTGCGCGTTTTCAGATTCGTATGGTTTTAACATAGGTAGTGCCACAGGATAATGAATGGCACATTGAACTCCTTTTTCTTTTAGAGTTTTAATTATTTGTTCTCGGTTTTTTATTTTTATCACCATTAGATGATAAACCGATTTACAATTTGATGGTTCAATATAAAGTCCAACACTAGATTTTAATGATTCGCGATAAAGCGCTGCGTTTTCTCTTCTTGCATCAATCCATCCATCTAAATATGGGAGTTTCACATTAAGAATTGCAGCTTGAATTCCGTCCAAACGACTGTTTCTTCCAGTAGTAACATGATTATGTTTGCCTCCTTTCTGACCATGTTGACTAATTATTCGGGCTTTTGATTCCAATTGTTCCTCATTTGTGCATATAGCACCAGCATCTCCATATGCACCAAGATTTTTACCAGGGTAGAAACTAAAAGTTGAAACATTTCCAAAAGTACCGACAATCTGATCGTTAATTCTTGCGCCATGAGCCTGGGCGCAATCCTCAATAACCTTTAAATTGTGCTTTCTAGCAATCTTCATGATTGCAGGCATATCAGCTGGGGCACCATACAAATGGACTGGAATAATGCATTTCGTTTTCGAAGTGATCTTCTCTTCGATAAGATTAACGTTAATATTTAAATCGTTTTCGAATACATCAACAAAAACAGGGATAGCGCCCATTGTAGTGACCGCCTCAGCAGTTGAAAACCAGCTGCAAGCCGGAACAATTACTTCATCTCCAGCACCTATATTCATGGCTTGAAGCGCAATCTCAATTGCGTCAGTTCCATTTGCACAAGCTACAGTGTGCTTAATTCCAAGATAATTTGAAAATCCTTGTTCAAATTCTTGCACATATTTATTGCCCGCACCACCAATAAATGCGCAATCGTCAATTACACATTTAATTGCCGCATCAATCTCCTCTTTATGACTAGAATATTGCGCTTTTAAATCAACAAATGGGATTTTCATTCTTCTATTTTTTTAGCAGGATTTCCAACGTATTTGCCTGGTGTTTTAATGTCTTTTGTTACAACCGCCCCTGCACCGACCACCACTTGATCGCATATGCTAACTGGAAGTATTGTAGCATTGGATCCAATTGAAACATTGTTCCCTATGCTAGTGCTGCGCCACAAATCTTTATTTCCTTGAGCTGGACCCCCTTCTGTAAATAAGTCATTGATAAATATTACTCCATGGCCAATAAAAGTATCATTGCCGATGTCTACTAAAGAGCAAATAAACGAATGACTTTGAATTTTACAATTTGAACCAATATTCACATCGGATTGAATTTCGACAAACGGACCAACGAAAGTATTATCTCCTATTCTACAATCATAAACGTTTACCGGTTGAATAAATGTCACATTTTCCCCAAGCGTTACATTCTTAATACCTGAGAAATACTCTTTGTAATTATTTTCCACCATTATATATCGTTTCAATTGCTTCGATAGTTTTTATTCCTTCCAATCCTTCAACAATACCCTTTTGTTTTTCTGAAAGACTTAAGATCAATTCATGCACTACTTTGTCATGATTTGAGCTAGAGCCCTGATATTTTCCATAGAGATTTGGTTTGTCGGTAAAATCAATATCATCTGGTAATGGATACGATTGTACATCCCAATATTCTATTTTATTTAGATATTTTCCTCCAATCTTAATCGTCCCTTTTTCTCCAATAATGGTAATGCTGCCTTCATAGTTTTTATTATAAACAGCAGTCGTCCAATTCAGAGAACCTATTACGCCTGATTTAAATTTTAATGATGACACTCCACAATCTTCAAATTCAATATCATGATGAAGCATATCTGTGATAGTCTTGGCTTCAACTACATCACCAAACCACCAAACTAATAAATCCAGAAAATGACTTACTTGGGTATGAAGAGCCCCTCCTTCCAATTGTTTTTTTCCTTTCCATGAAGAATCAGCATAATAGCCTTTGTGTCTATTCCAGAGAACACTGCACTGGACCATGTATATTTTACCAAGTTTTTTTAAGTCTAATGCATCTTTGGTAAGCTTGATTGGAATATTAAATCGGTTTTGTTTAATTACGAAAAGTTTGACATTTTCCTCCTTAGCAATTGAAACCATTAGTTTGGAATCCTCAGTTGTAAGGGCCATTGGTTTTTCAACTAAAATATGTTTTTTGTGACGTGCTGCCAGTATGCTCATTTCAGCATGCAAACCATGGGGGGTGGCTATGCTTATCATATCAAAATCTTCCGATTCAAGCATCTGTTCATAATCTGTATAATACTTCAAATTATATAGCTCAGCCTGCTCTTTACATTTTTCCTCATCAATGTCACAAATAGCTACCAGCTCGGCACTTTCCTCAGCATCAATTACGGCAACATGCCTTTTTCCAATATGGCCAACTCCAACAACAGCAAATTTCATTTTTTTCGTATTATATGTTCTGATAAAATTAAGTTTTCTTATTGTAATACAACGCTCTGCTTTCACAAATTGAATGAATTAGTAACTTTAAGGACTTAAGATTAATAAATGGGGGTTTTCCACATTGGGCTAATTTCGATTTCAAATAAAAGTTCATACGATTGTCTGTAAAAGTAGTTTTCGTTTTTAGATCAATTTCAACTGAAGAGATTCAGGAGCTAGTTAAATTAGAAAAACTGGGCTGGAAGATCAAATCAAACCAAATTTATTCTAAACTAGAGAGGATAAAATTTGATTTAATCAAAGATTATTGGGGCGTTGAGCAAACGGTTAAATCCGAATTGAAAACCAAATTACGTGATTTTCCATCTACGGTCGAAGGTGAGGAGTTGATAAATAAGTTGTCCTACAAGAACTTTTATTTATGGTACTACCATCGATTTCGCTTATACTTTGCGCTTGAAAGTCAGTGGATAATTTCTAAAATTGTTGAAAGTGAAAGTGAAAGTGCAAGTCAAGTTAAAGTTTATTCGAAAAGTAAAATAAGAATCAATTCGAGAATTAATGTTGAATTTGTTATTTCTGAAACAACGCAAAAAATTAAAAATGGAAGCTGGTTCTTCTATTTAACCGTTTGCATGGTTAGATGGTTTAAACAATTATTTAAATCGAAAAAGAACCATTCCGTGATGTTTTTAAATCATGCTCAAATGGAGAATTTGATTTACGATGGGAATAAAGATAAATCGGTTGTTGAAAACACTTATTTGGGTACATATTTAGAAAGTACGGCAGGAGATATTTACGTAATGGATGAAATTTCTTCTCCCGAATTAGGAAAGCTTCGATCAAATAAAAGATATTGGAAATATCCCTATAAAAACAGAGATTCAATGTACACTGAGGCCGTTTTATTTAACGGGTTATTGAACTTTGGTATAAGGTCTAGAACTAGACAGGTTACGGTAGAATGGAAAGAATATTTGGAGCAAGTAAATTCAAACCAGCAATATTCACCTTTTGTTAAAGATGTTTCTCGATTAATGATGGCTTATCAATCTGCGTCCATCTCGTACCTATTCAGATACTTGTCTTTCGTTCGTTTTTTTAAAAAGAATTCAAAAATTCAAATAGTTGCTACAGTAGGAGAACAAGATTCAATTCGTAAAGCAATTTTGGACGCAGCTAGATTCTCAAACATTAAAACCGCAGGTATTCAACACGGAACCATCTACGACAACCACATTTCTTACACTTATTCAGCTGAAGAATTAAAGTATCAGCCAGCCCCAGATCACATGTTAGTTTGGGGAGAAAAGTGGAAAGAGAATTTAATCAAATTTGGTAATTATTCGGATTCGGCTATTGAAGTTGTAGGTCAGTTAAGAACGGATGTAATTCCGCAATTGTTGAAGGAAAACAATAACGATCATGGCCTTTTTAAAGTGATTTTTGCTTCTCAGCCAATGCCAATTTTTCAAGATCGAATTGACGTTTTAAGAGCTGTATTAAAAGCAGCATCAAAGTTTCCCCAATTAGAATTAATTATTAGGCCTCATCCGAGAGAAACCGATGATCTCTTTTTTAATCGGATAGCTAAGGAGGAGGGAGTTACGTCCTATTCTATAGAAAGGAAAGAGGGTCTTTATCAGACAATGGCAAAAAGCAACGCTCTAATTACTTGTTTTTCTAGTGTAGCGTATGAAGCGCTGTATTTCGATTTACCGATACTCATTTTTGACCCGAGAAGCGAAGATCGCCTTTCAATGATTAAAAATGAACTATGCTTTCATGTAACAGATGAAATAAGTTTAACCAAAGTTTTTAACGAGTTAATTACCCATCAACCTCATGTTCCTTCTAGCAGTGTAAAAGAATTCACCAAAACGTATACGCATTTAGTTGATGGTAATGTTGTGAGTAGAATTAAGAAGTTCACGGAAGATCAAGTCAGCTAGTCGTTAGACAATTGTCTGTTGATACCAACTACTTTTGAATTAGAAACAAGGTTTTTCGTAATCGTAGCATTTGCACCAACCACAACTCCGGATCCAATTTCTGTTTCAGGAATTACACAAGATCCCATTCCGATAAATGAATTGGCCCCAATTTTAACTCTTCCAGCAATGGAAGCGTTAGGAGCAATGTGTACAAAGTCGCCTAAAACACACTCATGTTCTACTATCGCACCACTATTAATGATAGTTCCTTTTCCAAGTTTTGCACAGGCATTTATAATTGAACCAGCATTAATAAAGCTTCCAACACCTATTTCAACCTCCGATTTTGATACAATTGCAGACGGGTGGACCAACGTGATGATTTCACAATTTAATTTCACCAGCGATTCCATATGTTCTTTTCGAGTCATGTTGTCGCCTATTCCAAAAGCAAATACATGAGCATCCAATTGCAAAGAAGAAATTACATCAGGTCCACCAATTATTGGCGCGCCAATTATTTTCTCTTCCTGCCCAGCATAATTGATGTCGATAATTCCATGAATCGATAAGCCTAGGGCTGTTGCCGTATCTACTACTACTCTAGAATGACCACCTGCCCCAATTATGACTAAAGACTTCTCCATTAAATTAAAGTATTGCTTCGTTTTTTAAATTTAGACTGAATACTTGAGATGCAAGTTTTCAGCACAATGTGAAGGTAGGAATAATATTAAAAGTTAATTGCTTAAACCTCAATCAGCCGTTCGTTTTAGATTATTTAACAGCTTATGCTCAATAATATAATTCCAAAACTGTTAATACCTGGCTATCAATATATGATTCGTGATAACTGCATTTATCTAAAGTAGTACAGGAACAAAACATTGGTAGATTAGCAACGGTAATGGGAATTATTGCAAAACAAGGAACTTGGAATTTCGTGATTATTTATCTCGGGGTGATCCTTGGCGTAATCAATAATTTGTTCTTGATGCCCAAAGCGCTCAAGCCCTTCGAGCTGGGAATTGTTAGTGTGCTCCTTTCCTTGATGCTTATTGGTGGACAGCTTTCTCTCTTTGGAAGTCCGCAGGCAATCATGAAGTTTTTCCCGCGCTATAAAGAACGAAGGAAACAAGTAGGGATCATCAATTATATTTTAAAGAATATGATGATCAGTTTGGCTGTCTCTATTGCATTGTACCTAGCATTTAAAGAGTCCATCATAGCTGCATACGCTGAAACTGATAATTCTAGTTTATTTGCGGATTACTACTACATGTTTATCCCACTGCTAACGTTTTTTGTGTTCCAGGAGTTTTTCGGAGGCTACTTGAAGAGTTTACTGAGGTCCGTTTACTATTCAATTGTAAAAGAAATTGTACTTCGGGTTTACCAAAGTTCAATGTATTTGCTCTTGCTGCTAGACGTCATTGAATTTGATTTGTTCTTAACGCTGTACGTATCGGGTTATCTAATCACCACAATTTTAAATGCCGCAGGAGTGTGGAAACATTCAAAAACAAAACTATTCGTGCCTTACAAGGGAATTAAAAAAGACCGAAAGTCAATTTTAAAATACTGCGCTGCCATATTTCCTACCGGAATAGCAGGCGCATTGTTGAACAATATTGACGTGATAATGATAGGAGCTATGGCTCCCATGTTTATGGAGTTCAGTGGCTTGGCCTTGGCAGGAGTTTATGGAAGAATGGTTTTTATGGCCGCTTTAATTATGATCCCATTTAGAAGCCTTGTAAATATCGCAGTTCCTATGATTAGCAGGGCATGGGAGAAAAATGATCAGGTAGAGTTAGCATCTATTTATAAGAAATCATCCTTAACCCTTACGATAGTCGGTACGCTTACCTTTATCGGTATTTGGGCTAATATTGATAATGTATTTAAAATTTTCCCAGACGGATTTGAAATTGGTAAGTATGTTTTCTTATTCCTTGGACTTGGCAGTTTAATGCAATCTGTTTTGGGGACCAATGGTCCAATAATTTCAAACAGTCCTTATTACTGGATAGGTGGAATTGCGGTCCCGGTCTTGGCCATACTAGTTATCGTCACTAATTTAATCTTCATCCCTTTGTATGGTATTGAAGGGGCAGCATTTGCAACTGCTGGGAGTAGATTTGTTTATAGCGTCTTAGTGTACTTGTTTCTATTCTTTAAGTATAAAATGCAGCCAATTTCCTGGAGGAACATATATGTATTTTGCGTTGCAGGCGCTACCTTATTTCTAGTCTCTTTAATCCCTACTTTCGATACTTTAGTGGTTGACATTTGTTTTAGGACAGTTGCCGTTTTAGTGATCTTTGTTCCAGCAATTATGATTCCTAAAATTTCTCAAGACATTAATGAAATGGCCGGCAGTTTTTTAATTAGGATGAAATTAAAGAAGCCTTAAATTGTCTCTATTGGCTCACCGTGCAGGGCCATTTCTGATTTGCGATATAGATCAATTTTAGTTGTCAATTCAAATCCAATCAATAATATTCTAGAGCAGAGATTAACCCATATCAGTAGCACGATTAAAGAACCCAAAGATCCATACAGTTCATTGTAGTTACCGAAGTTGGTAGCATAAATAATAAAAGCAGCTGAAGCCAGTATAATTACGAGAGCTGCCAGAGAAGATCCAGCACTCATGAATTTGAAATTTTTCATTTGCGGATTTCCGAAATTATAAAGTATAGTTATTCCGAAGATGAGCATTAGAAATACCACGATCCATTTCACCCCATGTCCTAAGTAGTAAGTAATCGATTCATTTATTGACAATGACTCTTGCAGTAAGATGATTAAATCTTCACCCAGAACCATCAGGACAATTGCGCCAAGTGAGAAAACTGCCCAAATAAGACTCAAGAATAACGCGATTAACCGCTGTTTTACAGGGTTTCTTTTGAGTTTAATTTGAAACGAAGAATTAAAAGACCTCAGAATCGCGGTGATACTATTCGATGCATAGTATATAGTTAAAATGAAACCGATTGATAAAACAAAATAGTGCTTTTCAAGAATTAAGTCTTCCAAAGTAGGCACAACCATAGGTGCTAGTTCTTCAGGAATAAACTGAGTTATTTCTGCTAATACCTGCATTTGAAAACCATCTATTGGGATGTAAGGAATCAGTGCTAATAGTACCAACATTAACGGGAAAATGGCTAATATTAAGTTAAATGAAATAGCTGCTCCTCGAATAGAAAAATCACCTTCTTTGAACGATTTGGCCAAAAACATAATAAGTTGGTAGAGGTTCATACCCTCAAATCCAGGAGGATTTATACTAGAAAGTAGTTGAACTAACCATTTTATAATAGTGGTTTTACTAATCCATGTTTTAATTTTCTTGAACATCTTGCTTTCTCGACCGCAATTTAGCGGATTGCTTTTAAACTCAGGTCCATATTATGAACCGAATGTGTTAAGGCTCCAACCGAAATAAAGTTTACCCCACATTCAGCGTATTTTCTAACCGTCTCCATAGTAATTCCTCCAGAAGCTTCGGTTTCATATTTCCCATCGATCAACTTCACAGCAGTGCGTATGTCATTAAAGTTGAAATTATCCAGCATAATCCGATCAACGTTACCTTGGTTAAGAACTTGTCTAACTTCATCTAAGTTTCTAGTTTCAATTTCAATCTTTAGCTGTTTCCCTGATTTTTCAAGGTATTGATTTGTTTTTTCAATAGCGTTTGTAATCCCTCCAGCGTAGTCGATGTGATTGTCTTTAAGCATTATCATGTCATACAATCCAAATCTATGGTTGGTGCCTCCGCCAATTCTTACGGCCCATTTCTCCAAAAACCGAATACCGGGTGTTGTCTTGCGCGTATCAAGAATTTTTGTATCAAGACCATTTAGTAGCGCAACCATTGAATTTGTTTTTGTTGCTATAGCACTCATCCGCTGCATACAGTTCAAAACAGTTCGTTCAGCTTTCAGAATATTTTGAGAAGATCCGTGAACGTTTAAAACGATGTCTCCAATCTGAACACGATCACCATCGTTGATAAAGATTTCCAATTTTAAAGTTGGATCTACAAAATTGAAAATATATTTCGCCATGTCAACTCCAGCGATAATTCCAGCTTCCTTTACCAGCAATTTTGCACTATTGGTTGCTTCTGATGGTATGCATGCTAATGACGAATGATCTCCGTCCTTTACATCCTCATCAAAAATTCGTTCCAGGAATTTGTTAACCTCATTTTGCATGTTAACAAAACTATGAAATATCTATCAAGAACCATGATAAGGTTTAAGCCTTTACAACTATATTTAACCTGAACCCAAGTGTATGGATATTAGGTTAATTCTTATTGGTAAAACGAATTCTAAGTTCTTAGTTGAAGGCGAGAAAGAATACGAAAAAAGGCTAAAGCACTATGTTAAGTTTACAGAAGTTATAATTCCTGAATTGAAAAAAGCGTCCAAATTATCCGAGGAACAAATCAAAACCAAAGAAGGCGAAGAAGTTTTGAAGAAACTGTCAAAGGCCGATTATTTAATTCTGTTGGATGATAAAGGGAAGCAACAAACTTCTAAGGAATATTCAAAATGGATTCAGAAAAGAATGAATTCTGGAGTGAAATCCATTGTTTTTATTGTTGGTGGGGCATATGGATTTTCGGATGAGGTTTACGTAAGAGCAAACGAAAAACTATCTTTATCAAAACTTACCTTCACGCATCAGATGGTTCGATTAATATTTAAAGAGCAGTTGTATCGTGCTTTCACAATTATAAAAGGGGAGAAGTATCATCATGAATAGAAATATTAAACCCTGATTGAACAAACGCATATAGAATTTTGGGAATGGTTGGTACTCCCTTTGTACTTGATAGTGATATATTTGATCGCCTACCGAGTAAAAGCCTACAATATTAATACCAAAGAACGTCAGTATTATTCATATTATGTAATTGGGCTGACTGCAAAAATTACAGGAGGTATAGTGTTTTGTTTGATCTACTTGTATTATTATGGAGGTGGAGATACAACCATGTATTACGAGGCTTCTTTGCCTTTTAGAAACTTGTTTTGGGAAGATCCCAGTACCTACTTAGAGGTGATGTCTCAAGATCCATCTGCTGAAACAATGTCACTGTTTACTTTCGAAACAGGCACTCCTTATTCATATATGTATTATGATTTGAAAACGAATATGGTGCTTAAGTTAACGAGCGTCTTTTTAATTTTTGGAAGTGGAAGTTATCTTATATCAACTGTAATGCTATCGGCACTGGCTTATTTAGGTATTTGGAAAATATTCGAAATGCTCAATTTGTACTACCCAGAATTAAAAAAATATTTTGCTTATTGTGTTTTATTTGTTCCATCAGTTACTTTTTGGGGAAGTGGCATATTGAAAGACACCTATACATTGGCCGGAACCGGTTTATTAGTTTTTGCTTTTCATAATATTTTTATTAAAAGAAAATGGAAGTCTTTTGTGGGTTGGCTTATGTTTTTCGGAGGGGCATATTCACTTATTTCAATTAAGCCATATATTTTCATGGTTCTGCTTCCAGCCTTGTTTCTTTGGCTTCTTTTTGAGAGAGCATCTCAGATTAAAAACACGTTGATATTAATATTAGTGCTTCCGATAAGCATTGGAACATTTGGACTAGCTTCTTATTTTTTATTCTCAGGATTAGGTGATATGCTCTCTAAGTTCTCTTTAGACACTGCCCTAGAAACAGCAGCAATTACCCAACATGATTTACTTACTAATAAACATTATGGGGGAAATAGCTTTGACGTTGGAAGTTTTGATGGCACCTTAACATCAGCGTTTGGTCTTTTTCCAAATGCCACTTTTGCAGGACTGTTTAGACCAATGATATTTGAAAGTAATAATGCGGTAATGCTCATCAGCGGATTAGAAAATGCATTATTACTTTTGTTGCTTGTTTTGGCATTGTTTAAACGAAGTTTAAGAAAAACATGGTATGTAATCAGGTCTAACTCTTATATTGTATTTGCGCTAATGTTTTCTGTGTTTTTTGCTTTTGTAATAGGGCTAACCACGGCTAATTTTGGAGCCATGGTTCGATTCAAGATACCAATTTTCCCTTTTTTCCTTTCCGCTTTGGTGATACTTTATTTTTATGATGACATTATTATGGCTTCACGAAATAAGGAAAAGGAAGCTGAAAATACGACTAGCAAGGAACCTTTTCAGGATTAGAATAGATCTTTGCATAAACCTTATTGGCAATTTCAAAACTTCGATAATGATTTGCCATCTCCTTAATTTTATCCGAAAGCTCAGGTTTAAGGAGCAGGGACTTAATCTCCTTTGCGGAATTTAGCAAATCCTCGTATTCTGTGCTTTTTAGAATAACGCCTATTTTATTTTGTTCAATAATATCAGAGTCTTCTGAAATGTTGGGTGTTATTACAACTGGCAATCCGCTGGACCAATATTCCCCATCCTTAATGGATGTGCAATATTTTTTTGAAGGAACTGGCTTGACTGGATTAAGTGCAAAATCAGCTTGCGCTAAAAGCTCAGGGATTTCATTGTGTGGCACGAATTTTTGAATTATTATTTTGGGGTCAAGTCCGTGTTTGGCACACATTAATTCGGTTTCCTCAGGGGTGAAATTGGTGAGAAATAGAACCTTAAAGTTTGGGATTACTTGAATGCAAGCTTTCCAAAAGAGAAACACTTCATCTTCATAGTAGATTCCTCCAATTTTACCGGCATAAACGCATACCGTATCCTCTTTGTTAATACCTAAAGATTGCCTAATGTCTTGATGTACTGACTTACCATATAATAACGAGTCAACACAAGCAGGTTTGACATGAAACTGACGGGGTGTGACCCCGTATTTTTCAAGGCAATATTGTCTCATCCCATTAGTAAGACCGATTAAATGTGATGCACTTCGTGCCTGTTTTTTCTCAAGCTTCCATAAAATTTTGAAAGCCATCGAATTTGATTCCCAAGTTCCATTTTCAACCATACTTTCGGCATGCGGCTCGAAACTATCTATTACTAACCGAACCTTTGTTTTCTTATGCAATAAATAAGCTATTGCTCCGGCAGGTGTGCACCAAGCGTGTATAGTTTTGATATTATTCTGATCAATAAACTTAGTTAAGAAGCTGACCATCTTCTTTAGTTTTAGAATCGCTCTCCCTCCAAAAGGAGTGTAAACCATAGGAAGTAATTGAAAGTCTGGATCCGAATGCGTGTTCAGTTGATCAAGCTTTTCAAGATTAGGTTCTTGAGTTACCAAGTAAATGATAGAATTAGCGGGAAGAATCTTTTTAATGATACGTAAATACGGGATAGTGTATGTTTGAACTAAGGCATCATCAAATGCCCAATAGGTCACAATTAATATATTATGAGAAGTATTCTGTAACAATTTTGGGGCTCTTAAAAATTGACTTAAAAATAAACTTAATTGCTCTGATTTTATTATTTCCTTCCTTCCACCAGCTTCCAGCAATGATTTTATATAATCGAGAAAAACATTCTCTTTCAAATTTCTTTGAGTGAAAAAGACCTAGTTCTTTTGCTTTCAAGTATACAGATATATGGTCAGATTCCATTTGTTGAATGTTCAAGTGCATATTTTGTCCGTGAACTCTGTACTGACCAAGTGGTGATTTTATCATTCCGATTTCGTAATTATTCGCAATCCGAAAGAAAAAATCTTGGTCAGCAGCAGTTGAGAAATTAGTATCGAATCCACCAACCTTTTCATAAGCATCTTTGCTGACCAAGATGCTACTTGGTGATGGTATATTGCATCCGTCCCAGAGTAACAATGAGTTAAGCATCCATCCTTCTTTCCCTTGAAGAATTTCTCCTGTTGGCTTAGAACTGGCATCAATAACTTCCATATAGGAATGAACTAGATGAACTGGATGGTTCTTGATGAAGTCTACAGATTCCGACATTTTTGCAGGCTTCCATATGTCGTCTGCATCAATGAAGGCGAAGTATTCTCCAGTTGCGTATTTAGCACCATAATTCCTAGAGTCCGATACACCAGAATTTGGTTTTGAAAAGCAGCGTATTTTCGCACTTTTAAATGATTCTATTATTTCACGAGTGTTATCAGTACTGCCGTCATCTACTAGGATCAATTCCCAGTGTTCAAAGTTCTGATTAACAACGGAGCGTATTGTTTCTTCAACAAAACGAGAACCATTATATATTGGAATTATAACCGATACTTGTGGCGTTTTCACCTACGACTGTAAAATACGCTGAAGCCCATCTTTTAAAATTGTGTCAGGCTTATAGTTGATATGCTTGAATAGCTTTGCAGATGAACCATACCTTCTCCCTACCTCATAGTCATACCTCTTACTTGGTGCATTAATAAACGAGATCTTCGAATCGGAGTCTGTGAGGTCCACAATAGTGTTGGCAAGGTCATGTATTGAAAGTTCTTTTTCATTAGCAACATTAAATATTTCGAATCCCGAAACATTTTCAGCAAGTAAAACGGTTGACTTAATTGTGTCATCGATGAACGTGAAGTCACGAGTTTGTTCTCCCGTACCGTATACAGTGATGTCTGAATTGGCCTTTGCTTGTTCAATAAATCGAGGAACTACCATCCTGTTGTCTTGTCTAGGGCCATAAACGTTGAAGAATCTCAAGCAAACACTAGCAATACCTTTTTCCTCAAACAAAGAGGCAAGGTAAATTTCATTATATCTTTTGGCCATCGCATAAGAAGTTCTAGGGTCTACTAAAATTTCTTCTGTAACGCTTTTCTCAATTGCATTGTGACCATACACACCGCTCGTTGAAGCATAAATTATCTTAGAAACATTATTCTGCAAAGCTGCTTTTACCACATTTTGAGTGCCAATTACTTCCGTTTCCATCGTTTCCATCGGATTGTCAGCAACAATATCGACACCAAGTATAGCAGCTAAATGAAAAATTAGGTCGCACCCATTACTTGCTTTTAATACAGCTTCAAAATCACATACATCTTGTTTATGAAATTCAATCTTTTTAAATGTCTCAGAAGGAATTTTATTTCCTCTTAGCAGATTGTCTAACACTACCACTTCATTATTGTTTTCGGCCAATTGTTGAACTAAATGGCTTCCAATAAATCCGGCTCCGCCAGTAATGAGGATTTTTTTATTTTTTATCATTCGGGTGATTATATATAGTAAACTTAACGATTCTATTTGAATTTTTAAGCTATGGATCGTTATCAATTAAGGGCTAGTGCGTTGACTGAGCTGTCAATCTTTGTATTTATTCGAATAGGTCTTTAATATGATGATTTGCTTGCTTCAACAAATTCTCAAAAGTATAACCTTTCGCATAGTCAATCCTTTTAGTTGAAAGTTCAGAAGGTTCACCTTTTGCAAGGAAATCTTCAATCAGATTCAATAATTTGTTATGATCGTTACTCATGTACAAGATCTCGTTGAGCCCTTCATATTCGCTGAATTCTGGGCCAAAAATTGCTTTTCCGTGAGATAGATATAAAAGTGATTTGTGATGCGCTATCATGTTATCTTCAATTTTGGTATCCATAAATGAGATACAAA
This sequence comes from Parvicellaceae bacterium, assembly GCA_047639575.1. GTDB lineage: Bacteria > Bacteroidota > Bacteroidia > Flavobacteriales_D > Parvicellaceae > JBLIOB01. Next base: position 19,800 of record JBLIOB010000005.1, read on the forward strand.
AATTAGAAAGTGAAATGTAAAATTTCAATTTTTTAAAATGTACCGGACCTATCGCAATCAAATTAGAGTACTTCTTTTCTATAAAAATGCTGTGAGCTATTTCGTCATCTGGAAGTACCAGTGGGCCAACAAATAAGAATTTAACATCCTTGAATTTAATAAGTGCTTTTTCCAGAAGTTCAAAATCAACTCTATTATCGATTACGCCAATGTAGAGTCCATAATTTGTATGTTTTAATGCTGTTTCAGCAGCCTCTATGGGATCAGTTTTAAACTCTTCTAAGGAGATTCCGTGTGGTAATAAGACTTTTTTGTTGGAGTAATTCACGTAAGTTTTAAAGAACTCTTTAGAACTAAAAAACATTATGTCTGAATTTGTTGCGATCTGATTCTCGCCATAGTAATTGAAGCCGTATAAGTCCACGCAATGGTATATACTAAACACAGCATCTAATAATTTAGGGTCATAGAGCCTAAATGGATCAAAAGTCCAGTGTATATGATTGTGAAAATTAATATTAACAAGATGCTTTTTTAACCGCCTAGAAGTAATTTTGTTGTTCCAACGGTCTAAAAAAGAAGTTCTAACAGGAATAGCATTTCGGTATTTGAGAATGGCTAGATTATCACCGCAGCGAGTCGTTGTTATATGGGCTGAAAACAATGATTTTGGCCGCCATCTTTCTACAGGATCGACAAATATTATGTTGTTGTTTTTCGATAATTCATAAGCATAGTTTTGCTTTGAATACCAAATGTCTCCCCATGGTTCATTAGAAACTAGTAAAATATTTTTTCCATTAATTGTTTCTTCTGAATCAGTAGTTTCCGTTTCTGCATTAGACTTATTTAATAGTTTATTCAGAATTTGAAGAATAAGTTTCGGGTATAAAAGATCTTTTAATTTGGTTTGAATCAGGTCTGTATTGATAGCAAGTTCATTGTTAAGTCCTTTTTTTATCAACGAAATAAAATCATGGTCATTTGTTGCACTGTAAATTCCTTGATCCTGAAAATCGTCTATGTCGTTGGCTAGGGTGCTAATCGTCACTTTGTTTTGAGCCAAATAGTTCATGTTTTTCAAAGAAGAAGCAGCGCCCGAGTTTATAAGAGCCGCATGGTCAAATCGATAGCAGGTCAGGCAAAGAGCAGCAGCCGAGATATAATTTTTTAATTCTTTTGCAGGAACTACTCCAAGATAACTAACATTTTTGCTTTGAATTAACGTTTGCCACCCCTCGTGATCACCTAAGTTATCTTGTCCTAAAAGAAGCAAAGTGTGTTCAGGAAAGGAATCTGCAGTTAACTTTAATAATTCCAGATTGTTTCTTTCTGAAAAAGTACCAATTGCTATAAGAAACTTTCCCAGTTGCTTCTTAATCGATTGACTTTCATCCAGATCTGCAATAAGTTCTTTAGCGGATATACCATGGGGAATAACAATTTTCGGACACCTTACATTTTGATAACCTTCCAAAAACCGTTCGGAAGTACATACAATTAGGTCAGAATTTTTTGAAACTAAATCATCAAGGAGAACAGATTTATTATGATCTGCAATATGATAAATCATTTTGCAAGACGGACGAGAAAACCTTCGTCCATCGAAATTCCAAACTAAACTTTTATCGTTTAAAATTCCTTCTTTCCTCAGCAATTTGAGATTTACACGGTCATTTCTAAGTGCTTTAGAGATACTAGTTCCGATAGGATATTTGTTATTAATAGTTATAACCTTAATTGCGCCAATCTTTTCGATTTTTGGTTTTGTAAAGAAATTTTTTGGAGTCCAAGATTCAGGAGGGTTGACGAAATACACATCATAGCCTAAAAGTGCAAGTTCATGGGCATAGTGATGTTTGGACATCCACATAGGACCCCATTTTTCATCACAGACAATTAAAATGTTAGATATTTTATCTTGCTCCGTCATTTAACCTTTTCGTAAATCAGAGCAATTAAGTTTACTGAATCCTCAAGGCTTGCATTTACTTTGACGATTTCACTTCCCATTTTTAATTTTTTATTTATTTCTTCAGTTCTTGTCTTCTTCACTTTTAGCATTTGTTCGAGCAACGCAACAGCATTGTTTTGCTCAATTTTCCATAACCATTCTGTTGAAAATAGATTTTTGTTGTAGTCCGCACTTCCTATAATAAGAGGTGTTTCACATAGCATAGATTCTAAAGCAGTGTTTGGAGTTCCGTCTGAATCAGGAATCATTATGGTTAAATCAGAGTCGCAATATCTTTTTATTAATTCTTCAAGATTCAATTTAGGAACGAAAGTGACTTTTGATCCTAGATTTAAATTAGCGACAAGCTTTTTCACCGTAGAGGCATATGCATTATTCTCATCTATTAAGGTTAATTCAGATTCTGGAAATTCAGAAATAAATTGGTGGAAAGCTTCTACAATTTTATCGATATTGTAAATAGGCTTCATGTACCTCGGACAGAAAACTTTATAAATAGCCGAATTTTCCTTTTTAGTTCTAAAATAATTTATTTTTTCTATATCAACGCCAGTGGGAATTACCTTGTACTCTGTTTTGGTAATTGAACATATGACTTTGGCTTGAGTGGTGGAGGTACAAGTAATGTAATCGGCTTTTTTCAAAGCATCCCTAACTTTTTGATCAAAAACTTTATGGACGATTTTCTTTGAGCTCGAATTTATGCCAAAGTAATTTCCCGGATATTCTACAAGAACATCTGATCCTCTAGTGGTAATCACATGAGGAATATTGTCTTTTACTTCATTTGCCCAAAATGAACTTGGAATCATATACATGGAATGAATCACGTCTGGTCGAAAATCTGAAATAATTTTTCTTAAATGTTTTATCGCATTTGTCCTTTTAAACCTGAAGGTTCTGAACAAAGGTAAAATAGAATGAATTTTTATTTCTTCTTGACTAAGAACTCCATTTGTTATGTCATCTTGACAAACTATCTCTACTGTATGATTTTTCGCCAATCGATTAATCCACTTTGTGTCGTGTGGCGAGCATGGGTTGGCGAAATATAAAATTCTCATATCTAGGTCGCTTGTTTAATTATCTAATTTCAATGGATTATTTATAATTAATTAGATCAGATATTTTTGGCTCCTTGAAACTGTCCTTTTTTAAGGTCATAAATAGTATCACAAATGTCCAATGCACTTTGTCGATGCGAAACAATAATAACAGTTACACCTTTTGAATTTAATTCGCCTATAGAATTATTTATTCCTTTTTCTGTAGCCAAATCCAGAGCATTGGTAGCTTCATCAAATATTAAAATCTCAGCGCCCTTATATAGCGCTCTGGCAATGGCTATTCTTTGTCTTTGACCTCCTGATAGTTTGGCTCCTTGCTCTCCGATTTTGGTGTTTAAACCATTTTCCATATTTGAGATAGTATCTTTTAATCCAGCCATTTCAATAGACCGGGTTAGTTTATCATTATCAATATGATTTTCAAATATTCCAAACGCAATATTTTGAGCAACCGTTCCATCTATCAAAAACACGTTTTGCTTAACGTACCCGATTAGTTTTCTCCAAGACTGAATATTTTTTTCAGTTAAAGCCACTCCGTCCACTAATAATTGCCCTTTGTTTTCAATATTAAACCTGAGCAATACATTAATTAAGGATGTTTTACCAGCGCCAGACTCACCAACGATTCCTATTTTTTCACCTTTTTTCACTTTTAACGTTAAACCATTCAATACGTTGGTTTTTCCGTCAGCATATTTGAAATGAATATCGTGCAAGTTGATTTCGGATTTAAAATCGAGAGGTTCATATCCTTCTTTTACGGATTCGCCAATATCCTTTGGATTTTTCTTTAATATATCAAAAACGAAATCGAAACTTTTCATGGAGATAATCGCTTGCAGAATTTTGTTTGAAGACGGCATTATTTTATATGCAGCTACCATGTACACGCTTATAATCGTCAAAAGTGATTCTTTTTCAGCGAAGTAAACTGAAGCAGCAAGTAAGGCCACAATTCCCATTATAGCAGTTAGTTCAATGATTTTCGGAAAAGCTTGATCATAAGTATGACTCAATATTTTCATCTTATTTAATCGCATCTGATTTCGGAGAATTTTTTTACTAAAAAAATCAATTCTCTGATAAAGAATTACATCTTCCATTCCTCTAACGGCCTCAAGTGTATCATTTATCATGATTGGAGAAATCTTATTCGTTAGTCTTTCAATTTTTTGAATTTTAGTTTTCACCGACTTGTAGAGAATAATGAATACGGGCGTCAACGTAGCAGCGATTAAAAGGAAAACTTCATAGTTGTAGATTGCAACTGACACAACAATAAATGCGATTATTACTAACTCGGATAAAAAATTAATGATTGTTAGTAAGATCCGAAGTGAAAACAAGGATGGAACAACGGCCACATTATGCGCTACAATGGAAGAGTTGAGTTCTTTGTCGTTGGCATCAATATCATTTGGATTCAGGTAGTACTTAAGCTGAGTGGCCGTCAGGTCATTCGCGACATTATATGAAAACTTGGTCTGATAATATTTTATGGCCAACAGTAGCACATTCTTGAAAACAAAAATAAGTACAATGCCACCTAGAATCGTAATTTGAAATTGGGTTTTTGAGCCAAATCCGAAAGAGCCGTATATCCAGCTCAAGGTTGAATTCGTGTCTATAATGGTAGGGTCGGAAATAATTTTAACGGCTGGAATAATTCCAGCCAGTCCGAAGATGTCAATAATCCCTCCGATTATGGTAAATATTACGAGAATATTTAACTTCCTTCTTTGGTTTTTAGACAGTAACGATCTGCCTTTAGATAGTGTTAGTAACGCAATATTATTTATCTTTGGTTTTACCAATAGGTAATAAATTATTTGTCACGAAGTTAGTAAAATAAGGAGTTGAAAGCTTTTTAGCTTCGTTGGTAGTATCACGCAATAATGATGAACTCACGGCAAGAACATACGGTAATGGCAGAGGTTGGAGATGTTAAGGAATTTTGGAATAGCAATCCTGTTGCGGCAGCAGCTATCCCGCACGAACTTGGAAGCAAAGAATATTTCGAATATTATAATAAATTAAGAGAACAAAATGAATCTATAGAATTCTCTTATGATCTTCACGAGTTTCGAAATTTTAAAAATAAAAACGTACTTGACGTAGGCTGTGGAAATGGCTATGTGCTAAGCAAATTTGCTAAAGAAGGAGCATCTGTATTTGGTGTGGATATTACAGATGCATCTGTTGATTTATGTAATAAACGATTTGGATTTCTGGGCTTAGACGGTGATTTTAGAGTTGGAAATGCAGAGAAACTGCCTTATGAAGATAATAAGTTTGACTGTGTGACGTCTATGGGGGTCTTGCATCATACGCCAGATACAGCAGGAGCTGTAGCGGAAATTCACCGAGTCTTGAAGCCTGGAGGTAGGTTTATCATTATGCTTTATAATAGGGAATCGTTTGCTTATAGAGTTAGGATGAAAAAAGAATCAAAGGCTTCAGGCAAAACTATGCAGCAGCTAGTTAACGAAGTTGATGGATTAGAGAATCCACTTGGTGACGTGTACTCAAGAAGTGAAATGAAAACCTTACTACGTGATTTTGAAATCACTGAAATGTTTGCAGGTCTAGTACGGATGCAAGATATGGATAGAAACAAGTACAATCCTTTTGTTTATCGATATATGAAAATGTTGGAGAAAAAAAGAGGATGGTTTCTTTACGCAAAAGCCAATAACAAATAGTCTCCTTATATGTGCGGAATCGCAGGCATTTTTGATTTTGAAGGGCGAAACGGTGGCGCAAACTACAGGTCTATTGAAGTAATGAATACTATTCAGGCCCATAGAGGTCCTGACGAAGACGGCATTTGGATTCATTCGAATTCAAAAGTTGGTTTTGGACATAAAAGACTTAGCATAATTGATTTAAGTGAAGGGCAGCAGCCAATGAAAGACTCATTGGGTAATGTGATCACGTTCAACGGTGAGATTTACAATTACAAGGAGTTACGTAAAGAACTTCAAGGTTATTCTTTCCAAACAAATTCAGATACGGAAGTTATACTGGCTGGTTATGCCAAATGGGGCAATGACGTGGTTAGTCATTTAAGGGGGATGTTTGCGTTTTCAATTTGGAATGAATCAAAGCAGGAATTATACTGCGCAAGAGATAGGTTCGGGATTAAGCCTTTTAATTACACAATTATAAATGGCAGCTTTTACTTTTCTTCAGAAGTTAAGGCTCTAATTCCATTTATAGATAAAATTGAAACTGATCCGGATGCGCTAATTGATTATTTACATTTTCAGTTTTATTTAGACGGGAAGACTCCATTTAAAGATGTGGTTGGACTTTCTCCTGCTCATTACATGGTAGTAAATGATAGTGGATGTAAAATTGAGCAATACTGGGATGTTTATTATAATCTAGATTGGGAAAGAAACGATCAGCAATTTCAAGATGAACTGTCAAAGCTTCTAAACGAATCGATTGAGCTTCATTTAAGAAGTGACGTTCCTGTTGGCTCCTATATAAGTGGTGGAGCGGACTCAAGTTTGATAGCAAGTTTGGCACTTAAGCATCAGGACAGTATTAATGGCTTTAACGGAAAATTTTCGCTTGGTGAATTGTACGATGAAAGTGAATATGCAAGGTTGTTGGCCGAGGAAAAAGAAATACAACTGCACGAACTTGAAATAACAAGCTCTAATTTTATCGATAATATTTCAAAAATAATTTATCACCTGGATTTTCCAATTGCAGGCCCAGGATCATTTCCTCAATTTCAGATTTCCGAATTCGCATCTAAGCACAATAAAGTTGTGTTAGGAGGTCAGGGAGGTGATGAAATATTTGGAGGGTATGTTCGATATTTGATTGCCTACTTTGAACAGTGCGTTAAAGGCGCTATAGACAACACATTAGATAACGGAAACTTTGTAGTCACTTACGAGTCAATAATTCCAAACTTAGTTGCTTTAAAAAATTACAAACCCTTACTTAAAAAATTCTGGAGCAGTGGTCTTTTTGAAGATCTTGATGATAGATACTTTCATCTAATTAATAGAGGAGTTTCAATGAAGGAAACTATTAATTGGAGCAAATTGGGTGATTATGATCCTCTTATGGCGTTTAAAAAGATTTTCAATGGATCGAACGTAGGTAAGGAGTCATATTTCGATAAAATGACTCATTTCGATTTTAAAACGTTGCTACCAGCGTTGCTGCATGTGGAAGATAGAATGAGCATGGCCCATGGAATTGAATCAAGAGTTCCGTTCTTAGATCACCCTTTAATTGAATTTTGTGCAACGATGCCATCTAATATTAAATTTCAGGACGGGAACTTAAAACGCATTTTATTAAATACATTTAAGGACGATTTACCCGATTCAATAGTGAATCGAAAGAATAAAATGGGATTCCCTGTCCCATTAAATCATTGGTTAAAAAGTGACTTAAAGGACTTTGTTTTCGATATTTTTAATAGTCAGAAAGCAAAGGATAGATTTTATTTGGAACCTGGAACGCTAGACAAAACAATGGATGATGTGAAGGTTTTTGATAGAAAAGTATGGGGGCTACTTTCATTAGAATTGTGGCAACAAGAGTTCCATGATAAAGAGCAAGAATTTAAACAGAAGATTAAATAACAAGAAAATGAAGATATTAATTACCGGAGGAGCTGGATTTGTAGGTTCGACATTGGCAGATAGTTTACTAAGTTCAGGCCATCAAGTGATGGTTATAGATAACTACTCCACTGGTCGTAAAGACAATTTAAAGGAACATCAAAATTTGACAATTATTGAGGGTACTATTGCTGATGAATCAATGGTGAATCAGGCATTTGATCAATTTAAACCCGATCAAGTAGTGCATGCTGCGGCATCTTATAAAGATCCTGAAGCATGGATGGAAGATGCGCAAACTAATGTTGTTGGTACAATAAATATTGTTAGAGCTTCTCAAAAAGTCGGGATTAAAAGAATTATCTATTTTCAAACAGCTTTATGTTATGGTCTCAAACCGATTGAGCAACCAATTACGTTTAGTCATCCTTTGTTCTCAGGTGGATATGAAGGTGGAAGTTCATACGCAATTTCTAAGACTACAGCAGAACAGTATATCGAATTAAGCGGTTTGAATTTTATCTCTTTTAGATTAGCAAATGCATATGGTCCAAGAAATATTACTGGTCCATTACCGACTTTTTACCAAAGACTGTCTACAGGTAAAAAGTGTTTCGTTATGGACACAAGAAGAGATTTTATATTTATAGATGATTTAATTGAATGTGTTGTTAAGGCCGTAGATGGTGCAGGGGATAGTGGTTTCTATCACATCTCATCAGGTTCAGATTACTCTATTAAAGAATTATTTGATGCAACATTGTCAGCTTTGGATATTACTTTAGATGAAGCCGTTGAAGTTCGAGAAAGAGGTGATGATGATGTGTTTACGATTTTAATTGATCCATCTAAAACGAACCAAGACTTTGGTTGGAAAGTAAAAACTTCTTTAGTAGACGGTGTAGCTAAGGCAATAGCCTATTACGAAGAGTATGGCATCGAAGAAACTTTTACGCATTTAAGATTAAATGATTGAAAACAGTAACGTCCTTATTGTTGGAGGTGCAGGTTTTGTTGGAAGTAACTTGGGTAAAATTATTTTAGCAAGCGATACCTCAAACACTGTGACTGTGGTAGACAATTTGCTGTCTTCGGAAAAACAAAACTTATCTTCTTCTGATAACCTGACTTTTATCGAAGGATCTATAACAGACGACATAGTCCTGTTGAATATCAAAGATGATTTCGATTATATATTCCAATTAGCCACATTTCACGGAAATCAAAGTTCAATTTTTGACCCGGTTCAAGATTTGGAAAATAATACGATGACGTCTGTGAAGTTGTTAGATCATATTAAGGGTTTTAAGAAGCTTCGTAAATATGTTTATTCATCTGCAGGTTGTTCAGTTGCCAAAAAGACCTACGGAGATGCTGAGGCTACAACAGAGGAAGACCCAATTACTTTAGATCAAGACAGCCCTTACTCAATATCTAAAATTAGCGGTGAGTTTTACTGCGTATATTTTCACAAACAATTTGGTGTTCCTACTGTAAGGGCACGATTTCAAAATGTTTATGGCCCTGGCGAAGTGTTGGGAGCTGGACGATGGCGTGGAACAAACGCCACAGTTTGGAGAAACGTAGTACCTATTTTTGTTTATCGTTCTATTCACAACCTGGACCTTCCTTTGCATAATGGAGGGGATTCAACAAGGGATTTTATTTTTGTAGAAGATATTTGTAGGGGTCTTATTGCATGTGCTGCCAAAGGGGCTCTTGGGGATGTTTACAATTTAGCTTCAGGAGGAGAGGTGTCGATCAAAGAGTTGGCGGATAGTATTTGCGATGAGGTTAAAAGTGAATCTGTAATAGAATTACTTCCTAAGCGAGACTGGGATACTTCAGGGAAAAGATTCGGAAACAATGAAAAGGCAAAACAAGAACTCGCATTTGAATGTGCTGTTTCTTTCGAAGAAGGAATAAAAAAAACGGTAGCTTGGACGAAAGAAAACATGGACTTTATTGAATTGTGTATGGCGAAGCATAAAGATCAAATGAACTAAATGCTTTCATTTGAGTGAGTCCAAAATAAATACCCTAGTATTATTCTCGCATTATACAGATCGAGTGTCTTATTACAACGATTGGGCAGATGCCTTTTCGAATTCGCCTGACCTGAAGGTCGCTCAAATTAACCTTTATGACTTGTCGAATGTCAAAAAACTCAAGCAAACCATACAAGATTATGAGTTGGTGGTTTGTCTGCATTCAACAAACGCAGTAGGATTCAAGTTTCTTTTTCCTTACGTTTCTATTTTAAATAAAAGAAAAGGGAAATTACTCTTGTTTTTCGGCAATGAACTCAATTATCCGCTAGTTGGAATGAGAATGCAGGATAAGCTTCATTTACTTTCTGTAATTAACCCGGATTTTGTCGCTTCTCAACTTCCAATTCATTCTGCAAAGGCACTTTATCAAGATTCTACTGATGCAGATGTTTTAGCTATGCCGCATGCTCTTAATCAGGAAAGTTTTAAGCCTGAAAAATTGCAGAAAAATAGAGCAATCGATATAGGAGTCAGAGCTGAACGTTATTTTCCATTTATGGGTAATAATGATAGAAATGAGCTGATTGATTTTTTTGAAAGTTATCGATCCCAAACACCAATTAAAAAAGATTTTGGACGGTCATGGAAAGATCGATTTACCCGAGAGGGATGGGCAGAATTTTTAAATAATTGCAAAGGAACCATTGCGACCGAAGCTGGTTCTAGTTATTTGGAAAAAGACGACCATACGGTTTTAGAGATCGAAAAGTACATTCTCTCTAAAAGCAATGTAAAAAGGCAGAGCACCGCTGAAAAATTTAAAAAAGTTAATGCCAATTATAGGGCTTGGATATCTTATAAACAAGTAGCGAAGGTGGAAGATTATTTAGCTCATAAAAATTGGTTAAATAATAAAGCGAACTACGATCATTTTTTCTCAGTACCATTTGAGGAGATTTTTGATAAGTTCTATAAAGATTACTCTGGAGCAATAAGTGGAAAGTGCATTTCATCAAGACATTTTGATGCCATTGGTTGCAAAACTTGCCAAATTATGTTTCCAGGAGATTTTAATGGAATACTCGAGGCAAATAAGCATTACTTAAGTCTCAATCCAGATTTTTCAAATGTTGATGAGGTGATGTTGCGATTTGCCGATCAAGAGATTAGAGAGAAAATTGTTGATGATGCTTATGATCATGTTATTGCCAATCATACCTATGACAAGCGCATTTATTTTTTCTTGAATCATTTTAACAAATAAAGGTGGACTACCTGAATATGGAATTTAATTCTTGCAATAAGAGATCAACATTTTGTTCTTCCAACGAAAGTCTATTTAAATCAATGGTTTTATTTGCGACTTCCCAATCTCGATTCTTTAATAATTGATAGTGTGCAAGAAATGCATTTTTGGACTGTAAGTTTTCTTTTTTTCCAATCACCCAAAAAATATGAGCATTATGTCCTGTAGAGCCAAGAGAGAATTTCACATCCTCAATTCTTGCACCACTAAAAAAACTAAAATATCGATTCCAGTTTCTTAATCTTAGCTCCGTAACTTTTTTTACATCCTGCAGCTGAGCCCACAAAAAAGCAGCATTCAATTCACTCATTAAATAGCTAGAACCAATATCCACTTTAGTATAATAAGGTATTTCACCTCTGAGAAATTTACTCCGATTAGTTCCTTTCTCTCTAATTATTTCAGCTCGCTCAAGAAGGTCTTTATTGTTTATTAGAATCGCACCGCCCTCACCGCAGTGAATGTTTTTGGTCTCATGGAAACTAATACACCCGATATCTCCAAAAGTGCCAAGATGTTGGTCTTCTAAATAAGCATCAATGCACTGTGCCGCATCTTCAATAACGAATAGTCCATTGGCTTTTGCAATTTCACTAATTCGTTTCATGTCACAAGCGACCCCTGCGTAGTGCATCGGGACAATTGCTTTCGTTTTTGAGGTGATACAAGCCTCGATTAAATTTTCGTCAAGATTCAAATTATCCTGTCGAATGTCGCAATACACGATTTTAGCCCCTCTTAGTTCAAAGGCATTAGCCGTGCTTGAAAATGTATATGGCGACATAATTATCTCATCACCTGCTTGAACATTTATTAAAATAGCAGCCATCTCTAACGCATGGGTGCAGGAAGTAGTAAGTAACACATCGGTTCCAGTGAACTCTTCAAGAAATTCAGTACACCGTTTGGTAAACACACCATCTCCAGAGAAATGGTCGCCAGACTCGATTAATTGCTGAATATATTTACTTTCGTTTCCCGATAGGTAAGGAACATGAAATGGAATCATATGTTGAAACTCGTATTTGCTACTAATAACAAAAATAAGATAAAAGAGATTCAAAATGCCTTAAATGGTATTGTTGAAATATTAAGCTTAAAAGACATTGGGTTTGAGGGAGATATTCCAGAGGATTTTGAAACCTTGAAAGAGAATGCTTTGCAAAAGGCGCATTATATCGCTGACCGTTTTAATGTTAATTGTTTTGCTGACGATACTGGACTCGAAATTGATGCATTAAATGGTGCTCCGGGTGTTTATTCAGCAAGATATGCCGGTGAAGACTGTGTCGCAGAAAACAATATGGCTAAAGTTTTGGCCAACCTGAAAGGTGAAAAGAACAGACGTGCCAAATTCCGAACAGTTGTTGCGCTGGTTCTGGACAATGAAGATTATACCTTTGAAGGTGTAGCAAAGGGCGAGATCCTGAACGAAAATACAGGCTCAGAAGGTTTCGGTTACGATCCAATATTTAAACCAGAGGGATTCGAAGAATCGTTCGCTCAAATGTCAATTGATCAAAAAAATGCAATTTCCCATCGAGGAGCAGCGGTTAGAAAACTAGTGGAATATTTAAAGAACTCTTCTGGTACTTCTAATTTTTAAGTCTAGTTGCATTTTCAATTGATGTAGTATACATCTCTTTCAAGCTAATCCCATCATATTCCGCCATTTGTGGTATTAAAGAAGCAGAAGTTTGACCTGGAACTGTGTTGATCTCGATTACATGAGGAACTCCTTTTTTAATAATGTAATCCATCCGACAAATGCCATTTAGACCAAGTTTTCGATAGATGTCTTTCGTTATACCTTTGATTGATTTAGTGAGTTCGTCACTTATTCTAGCAGGCGTAATTTCTTCTGATTCACCGTTATACTTAGCAGCGTAATCGAAAAATTCGTTAGGCGTGGTAATTTCAGTTATCGCAAGCGTTTGAATTTCTGTGCCATTGAAATAGACTCCGTTAGTAACTTCTGTTCCTGGCATAAATTCTTCGACAATTACCTGATCTCCATGCTCAAAAGCTTTCTCTATATATTGTCTTAACTCGTTTTGCTCATTAACTTTAGCAGCTCCATAACTAGACCCACCGTCATTAGGCTTAACAAAACAAGGAAGCCCAAGTGATGTCACTATTTCGTCATCGTTATATTCTGAAGGGTATCTAAATAGCAAAGCTTTTGCACACTTAATACCGAAAGATTCTAAAATTCTATTGCAAAAATATTTATTAAAACTAAGTGTTGAAGTTACCTGATTACAGGTGTTATAGGGCATGCCGACTAAATCAAAATAAGCTTGAAGCTTTCCATCTTCTCCAGGTGTACCATGTATAATAATCATGGCACAATCAAAAGTTAATTTCTCACCATTGATTATCACAGAAAAATCATTTTTGTCTACAAGTAATGGATTTCCATCTGGATCATAGGTCCAATTTTGGTCAATAATTCTTATTCTGTGCCCAACGTATTTCTCTCTATCAAGGTTATTGATAACAGTTTCAGCACTTTTGAAAGACACGTGAGCTTCTTGAGAGAAGCCACCGTCAACTATGGCAATATTCTTCTTCATGTATCTTCAAGTTGTACAGCAAATTTACCAAGCTGATGATTGATTTATTATTCGCAGCACACTACTTATTAACAGGGATTATTTAGCTGTGCAATATTTTTATCTTTGTTACCATTAATGGAACTTAAGTATATAATAATTGTAGGACTGATATTGCTTGTATTGCTGTTGGTCGTACTCAGGAAAAAAATTGGACCTTATTTACGGTTCATGTTTACAGGAATATTTATAATCAATTTTGTAATTGGTTTAATTGTGGCTGGAATCGCTTTTTGGGGTTTACTAGCTTATTTAGACAGCTATACGCTCCATGGTGAGGAAATTGCAGTCCCGAATTTTTACGGGATGAATGTTGATGAGCTAGGAGACTTTACGTCAGAAAAAAATCTTCGATACAAAATTGTCGATTCTATTTATTCAGATGAATCTCCAAGAGGAACCGTAATTAGTCAATTGCCTTCTGCGCATTCTGATGGTGTAGAGTCTTACGTAAAGCCAGACCGGACTATTTACTTAACGATTGTGAAAACCGGTATTGAGTATAAAACAGTGCCTTCCATTGTTGATCAGTCTAAAGATTACGCAGTTTCAATGTTGAAGATTAATGGATTAACAGCAAGTATTAAGCCAGTTGCAGGTAAACACGCTAACCTGGTGTACGCAGCTTCTTACAACGGAAAAGATATTTCAGAAGGAATGAGAGTTCCAAAAGGATCGTCAATTCAATTAAACGTTGGATTAGGTACTGCAGGACAGCCAACTTCTGTGCCTTCTTTGCGCTGTTCAACAATAATTGAGGCTAAAAGTAAGTTAAGTACCTATAAACTGTTTTTAGATTATCATTGTGATGATTGTTTGACAGCAGCAGATACGTTGAATGCTAAAATTTACAAACAAGTTCCTGGGCCGGTAGGATTGGCAAATACAACAGTAAGAGAAGGTGCAGATTTAACTGTTTTTGCATCGGTAGCTAAACCATGTGATGGAGGGGCTTCTGTTTCTGCTGATACTACCCTTAGAGAACCTGGATCTAACTGATGAGATTAATACTTGCCACCTTATTTATTTTTCTAACCTCTTTGGTGCACAGTCAAAAAGGTGTTGAGGGAGAAATGTTATCGCCATTAGGGTCAAATCACGTACTGATTGAAAAAAATCAAAATCAATTATCTAAAAATGTAGATGGACTTTTTGTTTATAAGTATGATACCCTTGTCGTTTCGGGTTCGGGTATAATTGATGATTTCACAACAAATAAGTTTAAACCCCGAAATGCTCAACCAGGTGACCCACAGGTTACTGATACAAGTTGGTTTCATCTTTACCAAGTTGGAGTTCCAGATTCAATGGGAACGCAGTACATGGACGATACTACCTTTCAAACTACGATTGACACAGTTGCAGGCTTTGGATTTGATTCTTTGAATATTGTGGTAACTGCAATCCCTTGGGTAGCAGTTGAGCTTTATGACATTTGCAGTTACCCTCCAACTTTTGTATTGGATACCCTTTGGCCAAATAATGCATATTTGGATTCGCTGTGGACGATTGGAATAGATAACGTTTTAATTGAGTCAAGCGCAGACTTTTTTCAGGACTCAGTAATTGTTTATAAAGTGGACACAACACAGGCGGACACTAATTACTTGTGGATTGATAATTTCGTTTACAGAAATAACACTTACGCGATTGATCCTCCTTCATATGGAGTAGCAACCTTTGATGGTCTTAATGAAATTGGATATCCATATAATTTTACAACTACATCCGCTGGATTAGCAGATGTACTTACTTCCGTTCCAATTGACTTAGCTACTAAACCTGCAGGCACTCCGTGGGGAGCTTCGGACTCGTTGGAATTAAGTTTTTGGTATCAAACAGAAGGCCTCGGAAATGCTCCTGAGTCTAACGATACGTTAGTATTACAGTTTTGGTCACCTATGGACGAAGAGTGGTCTACGGTTTGGAAAGCAAATGGAATGCCGTTGGACACTTTTGAAAGAGGAGCGGTTAAAATAATTTCGATTAATTACTTGATGTCCGGATTTCAATTCAGATTTAAAAACTATGGAGCGTTAAACGGAAGTCTAGATCATTGGCACCTTGATTTTGTTAATTTGAAACCAAACCCGATCAATGATACCATATTAAATGAAATAGCAATTCAGGATCCAGTAAATACTTTGTTAAAAGATTACACGGCAATGCCTTACACCCATTATGAGTTTAATCCGGCT
Source organism: Parvicellaceae bacterium (assembly GCA_047639575.1). Classification (GTDB taxonomy): domain Bacteria; phylum Bacteroidota; class Bacteroidia; order Flavobacteriales_D; family Parvicellaceae; genus JBLIOB01. The sequence goes on from JBLIOB010000005.1 coordinate 35,547, forward strand.
TCGGCTATGGATGATACATGTTTCGTTGAAATTGTAAATTCTAAACTGGGTACCGTAAATGTATCTAACGTTTGTTTCGATGTGTTTAATGGTACGGATTCGATTACTACGAGGTGCTCGGATAATGCAAACCATGACACCTATGGTCAAACAGATAGCACGGTGGCGATTGACTTCTTTGATGTAACTAATTTTGAATATGACACAACGTTAACCGATACTTCAATAATTTTTGATGTAAAATTCAGGTTCAGTCCTGGTATTAATTATGTTTCAACCAATAAATTTTATTGGATGCAGCAGCGATTCACTAATTACTATTCTTATGACGATGGAACTGCTGAGGCAGCATATGGTATTACAGGGACGCAGCCTAAATTAGCTTATCGATTTACCTCACCAATTGCCGATTCGATTTACGCAATTAAAATACACTTTGAGCCTGCAGTTAATGATGTGAGTAATGATCCTTTCATTTTAATGGTTTGGGATAATGACGGTTCTGGTGGAACTCCAGGTACTGTTTTATATGAAGAACCATTATTAATGACGCCTCAGTATAATTTAGGAGTAAATGGTTTCTATACGTATGAGTTAAGCGAAAAAGTTGGAACAAGTGGTACATATTATGTTGGCTGGAAACAAACAACAACGGATAGATTAAATGTTGGCTTTGACGCGAACATTGATAATGGCGACAAGATTTATTATGATGTAACAGGTGGAACGTGGACTAACACCACAAAGGAGGGTTCTTTAATGATTAGACCAGTTTATGATGCAGCCCAACCTAGCGGATGGGTTTCAGTTAGAGATGCTGATTTGACTGCTAAAGTATATCCAAATCCTGCTACGGATAAATTGAACGTTCAGATGCCTGCCAATGAGCAGTATGATCTTGTCTTAGTTGACATTAATGGACGTTTATTACAGGAGGCCAATTTCAACAATCAAACTCAATTAGACCTTAGCATTTATCAAAGTGGGGTTTATATCTTGAGAATTTCCGATAAAAATGGCAACTTTACCACCATTAAGGTGATTAAAGAATGACGGAAGAAGAAGATTCACAAGAATCAGAAGAATTATACGAGCATCATAAGTTTGTTGCTGACAAAGGGCAAGAGCCTCTACGAATCGATAAGTTTCTAATAGATAGAGTACCCAATACTTCTAGAAACCGACTTCAAGTCGCTGCCAAGAATGGGAACATTTTGGTAAATAAGGAGCCCGTTAAATCGAATTACAAGGTAAAACCAAGTGATGAAATTTCAATTGTCCTGCCTTACCCTGTTCGCGAAATAGAGTTAATCCCTGAAGACATACCACTTGATATTATTTACGAAGATGATAATGTATTGGTGCTTAATAAGCAAGCAGGCATAGTTGTCCATCCTGGTTACGGCAATTACTCCGGAACTTTAGTAAATGCCCTTGTTTATCATTTCGAAAACTTACCTGAAAGCCAAGATCATGTTGGAAGACCTGGCTTGGTGCATCGATTGGATAAAAACACAACCGGCATTATGGTTATTGCTAAAACAGAAGATGCACTTACAAACTTAGCTAAGCAGTTTTTTGATCGTACATCGAAACGGCAATATTTTGCGATTGTTTGGGGAGATGTAAAAGAAGAATCTGGGACCGTTGTGGGCAAAGTGGGTAGATCTCTTAAGAATAGAAAAGTGATGGACGTATTCGAAGAAGATTCTGAATACGGAAAGCACGCTGTAACACATTGGAATGTGGTCAGGAGATATGGATATGTTACTTTGATAGAATGCAAACTGGAAACGGGAAGAACTCATCAAATTAGAATTCACATGAAACATATCGGGCACCCGCTTTTCGGAGACCCTGAATATGGTGGAAATAGAATATTAAAAGGAACGACTTTCACAAAATATAAACAGTTTATAGAGAATTGTTTTAAAGAACTTCCAAGACAAGCATTACATGCTAAGACATTGGGCTTCACACATCCGGTCACTGGCGAATGGAAACAGTTCGATTCAGAGTTGCCAGAAGATATGGTGAAGGTGCTTCAGAAATGGGAACGGTATGCAGAAGGATCTAAAAATGTGTGATCAATTCACTTCGATTTTTCCAAAGAAATAATGAATTGTATCTTGTCTATATAAAACCAATAAAATGATTTTTGAATTCAATGGATTTAAGCCGGTTATACATGAATCGGCCTTCGTTCACCCTCAGGCTAATGTCACAGGTAATGTGTTCATCGGGAAAGACGTCTATGTTGGCCCCGGAGCGGCAATTAGAGGAGATTGGGGAAAGATCGTTATAGAAGATGGATGTAATGTTCAGGAAAGCTGTACTATTCACATGTTTCCAGGAACAACCGTTACTTTGAAAAAAGGAGCTCACATTGGTCATGGAGCTGTCGTGCACGGAGGTACCATTGGAGAAAATTGCTTAATCGGAATGAATGCGGTTATAATGGATGATGTATTTATTGGCTCAGAGTGTATTGTCGGTGCTTTATCTTTTGTGCCAGCAAATACGGTGATTCCGAATAGAAAAGTGGTTGTTGGGAATCCAGCAAAACCTGTAAAGGATGTATCGAACGAAATGATTGCTTGGAAATCAAAAGGAACTCAATTGTATCAGTCGCTGCCAAAAGAATGTAGAGATACACTTAAAGAATGCGAACCGCTTAGAGAGGCTGAACCAAACAGGCCATCTCAAGAAGAAATATTAAGTACTTGGGAATCGATTAAAAACAAATAACAATTACGTAAATCGTTTAGTAAAGCTAACAGTAACGGTATATTTACATCTTAAAACCACATTACATGAGTATTTTTTCAGAAGAAAAAGAAGAAGCAAAATCTATCCTTAGTTATTTTTTCGAACATGGTGTTAAGATAATTATTGCTTTTGTAGTTGGTACAATTCTAGCTATTTGCCTAACGTTTTTAATTCCGAAAAAATATCGCGCATCCGGAATTATATACCCACCAAATTCATTTACGCGAGACCAATTAATTAGTAACCCTCAATTCGGTCATGAGAGTGAAACGGAGCAATTAATGCAGTTGTTGGAGTCTTCTACTTTGCGGGACCGAGTTGTCAATGAATTTGATTTCATTTCCTATTACGATATTGATAGCAACACGGTTGGATGGAAACAGAACCTCAACTTAAAGTACATTCAGGATGTACAGTTTTTTAGATCTAAATATTTGTCTGTAATTGTTTCGGCCGAATTAACTAAGCCCGAACGCGCAGCAGAAGTGGTTAATTTTATAATTGATGAAGTTAATAATTATAAAAAAAATGTATTTAAAGACAATCGAGATGCAGAAATATCTTTTTATATAAGTCGGCTAGAAAGAAGTAAGTTGGAGTTGGATAGCGTTGTTTCAATTATATACTCAATAAAAGACACCAGCAATCGAGAAAATTTAATTACAAATTATAAGCAAAGGATAGCAACTGATAATTTCATCGATGAGAATTATATCGACAGTCGTGAAATGGAACAACTGATTCAATCTTATGATATTATAAGAGGGCAAACGAGACAATTTCAAATAGACTATGAACATGCGGTTGATGAAATGAATAAACCACTTCTTAAGAACTACGTTGTTGATAGAGCTTTACCTACGTTCAAGAAAATATCGCCTTCATTTATAACCAATGGACTAATTGGTGGTGTTTTATTGACAATCATAATGATTTTACTTTTTGTTATTCGAGATAAGTATAGAACTTATAAATCTCAGTTGTAACCGTTGCAACTTATTCGAAATTATCGCACGATTATAGGCTTATTATTAGGCCTTATTATTGTTACTGTCATCTTGATATTTCCTGAAAGTAAATCGAACCTGTTTTTTGGAATTTCAGGCGCAATTACTGTCTTTTCTATTGTCTTTTTATATTATAAAAAGTGGCTTCTTTTTATTGCTGTATCGGCAATTCCGATTTCAACTGGCGCCATCTTTCCTGGGACCGGGATGAGTGTTTCTCTTCCCTCTGAATTACTTGTTGGGTTAATGGCTATTTATGTCGTATTTCAATTAGGAAGAAATAAAATCGAGGCCAGCATTTTAAGGCACCCGGTAACTATAATTTTATTTATTGATTTAATATGGATGTTAGTGACTACGATTATGAGTAGCGCGCCTGATATTTCTCTTAAACGCTTTTTAATGAGGAGCGTTTTTTTATTAGTGTTTTATCTGGTTACGGCATCTTTTGCTAAAGGATCAATAATTAACGTGTTGAAGCTATTTCTGCTTTACTTATTTGGGCTTATCCCTGTAATGTATTTCACATTTATTAAACACATGCATTATGATTTTGATTTAAAGACAGTTTTCGAAATATGTGCTCCTTATTATACAGATCACACTATTTATGCAGCTTGTTTGGCATTTGTTATTCCAATTTGTTTAGTAGTTCTATGGAATTCTCGAATTTTCAAGTTGTCTATTTTGTTCAAAACGATATTAATCTTGATTTTTGTTTTCCTTGTGTCTCAAGAAGTCCTGGCCTTATCTCGGGCAGCCTTAATTAGTTTAGCAGCTGCTTTTGTGTTCTACTTATTTTTAAAAACAAAATGGAAATCATATGTATTGTTTTCGATATTGGCGGTTGCGCTTATTGTTGTTGTTTCGTATCAAGCAGAAATCTACACTAATGTAGCATCTACAGAAGCAGTTAGTAATGATGGTGATGTGGCCAATCACTTTAGTTCTGTAACTAATGTAAAAACGGATGCATCGAATTTAGAACGGATAAATCGGTGGGTATGCGCTGTAGAGATGTTTAAAATGAGACCTCTTACTGGGTATGGACCAGGGACGTACCAATTTGAATATGGGCAGTTTCAAACTTCAGAATTCAAAACCTATATTAGCACGAATCACGGAGATAGAGGAAATGCACACTCCGAATATTTAACATATCTATCGGAATCAGGACTTCCTGGAATGTTACTATTCGTCTGTTTGGTATTATATACCGTCCATTTAGGAATAAAAAATTACCACGTTACGTCAGACCCAAAAGAGAAAGTAATATTGCTTGGAATCTTACTGGGTTTAATTACTTTTTATGTACACGGCTTGGTCAATTCCTTTATGGATCAAGATAAAATGGCTTTTTTAGTTTATGCATCCGTAGCCGCTATCGTCTTATTCGATCTAAAAAATAAGAAACTTGAAAAAGCCGCTCAATAGTCTTCTAACTAATAAATGGCTGAAGCGACTTTTTAAATACTCGCTTGTATTATTTGTCTTGTTACTTTTTCTCGAGATTTCGTATCGATACCAATGGATTGATTATTATAAAGCAGAATTAAAAGGACTGAATGAAGAATTGGAATCAGTAAAACCAAATGTGTTGGTGTTTGGAGATTCTTTTACAGCTCAATCCGGGAGTTATTTAAGCCATTTAAAGGATTCTTTGCCTGCCTATAATTTTGTTAATTGTGGCATTCCAGGAACAGCAGCAAGGGAAGCCGCGTACACTTGTGCAAACCGTATTAGTAGATTCGAGCCTAAAAAGGTGATTTACCAGATGTATTTAGGTAATGATCTCTTAGACGAACAACCACCCATTAACTGGTCTGAACTTTCAATAATAAGAAACTGGTATTGGTCATTTTCAAGAAACTTTAGAGTGATCGGGTTTTTTAATTATAAATTCTCTCAAGCAAGCACCAGCTTCAATACCGACTTTGATGAAGCCTTTCAGTCAAAGAACATGGAACCGTTTTCATCGGAAAAATACTCGCCTAGATGTAAGATGTTGGTCCAAGCTAATCCGAAATATCTTCAACAAACTTATTTCCTTGAAAGTTCCATGTTGGGAGCTTTTGAGTCAAACTTAGCATACATTAAAGAGATTCAAGAGTCATTACCAGATTCAGTTGAATTTCAATTAATTGTAATACCTCATGGAATAAGCATAAATGAAAAATATCAACAAGCGTTTGCAGAATTTGGAGCTGAATTTTCGCAGGTAAATCAGTATCCAATCATTAAAAAACTGAAAGAATCATTCCCTTCCATGATCGATTTAAGTGATGTGCTGATAAAGGCAGAAGAATCGAATAATGTGGTATATTTCAATAATGACGATCACCTCAATCTTGAAGGACATCGGCTTGTAGCAAAGGAGATTATAGATAATGTTGACTGGTAACAAAGGATATTTTTCGAAGGTTCTAAAAAGAGGAGAGTGGGCTTTAGCTGATTTGCTCTTTCAAGCACGAATTAAAAAATGTCGACTACCTAAATCCGGTAGCTGCATATTGCTTTATCATGGGATAGATGATGGAAACACTGCCCGGGTAAATAGCAAATTCATTTCTGAAAATGAATTAAGAAAGCAGCTTTCTTGGCTAAAGCAAAATGCTCAAATTGTTTCTACTAAGGAAGCTTTTGAAATGAAAGTGGCGAATGACGGTTTTAAAGTAGCTATTTCTTTTGATGATGGATTTGCCAATAATTGCAAATACTTACTGCCGATAATTGAAGAATTAGAGATACCTGCAACAATTTATATCTCAACTATTCAGTTGCTTGATGAAAACTATTTATGGCCTGATGCGATAGATATGTACTCAAGGAATGGCCCTTTTGAAATCCAATTTAATGGAGTGAAATTCAAAAAAACGAAAAATCAATATGTTGACCAAGATGGAAAAAACATTAAATCAATAATTATTGAAAACGGATATGTATTTGCAAAACAGCTTTTTGTGTCCTTAGGTTTGAAAGATGATTGGTTAGAAAGCTATCCCGAAGATCATTGGCGAATGATGAACGAGGAAGAGATCAAAAACGTTTCTAAAAGCGATTTTATCACAATTGGAGCACATGGAATTTCACACGATTCATTTAAATATCTTACTCCAGAAGCACTGAAGAATGAACTGACAGGATCAAAAAAATATTTAGAAGATTTGACGGGAGATTGTATTGAGGAAATTGCGTTTCCTTACGGCCACTACAATAAGGAGGTAGTGGATCAAGTACAAGAGGCGGGTTTTAACTGTCAATTCTCGGTTCAATATTTAGATGAATTTGGAGTGTTAGATCAAAGGGTAAGAGATCGCTTAGGTAATAATCCGCATATCTCATGGTTTAATCAGGTTAGAGCAATTGGTAATGGTAGGTACTGAGATAACGTTAGAAACTGTATCTGAATCAAACTTAGCTGGCTTGGTTGCACTTAGTCGTAAAGTGTTCAATAAAAAAAGGAGCGAAGATTATTTTAGGCAGAAGTATCTGAAGAACACGATCCTGGCTCAGCCAGTAAGCTCAGTTGCTCTGGTTAAAGGACAGGAAGTGGCTTTTGTTGGGGCAATACCTCAATTATACAAAGGTTCTGATCAAACACATTTAATTGCTCATACTTGCGAGTACCAAACCCATCCAGATTATCGAAATCTTCAAATTCATTCTCAGTTAATTGACCGTACAAATAAAATTTTAAGAGCTCAAGGGGTTAATATGCTCTACGCCTACTTTAGCGATGTTAGCGAGCGAAGCGTGAAAAGACTTGGATGGAACCATTTAAGATATTTACATTTTACAGTAATCCAGACAGGAGCAATTCCTATTCAAAAAGCCAAATATAAAATTCTCGGTAAGTCCGGATGGGAGTCATTTATAGTAGGATTAAAGCAACTTTCCGAAATAACAACAAATGATTCGACTGTATTAGAAGTGATTAATTCAGATTTACTTAAGTATAGAACGTTTACTGACAATGGAATTTTCGATTTTAGTGGCTGTGCGTTTTGGATAAAGCTTTCTGAAGTACTCCATATTGGCAAATTCTCAACTGAAAATTTTGATTCATTTAAATCAGGACTGACTGAATTAATCAAAAGATGCAAAAAATTCGGAATTGATAAAATCGTTTTTCAAACGGATCCGGATGGACTTGAATATGAATTCCTCAAACGGTGTAATTATAATTTAGAACCAGGTGCTTTGATAGGAACTCATTTTTTAAATGAAGAGTTTAATACTGATAAATTCGAATTCTCCTATTCGAGCTTCGATAATTTTTGAAATAGTTTTAAATCTCCCTTATCTCAAATAAGTAATTAATTTCAGAAATGTTTTTGTTGATTTTGATCTGCTCAAAATGATACCGATTGTTCTTTGCAATATTCTGAATTGTTTCAAGGTCACATTCATTAGACAAAGTCATAAATATCCCTTTAGAGATGGACCTTTCTTTAAGTTGCTTAAAAAGCTTTTTAAAGTATTCGAATTCAATCCCACAAAACCATGCATGTTCTTTTTCAGAGGTCGGGTTTTTAGGATAGTAGGGCGGATTAATTAAAATTAAATCAAATGTATTTTCTTTTATGGAGTCGAAAAGATCTGATACAACGCTTTGGAATTGAATCCCATTTTTATCTTGATTGATTCTTAAGTTGCCAATAACTAACTCACTGATGTCTGATGCTGTTACGATTCCCCCCTTCGTACTAGCAATAAATGATGTAATCCCACTCCCGCAGCCTAACTCGAGTATGTTTTTACCTTGAATGTCTGACTCCTCAACAAATTTCACTAGTAATTTAGAACTGGTAAAGTACTTTGGGTGAAACACGCCTTCAGGAATAATTAATTTAATATCCTGATAAGAATAAGTGTTATCAGCTTCAATAACTTTCAGCAAAGATCTACCAAAGACTTTATTCAGTCTAGCTTTTATTTTCCTTTTCACCAATATTATTGACCTTCAAACTGTTGAAGTGAAACAATTTTTTTAATAGACCCATCGCTATAAACCTCAATGTACAATTGTCCGATTGATTTATGTTTAATTTCTCTACCAAGTAAATCAATTGTTTTGATAAGTCTGGCTGGCCTACGATTGTGTTCCGCTATCTCGGTAGGTGCGCAATAAGTGGCAGAATAGTGAATTGGAGGACAACTAATTTTTCCAAAACCCTGAGGTACCCATACCTGATAGACTGAATCAACTAATGGTTCAATAATTTGCGTGTTTTCTCCAGAAGACCAGAGGTAAACACTGTGACCTGGTTCGGCAACTAAAAAGGTAGTGCCTGCAGAATCTAGGCAAGTAACTGTTGGTCTGTCAAACTCAAATCCAGGATGAAATGGTTGAACTCGATAGTTCATAACGGAATCTGGAAAATAAGCTGTTGCCTGTACTTGATTTAAACTATCAACCACCACAAAAGAAGGTTCAGGTCTGTACAGCATTCCATAGTTGATTACCTTACTTCCATCTAAACGGTAGTTACTGCCTAATGCACTGCCGAAAGTGGTAGGTGAATATTGAAAATCGTCTACCAAAGTTGCGCTCCAGGTACTTGTGTCAATTACGTACTCTAGGCCTCTTGAAAATTCTGGTGGACCAGACATTTGCCCGTTATCAAAAACAGATATTCTGCCCGAAGGTCTTCTTTCCGCATTGTGTTGTCCTGTAAAACCAACATCATTTGTGAATGTGAAATCATTTAGTTTCCCTCCTAATCTCCAGATTACGTTCCCTGTTGTGCGGCTAATTTTAACAACAGAGTTCATGTGCCTGAACGACAAAATTAAATGACCGTCATCATCCTCAAAAACCGAATTTATATGAGCGTAATCATAGCTGCTTATGTTGTATCCATAATGGTCATACCCTTCAGAAGGATGAAGATAGTTACAGCTGTTCCAATCCCAAATGAGATTATTAGAAATATCTACAATTTCAACCGTGTTACATCTACAGATAGTGCTAGCACTTCCCGGGCTTCCGTTAAAGGTGTATGCGCTTAAATCAAACAAACTGTCTGATACTCCAAGTAAAGCAAAATTTCCATCGGATAATCTTTTAAAATCATGCCCGTCAAGATAATCTGAACTTACATTAGTGAATTCTTCCTGAACGGTAAAGTTGGTATCAATAAGGGCGATTCCGGATGTGCCACCAATACGATTTACGCTCGAAAATTGGTCTGACCCAGAGTCATATTTAAAATCCATCATTATTACAGATCCAGTCATGAAACCATACCATACCGTATATCCTTTGGGGTCTAAAATCAATGCTTTTGGTCTTAGATAGTCTGGATCTGATGGAGTGCTATAAAGTTTAAACGGACCTAGTGCATAATAGAATGAAGTAGTGCTATCCATAATTTGGAATTCGTACGGGAAAATCTGGTCAGTAACCGGGCGATTATAGTTTTGCGCTTTTGCCGACATTGAAAAAGCGAATACCAGTAGCAATAAGCTATTTATAATTTTATTCATGATGCAAATATATCAAGGAATTAACAATCACCGCAAAGTTTCTTTTCTTTACTGAGTGAATAAATGGTTTTTCGTTTTATTACTAGTGATTGGAATCGCAATCCGATTTTTCCATTTTGGGGAAGTGCTGGACAGTCCCCATACCTGGAGACAAGCAGACACAGCTAATTATGTTTATGATTTTTATAAAAACGGGATAGATATATTGCATCCGTCAGTATGCTGGATGGGTGCGCATAAAACTGTTTTGTTAGAGTTTCCACTTCCTGAGGCTCTAGCTTCTATTACTTATCATTTATTCGGTGAGAGCCATATAGTTATTAGGGTTTTGTTCTTTTTGTTTTTTCTAGGCAGCTTGTTCTTTTTCTACAGGATTGTGGATTTGATAACTAATAAAAGGACGGCACAAATAGCCTCAGTAATATTCTTATTTATGCCGCTGAGCCTATTTTTTTCTAGAGCCGTGCATATTGATTTTACGGCATTGTTTTTCGTACATGCGGGAATCTTCTTACTGATGAAAGGATATCGTGAAAAGGACATTAGAACGCTGATTCTAGCTATGACGATGTGCACCCTGGCGATACTGATTAAAGTACCTTATCTCT
>JBLIOB010000006.1:0-39793 GCA_047639575.1 Parvicellaceae bacterium
TAAACCGGCATCGTCAACTGTAGTCAGACCAACTTGAAAGCAATTAGTTTGCGCTTTGATAAGCGCAGATTTAATTTGAGTTTCATTAGGAGCAGGAATTATTTCTCTAATTAGGTCCACCGCGTTGTCCACTACTATTCCAGTTAATTTTCCTTCTAGCACTTCTATATGTCCTCCATTCACACTAGTAGAAATATCAATTAGTGCCAAATCCAATGCTTTTTGATTGGCTAAAGCAGCGTGTCCATCAACTCTTCTGATAAGAATTGGCGTTTCTGGAAAGATAGAATCTAACATTTTTTTATTAGGGTATGATTGGTTAGTCCAGCGTGTATGGTCCCAGCCTCGGCCTTCAATCCAATCTCCAGTTTTAGTTTCGTTGTAGGCGATTAATTTTTCAATCACTTCTTCAAATGAGGTGCAAGATTTAAGTTCAACTTGCTCTAAACTCAATCCATATCCCAAGAAGTGGCAGTGAGCATCAATAAAACCAGGGTATATTGGTTTCAATTCTGCATCGTATGATTCCGTATAACTGTATTTGTTTAAGATTTGACGTTCTGGTCCTAGCTCTAAAATCTTGCCGTCTTTAATGGCCATCGCTTCATAAACTTCCTCACCATCATCCATGGAGTAAATCTTTGCGTTATGGATTACTAAATCGCAATCAATGGATTTCATGCAAGAGCTGGCAAGTATTAAAATTAAAACGAAACCTAGTGATAGATTGATTCTCATGATTAAAAATGTTTGTTTAAGAACTTAATTTTCGAGATTGATTTTTGATTGCTCATCATCTCTAAACCAAGGATTATTATCAACGGAAGAGCAGGGACCTTGTACCGAGCTACAGCTCCAGCGTTGGGTGTAGTCCATCCGAGAATTACATATAACCCTACAATAAATACGATCAATCCAATCACCATTGGCCAATTTGTGGGTTTCCTTATCAAGATTATTGCAGTCAAAAGGAAGAGCAGAATAAAGATGTTTTCTAGAAAAGTTAAAAGGGCCATTGGGTTTGAGATGTGGCTTGGAGTTGGCTCAAAGAACGTGTGGTAAAACGCTTTCGGACTATTTTTCAAGAGCAGCATCGCAGATGATTCTGGATCCTCTAGATCATATAGCTGAATGTCAAAACTACTTTTAGCATTAGAGCTAAGTGATTTTTGAACCATGTCGTTATGCTTACTCATTATTAGACCAGTGGGATTATAACTAAAGTTAATAGGAGAAGTAATTAGGAAGGCAGCAAGGCAAATAGAAATGCCCAATCCATATCTAATTAAGCTATGCTTCTTATAAAACAAGCCAATAAATGCTCCGATTGCTACAGGCGCACCTGCAATAAGGATGTAGTATTTGGTGGTGTAAATAAAATAAATGGAGACGGGGATTAAGATTAGGTACATCCAATGAAATCGGATTTTTAATCTGGAATAAGAATAAATCAACAATCCCAACCAAAGAAAGAGAATAGCTCCTTTCAGAATTCCAGAAGTCCACATCAGGGTTGAAGGAAGTAGGAAAATTAAAAGTACCGATAGCCCTTTGAATTTAGAAATGGTATTTCTGAAAGCTTTCATTATCAATGTAATTCCAACCATTGAAATAAACGACATAAACAATGCGTGTATGTGATATGAACCATTAGAAAAGAAGCGGATTACGGCATTTATTCTAACCATGGTCCGGTTATTATTGAAAATATCACTGTCGAAACTTTTAAACCAGGTAAACATATTGGTGTAATACGTATTCCTGAAATGCTCTCCTTCACAGTCTATGCCGAAAAGCATTTGAAAAAAATCACCTGGACTTTCCCAAAATGAATTGTAGAGTACGGTACTATCATCAAAGTACTTGAAAATGTCAGCATCGGCACGGACGGTATAATATTTAGTGTAAATTAAATATAGACCGACCCCTGCACAAATCTTTACTAGTAGTACCACTTGAAACCATCTTGGATTAATGCCGTCAAACTTAAATAGGCGCCATTTACCTATTATAAATAATAGAATGATTGTATATAAAATGATTAGAAAGTAATCCATTGGCAGCCCAAAGATAATAACGTTGATTAGATGTTGAAAAATAGGCGATTATTTACTTTCCGAACTTAGGGCTTTGACTAACTTTGTGTCCTCAATTATTTACACGATTAACTAATCGATAAAAAATAGATGGAAACGACTCAAAAGCAGCAATTAGCAACACTTGAACAAGCTCAGGAGCTTGGATTACTTTCGGAAGAATTTGATCAAATTAAAGAGATATTAGGGCGTACACCTAATTTCACTGAGATGAGTATTTTTTCGGTAATGTGGTCAGAACATTGTTCTTATAAGAACTCAATTATGTGGCTAAAGACATTGCCGAAAGATGGTCCACATATGCTAGTTGAAGCTGGAGAAGAAAATGCAGGCCTAGTTGATATTGGTGACGGATTAGCATGTTGTTTCAAAATAGAGTCTCATAACCATCCGAGTGCTTTAGAGCCATATCAAGGAGCAGCTACTGGAGTAGGTGGGATTAATAGAGATATTTTCACCATGGGAGCTAGACCAATTGCTCAGTTAAACTCATTGAGATTTGGCGATCCTGAGTTGCCAAGAACAAAGTGGTTAATGAAAGGTGTTGTAAAAGGCATTGGTGATTATGGTAATTCATTTGGTGTGCCCGTTGTAGGTGGAGAAGTTTTCTTTGATGAAAGCTACAATACGAATCCATTAGTAAATGCATTTTCTGCTGGAATTATGGATCCGAAGAAAATGATGTCAGCTACTGCTTCTGGGCCAGGGAATCCAGTTTACATAGTTGGTTCATCAACCGGAAAAGATGGTATTCATGGAGCTGCATTTGCATCAAAAGATATTACGGAAGACTCTGTAAATGATCTTCCGTCTGTTCAAGTAGGAGATCCTTTTCAGGAAAAATTATTATTAGAAGCTACTTTAGAATTAGCGGATACTGATGCAGTTGTTGGAATGCAAGATATGGGTGCAGCAGGAATCACTTGTTCTACTTCAGAAATGAGTGCTGCTGGTGATGTTGGAATGATCATCAACTTAGACAAGGTGCCAACACGACAAGAAAACATGAAGGATTGGGAAATTCTATTGTCAGAATCTCAAGAAAGAATGTTAGTAGTTGTAGAAAAAGGAAAAGAAGCAATTGTTGAAGCCATTTTTAAGAAATGGGATTTGAATTGCGAAGAGATTGGTGTAGTAACCGATACAAAAATTTTAGAATTTTGGATGCATGGCGAGATTTGTGCAACACTTCCGGCAGAGCCACTTGTTCTAGGTGGAGGTGCTCCAGTTTACGAAAGAGAATATACAGAGCCAGCTTATTTTGCTGAGTTTCAAAAATTCGACATTAACTCAATTAAAGAGCCGGAAGATTTAAAAGAAGTTGGAAAGTTCATGTTGGCTCATCCTAACATCGCTTCAAAAAGATGGGTGTCTGAGCAGTATGATTCAATGGTTGGAACGGCTAATATGAGTACTAACGCTCCAGCTGATGCGGCTATAGTAAACATAAAAGGAACAAATAAAGCGTTAGCAATGACGGTTGATTGCAATTCTCGATATGTCCATGCTGATCCTGAAACAGGAACTTCGATCGCAGTTGCTGAATCTGCTAGAAACATAGTGTGTGCTGGAGGAATTCCATCTGCTATTACAAACTGTTTGAATTTCGGTAATCCATATAACCCAGAAAGCTACTGGCACTTTGTTGGTGCGATCAAAGGCATGAGTGCAGCTTGTCTTAAGTTCTCTACTCCAGTTACTGGCGGAAACGTAAGTTTCTATAACCAAACAGTAACGGATGAAGGAGAAGAACCTGTATTGCCAACACCAACTATCGGAATGTTAGGGGTGCTTGAGAATAAAGATCACGCGATGTCAATGAATTTCAAGTACAAAGGTGATTTGATATTCTTGATTGGAAAGCCCGTTGAATGTATCGGTTCTTCTGAATATTTATATAGTTATCATAAAGTGAAGGGATCTCCCGCTCCATATTTCAATATGGAAGAAGAGTTCGCAATGCAAGAGTCCATTAAAGGATTAATCCAAAACAAATTAATCAATGCGGCTCATGATTGTGCTGATGGTGGACTTTATACTACACTTTTTGAAATGGGACTTGAAAATAACTTAGGTTTCGATATAGTTACAGATTCAGAAGTAAGAGAAGATGCATACTTGTTTGGTGAAGCGCAAGGTAGAGTTGTAGTATCCTTAGTGGAAGACTCAGAAGAAGAGTTCATTGATTTTATGATAGAATCAGGAATTTCATTCACGCTCTTAGGTCATGTTACCAGAGGTAAAATGGTAATTGACGATGATCATCACGGATTTGTGGAAGAAGTAAGATCAGGTTATGACAATACGATTGGTGATTTGATGAGCTAATTATTTTAACCAATTTTTAAGGCGAGCTATTTAAGCATGAATTTACTTTTAGGTTTTATCATTCTTTACTAGTTTTCCATCAACAACTTTAAATTCTTGCCCTAAGTATGTAAAGATTTTCCCGTTTTTGCTTTTTGCAGCGAAGAATAAATCTTGCTCCATTGTATGAATGCTTCCTCTCGTTTTAAATGCTAGGTTTATGTATGCTGGTTGAATCTTATCGTTTAATACACCACATAAAATAACGCGAACAGGCTTTTCTAATTTTTCTAAAATTTCCATATCTCTTGGAGGTGCATTGTTATGAGCTATTAAAATTACATTCTTGGCGTTCTTGTATTTGTCAGCACCTTTAATAACTGCTTCAATATCATTTTCAATAATATCTCCTCCCGCTCCTGAATTCATTGCTTTGGCCGCGGTAGCTATAACCTTGTCAAAACCTTGTTGATTTGAACAGTAAAATATTCCACCGGTAGAACCAATTTTCTTTTTAGAAGGGCTTTTCTTTAGAAGGTCATTGCCATCATTAAAAAACACATAATATTGTTTTTCAGATTCCTCATAATTCAATTTTAGCCAGAGCATATATTGTCTCATGTATGGGTACATGCTACCAGTAACATCTGTTACAATTAGTTTGTCTTCCCAGCTTTTATATTTTTTGAATGTTTTAATCGCAAGTTTGTATTCGTCACTTCCATTGTTTGGGAAGTACCTAAATAAGTGATAATCGTATTCGCTTAGCGTGTCTATTTCAAAAACTTTAGTGCTTAGTTTGGTCTTGTTATATCCAGTTAGTATTTCTTTTTCAAATTTTGATCCTACCCCCCGTGCTTTTACTTCAAATGAGATAATAAAGCCAGTAAATAAGTTTCTTCGATCATTTTCTTTAGTTTGAATAATTGTTGAATAGTATATTCCCTGATAACAACGGTCTAATTTTTTTAGAAATGAACTGGCGAGTACGTCAATTCTTTCTTCATTTAACTTTACTTGTGCACTTGCAGATTTATTATCTGCATAAGTATATTCTATTTTCCAGATTCTGTTAGATGGAAGTTGAAGGATCTTCTTTAAGTCAAAGCTTGTAGTAGCTTTATTGAAATGAAAAGGAATGATGATTTTCTTCACGCCATACTCCTCAGTGAGTACGTAAATTTCTTTAGAAATTTCCGTTTTAAATTGACTTTTTAAGTCTGCTCCAATTGCCTGTATTGAGGCAAATGTTAACAGTGTGAGAAGAAGAGTAGTGTGTTTCATAAAGTGTGTTTCATAAATACAATGCAAAATATTCAAATTGGAACAGCGAGAATTAAAACAGCCTCTTAATCTTTGGATTAAGAGGCTGTTTCTTTGAAATAATTTTGTCTCTAGTTAGAGTGAACTGCTTCAGTTTGAGATGCAGAGATTCTTCCCGGATACTGCTCTAAAGCTTTCTCCAAGCAAATTACAGCCTTAGCCAAAGCTTCTTTATTCAATACATATGCTAGCCGTACTTCCTGAGTCCCAAGTCCTTTTGTAGCGTAAAAGCCAGTCGCTGGAGCTAACATTAGTGTTTGATTCTCATATTCAAATTCTTCTAATAACCATTGGCAGAATTTGTCAGAGTTATCAATAGGAAGTTTGGCAATTGCGTAAAACGCGCCTCGTGGCCTTGGGCAAGTAACTCCCTCGATTTTATTAAGTCCATCTACCATGATGTTTCTTCGTTCTACATACTCATCAACCACGTCAGTAAAGTAAGATGCTGGAGTGCTTAAAGCGGCTTCACCTGCTATTTGTCCAAAAGTCGGTGGACTTAATCTCGCCTGACCGAATTTAAGGGCCATTTCAAGTACTTCCTTGTTTTTAGTTACTAATGCACCAACTCGCGCTCCGCACATGCTGTATCGCTTAGAAACAGAATCGATAACGACAACGTTGTTGTCGATCCCTTCTAATTGGAGTGCAGAATGCGGCACTGCGCCATCATAACAAAATTCTCTATAGACTTCATCTGAAAACAAGAAGAGATCATATTTCTTAACTATGTCCCGAAGCGTTTCGAGTTCCTCTTTACTATATAGATATCCAGTTGGGTTTCCGGGGTTACAGATTAAGATTCCTTTTGTTCGAGGTGTAATCAATTTCTCAAATTCGCTAATTGGAGGAAGGGCAAACCCATCTTCTATCTTAGCAGTTACAGGCACAACAGTTACTCCAGTTGTCGTGGAGAACCCGTTGTAATTGGCGTAAAATGGTTCAGGGATTATAATCTCGTCTTCAGGATTAAAGCATGTTTGCATTCCAAATACCAATGCTTCAGAACCTCCAGTTGTTACCATAATATCATCATGGTCAACAGAAACACCGAAATCATTATAGTATTTGGCAAGTCCTTCTCTATAGGATTGAAACCCCGCAGAATGGCTATACTCAATGACCGTCCTTTCTAAATTTTTAATTCGATCGATTACAACCTGAGGAGTTTTAATATCAGGTTGACCAATATTTAAATGGTAAACTGTTCTTCCTTTGGCTTTTGCTTGTTCAGCATAAGGCACAAGTTTTCGAATAGGAGAAGCCGGCATAGCCAGGGCCTTTGTAGATAATGTTGGCATAACTTATTTGCTTAAGCTAGTTTGGGTTGAATTTCTTTTTTTCCAAGCTTTTTCAAGAATCTTGCATGGTCTAGAATTGCCCCAATAAAGGTTTTCTTTGCGTAATACGGCACATTAAACTCTTCGGCAGTTGCCTTTACTATTGGTGCTATTTTAGAATAATGAACATGACTTACATCAGGAAATAAATGATGTTCAACTTGAAAATTTAGTCCTCCTACATAATAAGAGATTAGAAAGTTCTTATTGGCAAAGTTGCAAGTTGTTTTCAACTGATTTACTGCCCATATTTCTTCCATATTGCCTTCTTCATCAGGCACTGGGTATGTGCATTCGTCCATCACGTGAGCTGGCTGAAAAACAATGGCCAAGATAAACCCAGTAACAAAGTGCATAATTAACATACCTATCAATACTTGCCACCAGGATATACCGTAGCTAGCTAAAACCAAAGTAGGAACCACAAAGGTGTATCCATAGTATCCAATTTTAGATAGAATTAAAACAATCAACTCTTTTCCAAAAGAAGTTTGGAAACTTTTTAAAAGCCCCCGTTTACTGTACGATCTTAATGATTCAAAATCCTTATTTAAGATCCATGTCATGGTCATTAACCCATAAAAGAACCAAGCATATAAATGCTGAAAGCGATGAATTTTACGCCATTTTGCATGCGGAGAAAATCGTAGTACTGCTCCTGGGTCAATGTCTTCGTCATGTCCTTCTACATTGGTGAAAGAATGATGAAGGACGTTATGCTGAATTCTCCAGTTAATAGAACTACCCCCAGCTATATTCATCACATAGCCCACAAATTTGTTAACCTTTCTATTTTTAGAGTATGCTCCGTGATTAGCATCATGCATTATCGACAAACCTATGCCTGCTAATCCAAATCCCATTACACCCATCATTCCAATGATTATCCAAGTATTTGTAATAACACCGGACAGAATTAAAGCATATGGAACAAAGTAGATTGAAAGCATGATAACAGTTTTAATTATCATTCTTATTCCACCAAATTTGGATCGGTTATTTTCTTTGAAATAGCCGTCAACTCTAGATCGGAGGGTTTGATAAAACTTCCGTTCGTCTTTAGTTGGATATTTAATTGTCTGCATCTTCAAACGTTTTGCTTGGCAAAAGTACTGCTATAAAACAATGAGACAACACTTTTGTTGCTGGTTTTAGACCAATTAATGTTAAAAAAAGAGGAAACTTGCTAATTGTCAGACTATTTAGAAGGATAGACTTTCACTTTAAATCTAATTTTCTGCGGATTTTTTTTCGCATTAGAGTAAATAGATAATGTTCTATTTTGAAACTCAGATTTGTCTTTTGTATCGAATGATACATGAATAACGCCTTGCTGACCAGGTAGAACTGGTTCAGAAGGATAAGTGAATTTGGTGCAGGAACAGGTAACTTTTATGTCCGAAATAATCAAAGGACTATCGCCAGTATTTGTAAAAGTATAATCGTGTTCAAGTAATGCCCCAGTTTCCGTGTCAGGGAATTTGTGACTACTTTCTATAAACTGAAACTCCGCCTGTGACATAGTCAAGGCGGAGTTCAGAATAATTATTAATATGAGAATAAGATTCCTCAATGGCTTATTTAGGTGTAACCGCAGCTGGTTTAGCTTTGATGTTACCTTTAATTCTGATTACCTTAGTTGGTGTGTTCGTTGCATTGGAAGTAATAGTAACTGACTTGTTAATAGGGCCAATTCTCTTTGTATCATACTTTACTTTAATATCTTGAGATCCACCTGGAGCTATTGGAGCTTTGTCGCACTGAGGAACAGTACAGCCACAAGAACCTTTACAGTTAGTGATAATTAAAGGAGTAGAACCAGTGTTGGTTACAGTAAACACGCATTCTCCGTTACCACCTTGATCCATGGTTCCGTAATCGTGTACTTCTTTGTCTAATGATAATTCTTGTGCATTTATAGTTCCAAAAGCGAACATTGCTACAAGTACTAATCCGATTGTTAAAATTTTACTTTTCATTTTTGTTGGTTTGAATTAAGACTTTATTTAAAATTATTTAGCCGTTGGACCGGCCGGAGAAAGCTCTGGTGATCCACTAGGTGGTTTGATTACTGTACCCTTGATTTTTACAATTTTCACCTTCGCATTAGATGCGTTAGACTCAATGGTAACTGATTTATTAATTGGTCCGATACGTTTAGTATCATAATTAACTTTAATGATTGTTGAAGCTCCAGGCGCAATTGGCTCAGGCGCACATTTAGGTACTGTACATCCACAAGACCCTTTACATCTGGTTAAGAGTAGAGGTTCAGTACCAGTATTAGTAACTAGAAATTCGCAAGCGCCAGAGGCACCTTGTTCAATTGTTCCATAATCATGGAAATCCTTATCTATGGTTAGTTCTGCACCTCCTATACTTACCGGAGCCGCTTTTACTTCAGTTTGAGCAAAGAATGCAAAAACTGTAAAGATTAAAGTAAATGAGAGTACTGCTTTTTTCATGTGATTCTAATTAATACTACGAAACAAATATAACATCCTTTATTAGTTGATGGTTTTCTTTAACAATTCGTTAACACATAATCAATATTTGTGCCAATTTCCATGCTGAAAGCCTATTTAACGGGCAGTACATCGCTTTCTTTTTTAATGATATTTCCTTTTGTCCTTACTACAACGGTAGGATGTATAGGATCGTTGCTTGTAATAGTGACTGATTTGTTAATTGGGCCTATTCTTTTACTATCATATTTATACGTCATATAAACGCTATCACCAGGCATTACTGGCAATCGCGAACGAAGAGAGGCAACGTCACAGCCGCAAGATGATTTTGTATTCGAGATTACTAACGGCTCATCACCGATATTTACAATTAGAAAGTCGTATTCTACTCTATCTCCAGATTGCAATGTTCCGAAGTCATGCTGACTTTTTATTTGAAGTTGTGGTCCTTGCGCACTTATATGGATGGTAATTAAAAGGGCAATAATGGTTGTAATGGTTTTCATTGATTGTGATTTTGGTTATCACAAACGTAAATCACTAATCGAATTAAATCCGACTGTATAACAATTCACTAACAGGTCTTAACAAATGGTTAACATAAATGAGGGATTACGGACTTAGAATCAAAGTAGAATCGTAATTTTGTAAGCCTAAATTAAACCAGAGCACCTAGAGTAATGGAAATTCCAAAAAAATACGAGCCTCAAAAAACCGAAGATAAATGGTACCAGCATTGGACCAACCAAGGTTTTTTTAATTCAACACCTGATGATCGCGAGGCCTATACGGTGGTAATTCCTCCTCCCAATGTTACTGGAGTTCTTCATATGGGGCATATGCTTAATAACACCATTCAAGATGTATTGGTGAGACGAGCACGTATGTTAGGTAAAAACGCTTGCTGGGTGCCTGGTACGGATCATGCTTCAATCGCTACTGAAGCAAAAGTTGTTGCCAAACTTAAAAGTGAAGGAATCGAAAAGTCTGATTTATCAAGAGACGAGTTCCTTCAACATGCTTGGGATTGGACCGAGAAGCATGGTGGGATAATTTTAGAACAACTAAAGAAACTAGGAGCTTCTTGCGATTGGAATCGAACTCGATTTACAATGGATAAGGACTATTCCGAGAGTGTAATTGATGTATTCATAGATCTTCACAATAAAGGGCTGATTTATCGAGGCATAAGAATGGTTAACTGGGATCCCGAAGCGCTAACTGCCCTTTCGGATGAAGAAGTTAATTACAAAGAAGTAAATTCCAAATTGTACTATGTGCGATATAAAGTGGATAGCTCTGAGGACGAATGGCTAACTATTGCGACAACTCGGCCTGAAACAATTTTAGGAGATAGTGCAATCTGTATCAACCCAAATGATGATCGATACAAGCATTTAAAAGGAAAGAAAGCATTTGTTCCAATGATTAACAGAGAAATTCCAATCATTTTTGATGAATATGTTGACATGGAATTTGGAACGGGTTGCTTAAAAGTAACACCAGCTCATGATCCTAATGATTATGAATTAGGTTTGAAGTTCAACTTAGAGACTATAGACGTTATTGCCGATAATGGAAAGATGAACGAAAACGCTCAGCTTTATATTGGTGAAGACCGGTTTACTGTTCGGAAACAAATTGCCATTGATTTAGAAGAACAAGGGTATTTGGTGAAATCTGAAGATCACATTAATAAAATTGGATTTTCAGAACGTACAGATGCTGTTATTGAGCCTAAACTTTCATTGCAATGGTTTTGTTCAATGGAAGAACTTGCCAAGCCTGCCTTGGAAAACGTAATGAATGATACTATTCAATTTCATCCAGCGAAGTTTAAAAATACGTATCGCCATTGGATGGAAAACATCAAAGATTGGTGTGTTTCTAGACAGTTATGGTGGGGGCATCAGATTCCTGCATACTATTACGGCAACGGGCCAAAAGATTTCGTAGTTGCAAAAACTGCCGAATTAGCATTGCCGATTGCACAAGAAAAATCGGGTAATTCTGGACTTGCTTTAGCTGATTTACGTCAGGATGATGACGTAATGGACACTTGGTTCAGCTCTTGGCTTTGGCCTATTTCCGTTTTTAACGGATTTAAAGAAGGTGGAGACAAAACAGATATAGATTATTACTATCCAACTAACGATATCGTAACTGCACCAGAAATTATGTTCTTTTGGGTAGCAAGAATGATAGTAGCTGGTTATGAGTATAAAGGAGAACTTCCTTTTAAGAATGTTTATTATACTGGAATTGTTAGAGATAAATTGGGCCGAAAAATGTCTAAATCCCTTGGTAATTCACCAGACCCAATTGAACTGATTTCAAAATTCGGAGCGGATGGAGTACGAGTTGGAATGTTGTTAAGTTCTCCAGCTGGAAATGATTTACCATTTGACAGTTCACAGTGTGAACAAGGAAGAAATCATACCAATAAAATCTGGAATGCTTTTAGACTAGTGAAATCATGGGAGGTTGTGGATTTTGATCAACCTGAATCCTCTAAAGTAGGCGGACAATGGCTAGATTCAAAGCTGTCTCAAACGATAACGAGCTTAAATGATCAATACGATAAGTTCCGAATTTCTGAGGCGCTTATGACTACTTACAAGTTCATCTGGGATGACTTTTGTGGAGCTTACCTGGAAATAATTAAGCCTGGGTTCCAACAACCAGTGGATCGAACAACTTACAATCAAGCTATTTCATTTTTTGAGACTCTTTTAAAATTATCTCATCCGTTTACTCCCTTTATTGCAGAGGAAATTTGGCATTTAATTGCAGACAGAGATGATGCGGATTGCATCGTAGTTGCTGAATGGCCAGAAGCTGGAAAAGTAAATGAGAAAATTTTAAAAGATTTTGTTTTAGCTGAAGAGATTATTACCAATATTAGAAACATTAGAACTTCTCAAAACATAGCAAAGAAGGTATTGGTAGACTTAAGTATAAAGGAAAACGAAATATTTGACAGATCATTTGATTGCGTTATCTCTAAACTTGGAAATTTATCTAGCCTAGCCTACGTAATTGAAAAGGTTGAAAATTCATTCTCATTTATAGTGAAGAGTAATGAGTACTTTATACCATTTAGCGAAGAAGTAGACGTGGAAGCTGAAATGCAAAAGCTAGCAGATGAGTTAAAGTATACGAAAGGATTTTTAATTGGAGTTCAGAAGAAGCTTTCTAACGCAAGTTTCGTAGACAATGCACCAGACCAGGTAGTTTCTATGGAAAAACAAAAACTAGCTGACGCTGAAGCCAAAATTAAAGTTCTAGAAGAAAAATTGTCTTCGTTTGCTTAATTGAATTGACTTATTAGAACAAAGATCAGTCAAGACCCTTCTTGTTTGACTAACTTATCTGAAGTAAAAGTTTAGAATATTTATTGCAAATTGCCTTATTCGAAAATGGTAATATGTCCTTGATAGGCGAAATCCTTAATCTGAATAGTATAGAAATAACTACCGTTAGGAACTTTTTCACCTGCCATACTTCTTCCATCCCAAACTAAGTTGTTTCCGGAAGCGATGAACATTAGTTGACCCCATCGATTGTAGATTTTCATATCAATACAGGAGTACAATTTACCTGCAACCGAAACCACGAACTGATCGTTCATGCCATCATCATTAGGTGTGAATACGTTCGGGATAGAGATGCTAAAGTAATCTTCAAATACTCCTGCCGAACCAGAGAAGCTAGTACTGTCAGAACAACCAAATATATTATAAGCTACCAATATTGCCGTGAAGTTCGTCCCATAGTCGAATGAATGTGTGGGGCTAGTTGATGCGGACGTTGTGCCATCTCCAAAGATCCATAAAAAGCTGTCCGCCCCAGTACTTACATTAGTGAATTCAACTACAACTCCGTCACAACCTGCATCTATTACAGTTGTAAATGAAGGTACTGGAACATCCTCTACAGTTATTGTGGCGGTTGCTACATCACTGCAACCTGACGCATCATTTATCGTTACGGTGTAAGTAGTGGTAATTGCTGGTGATGCCATAGGGCTAGCAATATTGGGGTCAGATAATCCGCTTGACGGTGTCCAAATATAAATAGTTGCACTTGGACTTCCAACGTTCAATTGAACACTATCTCCAAGGCAAATTGACGTATCTGTTGGTGCAACTGTTATAGAGAATACGGAAACTTCCACTGTATCAAAAGATGTGCATGAGTTTGCATCTGTAACTACAACGAAAAAGTCCATAGTTGTGTCGGGGAATGCGTTCGGATTGTCGATGTTAGGATTGTCCAAGAACGTACTCGGTGTCCATGTATACTGCGTCCCACCTGTTGCAAGTAATCCGATGGTGTCACCAATGCATGCGGTAAGATCAGGCCCTGCGTCAGCAATTGGCAATGCATTTACGGTTACCGTAATAGAGTCATTTGCAACGCACCCATTACTATCAGTTACTAATACAAAGTATTCAGTAGTTATTAAGGGAGTAGCATCCGGATCCGCTATAATTGGATCACTCAAAGTAGTGGGCGGAGTCCATAAATATGTAATTCCCCCCGTTGCTAGTAATTGAACTGTATCTCCGTCACAAATTGATGTGTTTGATCCTGCGTCAGCTGCTGGTACTGGATTAACAGTTATGGTAATCGAATCTGTCGAATTACATCCAATTGCATCGGTTCCAGTAACAAAGTAAGTAGTTGTGTCTGATGGGAAAGCTAAAGGATTGAAGATGTTTGAATCAGATAAGGTAAATGTTGGTGTCCAAACATAATTCACAGACCCACTTGCTATTAATTGAAGCGTATCTCCAATACACATAGCTGTATCAGCTCCAGCGTCAACAGGTGATGGTGTTGAAATGGTGACAATAACAGAATCCGTTTCAGTACAGGAATTGCTATCGGTCACAATCACTATGTATTCTGTTGTTATTAATGGGAATACAAATGGGTTCGAAATATTAGGGTCTGAAATGTCTGTAACAGGAGTCCATGCATATATTACTCCTCCTGTTGCCGCGAGCAATGCAGAGTCACCAAGACAAATTGTAGTGTCTATTCCAGCATTAACAGTTGGAATCGGATTAACAATAACCACCATCGTATCAATTGCTGTACATCCATTAATGTCTGTTACAAGAACAGCATATGAAGTAGTATCTATAGGCCAGGCTACAGGATTGTCAATGTTTGGATTTGAAAGACTATCGCTAGGGCTCCATAAATAACCGATTCCTCCCGTTGCAAGAAGTTGAGCGGTATCACCATAACAAATTTGAATGTCTGCTCCAGCAGCTGCTGGAGGTGGCGCGTTCACGGTAATCGTAACCGAATCTGTACCTGAACAAGTATCGTTTGTAATGTTTAGGAAATAGGTAGTAGTAACAGTAGGAAACGCAAACGGGTTGGCTACGGTAGGATCATCTAATCCAGTTGTTGGAACCCAAGAGTAAATAGAACCCGTTACTGAAGTAGGAGATCCACCAATTTGAAGTGTGTCTCCAGAACAAATGGTGGAATCAGGTCCAGCTTCCGAAGGAACAACCGCATTTACAAACACAGTCATCGTGTCTGTATTGGAACATATTGAAGCATCTGTAAGCGTTACAATATAAATAGTAGTATCTCCAGGCGCTGCCATTGGATTCGGAATTGTAGCGTTGCTCAAACCTGTAGTTGGACTCCAACTAAAAGTTCCAGTTCCTGTTGCGTTTAACTGAACACTGTCTCCAGGACATACCCAAACGTCAACTCCGGCATTAACCGTTGGCAGTGGAAGTACGAATACATTCATCGTGTCCGTGTTCGAACATCCTAATGCATCTAGGCCAACAACAATGTATTCTGTTGTGTCAGTGGGCCAAGCCATCGGATTTCCGATGTTAGGGTTTGATAAGCTATCGGTTGGAGACCAAGTGTAAGAAACACCACCAGCAGCATTCAGCGTCACCGTATCATTTAAACAAATAGTTTCATCTATTCCTGCAGATATTAAGGGCAATGGGCTCAAGGTAACAGTAGTAACTAAAGAATCTTCACAGCCTGCCGCGTCAGTAACATGGACAGTATAGGCCGTTGTAATTATAGGGTCAGCCTGGGGGTTTGGAATATTTGCATTATCCAAATCCGTTGTTGGTGTCCATGTATAAACAGTCCCTCCAGTTGCTAAAAGTTGAGCAGTATCGCCTAGACAAATTGTAGTGTCATTTGAAACAGTAATAACAGGAAGTCCATTCACGTTCACTGTCATGCTATCTATATTAATACAGCCGTTAATGTCAGTTCCTGTTACAAAATATTCTATTGTTGAAGAAGGACTAGCGAATGGATTTCCAATATTTGGATCTGATAAATCAGTAATAGGAGTCCATACATATGAAAGGGCTCCTGTTGAATTTAGCTGGACACTATCCGTATTACAAATTGTCTCATCCAGTCCAGCATCAACCGGTGGAAGAGTATTGATAATTACATCGACCGTATCAACATTCGTACAACTATTACCATCAGTTCCAGTAACAATATACGCTGTCGTAACAAGGGGACAGGCTTGCGGATTGTCAATTGTTGAATTAGATAAACCAGCAGTTGGTGCCCAAACATACGAGATTGCTCCTGTTGCTAATAAGTTTACACAGTCGTTTTCGCAAAGAGCCGTATCGGGACCTGCAACAATGATAGGTAGTGCAAATAATGAGATTGTAACTTGTGCTGAATCTTCACATCCAGCACCGTCAATCACGTGAACAGTATATGTAGTCGTTACTGAAGGATCTGCTAAGGGATTAGGAATGTTAGGGTTGTCTAAATCAGTAATTGGAGTCCATGAATAGATAGTTCCTCCGGAAGCAGCCAATTGAGCAGTGTCGCCAATACATATAGTAGTGTCATTTGAAACACCCACAGTTGGCAGTGCATTCACATTAACAGTCATGCTATCAATATTAACGCAGCCGTTTGCGTCTGTACCAGTTACAAAATATTCAATTGTTGAAGAAGGACTAGCAAATGGATTCCCAACATTAGGGTCAGATAAATCGGTAATTGGAGTCCAAACGTATGAAGTCCCGCCTGTTGCGTTTAATTGAACACTATCAGTTAAACATATTGCTTCGTCAACACCTGCGTCAATCGCTGGTAATGCATTAATAATTACGTCAACTGTATCTGTATTCGAACAGCCGACTGCATCGGTTCCAATAATAATATACTGGGAGGTAGCTACTGGACAAGCTATTGGGTTTGGAATTGTAGGGTCCGACAATCCTGCCGCAGGAGTCCAGATATAACTTGTTCCGCCTGTGGCTAATAGATTAACACATTCGTTTTCACAAATTGCCGTGTCTGGTCCAGCAACAATGATTGGAAGAGCCAATAAACTGATCGTAACTTGAGCTGAATCTAAGCACGCTGCTCCGTTCGAAACCACTACAGTATAGGTAGTATTCACACCTGGAGAAGCCATTGGATTCGCAATGTTTGGATTACTTAATCCTGCAGCTGGCGTCCAGCTGTATCCTGTTCCTCCACTTGCTGAAAGCTGGGCGGAATCATTAAGACAGATTGTAGTGTCATTAGAAACACCTACTACCGGAATAGCATTTACCGTAACTACTAAGCTATCAGAGTTCGTACATCCGTTAATATCTGTACCATTAACTGTGTACGTTATTGTAACAGTTGGTGAAGCAACTGGGTTGAAGATATTAGGATCTGATAAATCAGTTATTGGCGTCCAAACATAAATGTTTGCCCCAGTTGCATTAAGGGTGGTGTCTTGGCCTAAGCATAAATCGATATCTACACCTGCGTTTACAATTGGGGCAGCGTTTACGGTTACTTGAACTGAGTCAACATCTGTACATCCGTTACCGTCAGTAACGGTAAGTTCGTAATCTGTAGTAACAGCTGGGCAAGCTGTAGGATTCTCAAGCGTTGGATCATTTAAACTTCCTGCTGGAAGCCATGCGTAATTTCCTCCGCCAAAACCGTTGAGCAAAGCGCAATCATTTTCACAAATTGTGGTGTCATTACCAGCAGAAGCTATCGGTGCTGGGGTTACAGTGACGGTTACCGATGCCGAATCTGTACATCCAGCTGCGCCTACTACCACTTGATAAGTTTGGGTTGCCGATATACATGTGATTGGATTCGCTATTGTTGGGTCAGACAATCCTGTAATTGGTGTCCAGTTAAAGATCGTTCCTCCTCCAGCTATTAATTGAGCGCAGTCTCCATCACATATGGTTGTGTCATTACTAATTGTTATTATTGGAATTGGCAAGATTGTGATAATTACAGAATCGATTCCAGAACAACCAGTTGCGTCTGTTATATTAACCGTATAAGTTGTTGTTACAATAGGCGTAGCAAAAGGATCTGCAACGTTAGGGTCGGAAAGGGTGCCAGCTGGCGTCCAGACGTATATAGTTCCGCCAGTTGCTTGAAGTTGTACACTATCTCCTAAACAAATTGTTGAATCAGGTCCAGCATCCATAGCAATGGAGCCTACCGTTACATTAACAGTATCCCTACCATCACAAACTCCACCAACATCCGCTACTACAATATACTCAGTAGTAACTGTTGGGAATACGAAAGGATTTGATAAAGTATTGTTATCAATATCCGTATTTGGCGTCCATATATAAGTTGCCCCTATCGGTCCAGTCGGGGCACCCCCAATTTGTACGGAATCACCTACGCATATAAATTGATCCGGACCAGCATCTGCAGAAGGTGCGGCAATAACGGTTACATCAAGATCAATAGGTAGTGAGGAGCAGCCTGCACCGCTCACTGCAGATACCGATACATTTCCAGTTCCGGGACTATTCCATAGAACAGTTGCTTGATTAGCCGTGGCGGTGGTAACAGTTCCACCTGTTACAATCCAGTTATAGGTGGCTCCTGCTATTAATTGAGTGGTGTATGTTGCAGTATCACCTTGGCAAACCACAATTGGGCCAAATAAAGTGTCTGGAGTTGGAACCGTAGTTACCGTAATCAGGTACACCTCATTCGTAGTTTTAGGTGGACACCCATCGTCAACTACACTTACTGTGAACTGATACGGTAGTGCTTGTGCTTGCCCACATGCGGTGTTCCAACAAAATGTGGCAGATACAGTATCGAGCCCAACGGCCGGTGTATCAATTGTGGCAGCAGGGAATGTGAATATCGGATCGAATATTTGACCATTTGCCGTAAGAACCAAATTGTCATTATTTGGATCATTAAATCCAAAATCAAAACATAAGGTTTCTCCTTCTACAACCGTGAAATTATTTGCCGTAGTTCCGACAGTTGGATCAATATTTGGTGCAGGGTTAGGAGGGCAATTCAATACCAGTAACTGTAAATCTCTTCTTGTAATACCTACAATGTTTCCAGAGGCATTATACTCCGTAATTTCTACAGCGACTACGTAATCACCTATAACAGGAGAGTAGTAGGCAGTCAATCCAGTGGCACCATCTATAAAGGAATAACCAGCAGCTCCAAAGGGTTGCAGGGCATTAAATCCTGCGCCCCATCCAACGGTAGGTATAGTCCAGGGTAAAAACGGTGCTGGGGGAGCTGGAGCGGGCGCACCAGCAGAACTGAATCCGGCATAAGGATCAACAAAAGAATAAACCAGTTGGTCACCATCTGGATCTATTGCGGTATTTAATAATGAAGTTGTATCACCCACGCATAAAAATGGAATTGGTACGTCAGTAAATATAGGAGAGCTGTTTCCTACTAAAGGTGGGCCAATGTACGCGTGAAACGCTAATCCTTCTGCACCGGGAGTAGTTAAGTTTACTATACTTCCATTTCTACAACAACGGTCATAGAGAACGTGATAGCCAGTGAAATTTAAATCTAAATTGACAAAACCTTCATAAACGCCTTCAAAAATACAGGTAGAGGCTCCTATTGTACAGCTGCTTGGAAGTTCTGGAGTTATTTTGGTTGTGTCAACTCTTGCTAAATCCAGGGTTGTAATTAAATTCTTATTTCCACCACCTAGGGGCACGCCTGGCACATCATGCTCATAAATACCTACCGTTAAAGGACCCGGTTCAGGTTCGTTTTGAAAGAAAGGATTAGCATCAGGGCCACAATTCGTGTATGTAGTTAGAATAATTTTGTACCGGTATTGAGTAACACCACCAACAACAACAGTTCCAATATATTGATAACCTAAGTTTCCGCCAACCAAATGAGTTGCAAAAGAATTAATTCCAATAATTAGGAAGATAGCAAGGACGAGAAGTCTTTTAAGCATTTACTTTTTGGCTTATAATTTAAAAAATGGCATTGACACCTGTACTTCGTTTACGCGCATAATAACAATATATTGGCCTGCACTTAAATCAGAGACGTATATTTTATGTGAGTTGTTGCTTACTTCACTAGATTTAAGTATTCTTCCGGTCAAATCAACTAATATCCAATTGTCAATTGGCTCTCCTGTAACCACATTAATGTTTAATTCAGAAGAAGCCGGATTTGGAAACATGTTGATGCTATAACTAAATTCATTTTCCTTAACGCTAATAGGATCAAGAAATTTAATACTATAATCTTCCGTTTGCCCAAATGTTTGATTAGAGCAAGCATCCGTAATTCCACCTATAACATCACTCATGACTCTCATTCTTAATGCAACGTTTAACACAGCAACCCCAACAGGAGCGACATAAGAAATAGAAGGATTAGTTGTGCTTGGCGCGTCCATAATCAATTCAGTTAAATCATCAAAAGCTCCGTCATTGTTATAGTCAATCCAAACTTTCGTGTCATGAGCTGAAGGTCCAGTCCTTACATCCAAGGTTTGTGAAGATCCTTCATCAACAGATGTTGTGTATTCACATGAATAATCCCGATACCCCTCTACTCCGTCTGGTGAAGAGTTTAAGATTCCGTTTATTTCAACTCGATAAATGCCATAATCGCAACAATATCCAAGCGTTGCTGGAGTACAGGTAGCGGTAACTAGTTGATTACCTAGGGTAACGTCCACGTATCCAATTACTGTTGTGGAATTGTTTCCAAATACGTTTGACGAAGTAAGCGATACATCATAACTACCATTAATCAGGTAGGTATGTGTTGGGTTTTGTGCAATTGATGTGTTTCCATCTCCAAAATCCCAAAGCCATGCGATTGGTATATTAGTGGACAGATCCTGAAAATTGACCACACCATCACAAGTTTTAACAACGTCCGATGTGAATGTAGTGACCGGGGGCGAAGTATCTTGTTCAATTATAACGGTATAATCTTCTGCCTGCCCAAAATCAGAATCTGAACAAGGTGTAGGAGGTGCTGAAAAATCATAATCAGCACTTACTCTCATCCGCAAAGGTGCACTTAATACAGCTGAAGCAGGAATTGTAATGTTTCCAGACAAAGCCATGGATCCAGATACATCTAGAACTCTTTCGGTCACATCATTTAAAACTCCATCATTATTGTAATCTATCCAAACAGCCGCATTTAAGGTGCTAGGACCAACAAAAGTTGCGCTAAAGGAATAAGTTTGACCAGCAAATAAAGTTGTCTGTTGGCACGTAAAATCTCCATAACCTTCTGCTGAAGTTCCAGTTGAGTTATTCAGCGTATTAATTTGAACGTTAGATATTCCGAATCCTAAAGTCCCGTTTAATGTAGCAGGGGTGCAAGCAATAGTCACTGGCGTTCCGCCTGATAAATTAACTGTGATGTAGGCTGTTTTCACTTCAACATCATTTCCAAAAGCATTAGTAGAGGTAAGCGTAACCGTATAATTTCCACTCGTAGTATAAGTGTAACAAGGGTTTTCAACATTGTCGGTTCCTCCATCACCAAAATCCCATAACCAACTCGTTGGAGTATTACTAGATAAGTCTGTGAAGCATATATCTCCGGAGCAAGTAACCAAAGTTGATGCTACAAAATCGGCAACTGGAGGGATACTTGGAACAGTCCAGTCAAATTGAATGTTTGGTCGGTCAGTTGAAGTTTGAATAAAAGCAGGTGTTGAACAGACATTTGCCGCATCTTGAAAACGATAGACTACGGAAGTGTAGGAAGTAGAGGTATAATAGGTCACGTCATTTCCTGTAAACCCTGTATTGTTAAAACAGACATCAATTAATATGTTTTGAATCCCATCCCAATAAAACGGTGAAGAAAAAGAGTGTGTATTCAAACCAGCGGTAGGAGCGTAGTTAGTTGGTCCATAAACATTTGTGAATCCCGCTTCAAATGCAGTTGCGCTGGTTGCACCTGTATGCTTTAATCCGATTTCATAATCTTCTAAGACGACACCATTAATAGATTGAACATCAAACGCAAGACTGTTAATGTTCCCTGCAGTCATACCTGCGGCATTTAATTCCGCAGCGGTAACCATTAATTGATGCTTTGCTCCCCAATACCAATTGCCGTATGGCGCAGGGTAGGTGGTGGATGTGTTTGTTGTTCCGCCCGTTCCTATGGTTATAGTTGCGGAAAAAGCGCTGAAAGACAGCGTTATAAATGTGGCTAAAAGTAAAAATTGCTTCATGATTAGTTAGGTTCTAGTAGCTTAATATATGCAATTTGATCAGTATAAGTGCAAGTTTAATAAGGATTAATTGGAATCCTAGCTTTTTAACGAACAAATAGCTTGCCAAAACAAATCGTCAAAAAAAAACACTTTTTTATCGAAACAATATGGGTTTTTAAAGATTATTTTTATCTTGCATCCTTTAAGTGAAGAATAGTCGTTAATGTACAATTGGCGGACTTAATGAGCAAAGATTCAAATAGTGTTTTAGAGGTTTGTAACTCTCGGTATCAGGAGATATATGGGAATTACAACATTTCTATGAATAAGAAGATCGTGGTTTCCCACTTCGGTGAGTTCAGTCAGGACCTTGTAAATTCTATATCTAACGGTGTAGAAGAGACAATGATAGAGACGGGCGACAAGAAAGGAACTGTTAAACGAATGTTTAGCATTCTTGTGGAAGGTCTACAGAATATTCGACTTCATGGGGAAAAAGACCGTGACGGTAATCAGGCCTCCTTCCTTATTATTGCGCAAGATGAAGATGAGTATCTAGTAACTTTAGCTAATCTTGTTTTCAATTCTAATAAAGAAACAATCCTAGAACGCTTAGAGGAAATTAATTCTTACGATGAAAAAGAAGTGAAAGCTCTTTACATGGAAGTTTTAACAAATGGGATTATCTCAAATAAGGGTGGAGCTGGTTTAGGTTTCATTACAATGGCAATGAAATCTAAGAATAAGCTTAATTTTTCTGTGCAAGAAATAGATGATTCCCTTTCTTGTTTCAGTCTAGAGATTAAAATTAACAGGAAGAAAAGTTAATTTCTCTAGAGCAATGAGTAAACTCCATATAGTTGAAGGTAAAAATACCCCCGAGGTAAATTGGGATACTGAGTCTGGCGTATACACGCTAACTGGGAAATCATTTCCTGAAAATTCAAAGAAATTTTATAATCCAATATTAGATTGGATCGATGGTCAAAGTTTTGAAGGCGATGTAGTTTTTGAATTTTACTTTTACTATTTATCTAGTTCTTCGATTATTGCAATCTACCAAATCTTGAAAAGAATTGAAGCTGCTACCGATGGCAAAGCCAATGTCGAGATTGTTTGGAAATTTGACGAAGGAGACGATGATATTGAGCGAATTGGGGAAGATTATCAAAAGATTACCTCATTAAATATTTCCACCATTCTAGTTGGCGAAGATTAATTCTTTGCAATCGGACTTTTCCCGAGTTAAATAATGAGCCAGCTAGTCCAATTAGCTGATTAAGTTCCTGTCACCTTCATTTCAACTCTTCTGTTAAGCGCTTTACCGTCATCTGTTCCATTATCAGCCCGAGGTTTCGCTTCTCCATATCCTTTGGCTTGAAGTCTACCTTTACCTATCCCTTTATTTGCGATGTAGTCAACTGCACTGTTTGCACGAGCTTCAGAAAGCCGCTGGTTAGATCCGTCTGAACCTATGTTATCCGTATGTCCTCCAATCTCTATTTTTATGTTTGGATTTTGATTTAGAAAATCAACCATTTGATCCAGCAAACGGAAAGATCTCTGATCTAACTCAGCTTTACCTGTTTTAAACAGTAAGTCGTCCAGCACAATGCTCTTACCAACTCCTAAAGCAGATAATTCAACGGTACGGTCAATCTGATCACTGCTTGTAACGTCAATTTTTATGGATTGATTAAAATAGCCTTCTTTCGTAATTAATACTTCAAATTTCCGATCCAGGTTTAATGGGTACGTTTCAGGAGTAATATCATTCATTACCATCAATGCATTAATCGGTGTTGCAGGAATAGTAATGTCGCTTACCATAACTGTAGACGAGATTACCTTTTTAGTATCCTCATCAATAACGATTAGTTTCAGGTAAGCTCCAGCAAAGCTCTTATTCAAATACACTGGCTTGTTCAACGTTCCAAACTTGTCATAATTAATTTTAATGATCTCATCATCGAATCCGTCAGATCTAACAATTAATTGATGTTCCTTTCCAATTTCAAGAGGTGTGTTTAAACTATTTCCCTCTCCTAAAAGACTTTCTGTTCCAGTAACTGCATCTACTAAGTACACTTTGGCAATAACAGGTTCACTCGTTGCCTTATCAAACGATTGAAGGTCTAAATCAAATGTTTTAAAAAGCTTCTCTAGATAAATTTTTTCTGTTTTGTCTTCTTCTTTAGGCTGTTTTAAATTGATTGTTTGAGCGATATATCCGTCTTTTTCAGCACTAATTACATATTCTTCTTTTACATGAAGTTCTGCAGTTCCCTTAGACTTGTCGTTAATTATGATTCCTTCTTTACCAGTTGTGAGGCTTTTGTATTTGACCTTGGCCAATATTAATTGTTTTGTATCAGCATCGTATACTTCCACATTGAATTGAAAGGGTTTGGCTGATTTCTTACTAGCAATTTTGTAATTCAAGAAAATTTCTAAGGATCCAGTATTGGTATTGAGACCATCCGTTAGACCAGATGTGCTGATGTCATAACTTACCCCAACATCGAAAATATTAGATAAATATTTGACCCCAGCTATAAATGAATCTCCAGCTCTGTAATAGGTGCCTAACCCAATAGCTGCTCTTTTCTCTTTAGTTCTCTCTAGATGGTAAAGCCAGTCTGTTCCAAATACTGCTTGTGTTTGAGTGCCTTGAAGCATGAATAGTAGTTTGGGAGCAATTGAAAATTTCTCGATCGGAAAAAATGTTGCTCCACCTGTGGCAGTTATTCTCATTGGTAAGCCAAACCCTTCAACCACAACGCCAGTTTTCGGTTGAATTACATTATAGGTTGAAACTCCGAAGTAAAATTTATTTTCATCTAAAGAATCATTTTGGTACCACATAAATCCAGGAGAAATTTCTGCTCCTTTTATGAGCGGATTTGAAACGTCTTCACCTAATCCTGCTGTTGGGTCATAAGATGCACCATTCCATTGAGAGCTGGTGGTAATTGAGTTTAGAGAGGTGGACCCATTAAAGTACCCTGCCTTAAGTCCTAATGCTATGTGACTGGTTCTATGGTTCAATCCAAAATCATAACTAAAAGAAGCTGCGAATTGATTGGTAGATAAGTACCCTCCTTCTCCTAATCGGTCATTTACAAAAGATATTCCAACTGCAGCGTATTTATTCCCAGTTACCGAATTTCTTAACGGAAAAGATCCTTCAAATTGCGAAGTTGAAAATGGAGCCACAATGCCCATCCATTGACTTCGATGCAGCAATCTAATATTGACATCTTCGCTAATTGCCGCTTGAGCAGGATTTGTTTGCGCGTTTGAATAATTAAAATGAGAGAAAAATGCATCTTGTGCATTTGAATTTAATGAACCCAGTATAAGACCAAGTATTACGATGTAGTTGAATTTTATCATGGTCTTATCTTCTTAAAATTATTGTTCCTGTATTCTTACTATTAAATGACAGAGCCGTTCCATTTATGCTTAGGCCTGTCATTTTCCATAGATAGGCTCCCGTAGGTTGGTCTTCTCCGTTGAACTTGCCATCCCATCCTGAAGTTTGTAATTCATTAATATCAGTAGTTCCCCAGACTTCATTGCCCCATCGATTGTAAATTCGGAAATCTACTTCCGAAATCCCAAATCCGTGAATGGTAAAAAGATCATTACTTAAATCTCCATTTGGAGAGAACATAGTTGGTATGAAAATATTTAGATCCTCATCAATTAAAACATTGATAGTTCCTACTTCAAAACATCCATTCGCGAGTAACGTTGTGGCACTAAATGTTTCATCAACGATTGGCGAAACCGTAATTGTTTGGTTCGTGTCGGAAGTACTCCATACATACGAGATTCCCGGATTTGCAGAAAGGTCAACTGAAGCTCCAAGAGATATTGTAGTATCAGAGCCTAGTGAATAAAAGAAATAATCAGGATCAACTAGGGCAGAGTCAGTTTCTGTACAGCTATTTGTATCAATAACTACAACATTGTAGGTCCCGAAAGAAAAGTAGGTATTAGTTTGATTTGTCGAACCATCATCCCATAAAT
The DNA here is from genome assembly GCA_047639575.1 of Parvicellaceae bacterium. Classification (GTDB taxonomy): domain Bacteria; phylum Bacteroidota; class Bacteroidia; order Flavobacteriales_D; family Parvicellaceae; genus JBLIOB01. The sequence continues at coordinate 26,078 of JBLIOB010000006.1, forward strand.
ACGAAGCATAACCTGAACCCGCATCTAGTATGATGGAATCTCCCAGGCACATAACTTGACCACCTCCCAAATTTAAAGTTGAAGCAGCAAACTGTCCAATATTAATTGTATCGGAGTTCGTACATAAATTGGTATTTGTCAATACCACTATATATTGTCCAGGAGCTGTAATGTTAACGGAAGGTGTAGTTTGCCCAGAATTCCAAGCGTACCCTGTAAATGCAACGGCATCATTAGCGTCTAGGATAATTGAAGCCCCAGTGCAAAATGAAGTGTCATTTCCTAAGTCTACAATAGGGCTCACATCAACAGTAAATGAAATCGAATCTAGTCCTACACAACCTAATGCGTCTGTTGCGGCAACATATAAAACTGAATCAGTTAGTGATAGATTTGTTAAACTATAGGCGCCAACCGCAGTGTCATTAACCATAATATTTCCAGTATAGTTTTCCATCCAATCATAAGTGACGCCATTTGAAGCGGTGAAATTTAAAGTTGAAAATTCACAAAATAAAGTAGACGTTGTCGCAAGATTTGGAACTGGTAAGGGATTGATGTTGACTTGGATGTCTTGGCTGTTAAATGTGATACAGTTCGGTAAAGTTTCCCATTGAAGGGTATATGGACTTCCTGAACTAGTTCCACCGAAAGTTGTTAAAGGATCAAGATTATCACTGAATCCTCCTGCACCTCCCGTTGTTATACTCCATTGTCCAGATCCTTGCCCAGACATTACCAGCGAATCTCCGCAAGTGTTTTGAACAAGTGGTCCGGCATCGAAAAAGTTATATTCCCATTTAAACCGAACATCCCAGATAAATGCTCCTTGGCTCGTTGAAATTGTATGCCATTCACACATTGTTGAGTCTCTAAAATTGAATCCGTTAACCGTTAGCTGTTCTCTACAGTCGTCACTTTGTGTGCCAAGAAGACAAGAAGTATTGTAATTACATCTGTCGGTACCCGTTCCTCCATCACAATCATCTTCCCAAGCATCAAACTGAAAATCAAGAACGGTTGCATCTGTATTCGTCTCGTTTACAATTGTTAGGATGCCGCCTGGAACATGCGCCATTGGTATGTTGCCATCCAAAAAATGACAAGCGCCTCCTTGAAATACTCCGGCTCCAAAAGATCCACTGGTGTTATTGTCAGTAGACCACGCTTTCCACGTTGGCTCTTCATCAAACCCAGCTCCATCATTACAGCTAACTTGTTGAAAATTGACAATTTCAACAATGTAATTAACGTTTTGTGAAAGGGATGCTTTAGCTACTATCGTAATAACGATGAGAAGGCTAAGTCTATTAATTAATCGCATTATTTAATAATTAGTTTTCGAGTTGATTTGTTTCCTTCTGCATATACCGTGAGGAAATATACGCCTGGTTTATACTTGCTTACGTCTATTGACTTGTCAGATATTGCTCCGTAAATAATCTGCCCTATCAAGTTTGAAATTTCAATTGTAAATGATCTCAAATCAGTATCAATTGTAATTTGATCGTTTGCTGGATTGGGAAAGAAGTTGAAGAAGTTTTCAGTGTTTTCTACTAGACCTACATTGCTAATAATTTCTGGAGCAGATTCTGAAATACATCCATTGGCACCAACTACTTGAACTGTATAGCTTCCGTTAGCTGTTGCGGTATAGTTTTGCGAAGTAGCTCCTCCAATTATTCCTCCGTTGTAATACCATTGATAGAATGAGAATGATCCAGTTGATAAGTCAGACCCAGTACGAACAATGCTAGGACTCGGTGTTGGAAGAACATCTAGAATAAGTGTATCTACAGTAATACAACCATTAGCGTTGGATACGGTTACGTAAGCTAAACTATCCGTTAATAGTATTCCGGAATGAGAATAAGCATTCGCCCCGCTATTTTGAACAGTGTTGGAGCTAGTATTAAGTGCAAATTCATAATTAATTCCGTCCTGAGCTGAAAATATAATATCCGAGCCTTCACAGATTGGATCTAAATCGGCCATTAGTTGTGGATCTGGATTAGCAAAAACAGTAACGGTTATGTTATCGTTTAAAGTAGTCTGACAACCAGGTAAAGTATTCCAATCCAAAACATATGTTTGCCCAATAGTACCTAAAAATGCAGTTGAGGGATTAAATTGATCGGAAAAAATTCCTCCTGTGCCACTTAGAACGGACCATTCACCACTTCCTTGTCCTGCCAAGATTAAAGCAGAGTCACAAACATTCATGTTTAACCCAGCAGTAAAATTGGCGTATTCCCACTTGATTCTAATTTTTACTCCGAAGTCACCAATATTATAAGTGTATTCGTTCCAAGTACATTGTGGATCATTTCTAAAAGGGATACTTGAGAATGGTCCACTAACACCTGCGAGAGGATCATAATTATGAAGACAGTCATCGCTTTGTGTTCCAAGAAGGCAAGAAGTGTTGTAAGTACATCGGTCCGTACCAGAACCACCATCGCAATCATCTTCCCATGCTTCGAATCGTACATCGATCAAAGTTGCGGCAGTGTTCGATTGATTATCAATTCCCGTAGAAGATCCCGGAATGTAAATTATTGGAATGTTACCGTCAGTAAAGTGGCATGATCCACCAGCCCACCCGGTGGATATTTCATCTCTAGTGTACACTTTCCAAGTAGGTTCCTCGTCAGACCCTGCTCCATCATCGCAGCCAGTTTGATAAAATTCAACAACCTCAGACGTGTAGTTTACGTTTTGTGCAAGACCGGCAAATGATAATACACCCAGTAATAGGGTAAAGTAGAGTTTCTTCATGGCATGGCGTTTTTCCAACTTCGAATCCTAATCAATTTGATGTCAAATTAATCTTCAATTCTTAGTTACCTAATTTAGCTTTTTTCTTCTAATTATGAATTTAATTTATTGAAATCGGCAACTGTTTTTACGATGACTAAGCAAAATCCATAAATCCTCTTTTTTCCATCGGATAAATGTTAAATGTGCCTTGCGCCATAGCGACTAGGTCGCCTGAGCCTTTTTTGACAATTTTACCACACGCTACCATTAGACTTTTTCCTTTAAACTCAACAGTTCCAGTTCCAACTAATGTATCTCCTTCGTAAACCGGTTTGAAATAATTGATCTTAAATTCGACCGTACTTACTAAATTTCCTTCAGTAAATGCTAGCGATAAGGCGGTAGTTCCAATTACTGAATCCATCATTCCTGAAATAGCACCACCATGACACGTTTTTGGAGAGCTTAAATGTTGCTCGGTGATTTCCATTTCATACTGAATATCTCCGGGTTCTTTAGCAGTAAGTTTCAATCCTTGATGTTGATCGAACTTGTTCATTTTAATATAAATATCGAGAGGGTCCATTGAATAGTTTTTGTCTAAAAGTAAAAAAGCCCTTCAACATGGTCGAAAGGCTTTTCAATAATTTAATGTTTTTTTTATCTAGAAAGTTTGAATTCAACTCTACGGTTCTTTTGAAGTTGAGCTTCTGAACAGTCGTCACATTTAACGTCAGGCTTGTTTTCACCAAAGGAGTCATAGGAAACTCTACTACTGTTTATTCCTTTGTCTATTAGATACTTTCGAGCTTGTTTTGCTCGATTTTTAGAAAGACTCATGTTTGTGGTAGAGTGATGCGTATTATCAGCATGTCCATGTATAGCAACTTTTAACTCAGGCATTTCAGTCATAGTGGCTGCAAGTTTATCTAATTCACCTTTTGCATCTGCACGAATAAAGAATCGATTATTATCAAAATAGATGTTGCTAATAGTCGGAATGGCCTTAGGCGCAACCTCAACCGGTTCTTCAACTGGCTCTAATACTTCAATTGGTTCCTCAATGGGCTCTTCTACAATTGCTAAAACCTCACTTATTTTAACCGTGATAGAGTAGATGTCACTATTAATTTCACCTCGATTGCTTGAAAAATATCCGATGCTGTCTGGTCCTTCAACAAAGTAAGCATCAAAAGCGTCAGAGTTTACTTCTGCTCCAAGATTAATTGGGTCGCTCCAATTGTTCCAGTCATCTCCTAGTTTTTCACAATAGAAAATATCAGCGCTGCCCTGTCCACCATGTCCATCAGATGAAAAGTATAATCTTTTTTCATCGTGGGATAAATATGGAGACATTTCAAAGCCGCTAGAGTTAACATTATCTCCTAAATGAAAAGGTTTACTCCACGCACTTCCAGATTTTGTAGAGACATAAATATCTTCCTTTCCTTTCGAATCAGCTCCGTGCATCGAAATCAGCATTACGGTTCCAGTTGGATTCACATAGTATCCAAAGAAATCGCTGTTGTGATTCATTCCGGGAATTTCAACATATTCCGGATCTCCCCATTTACCAGATGATTTGGTGCTCATGGCAATACCATGATGCGTATCTGTTTCCTTTTTATAGGCGTTTAGCACATAAAGTTCATTGTTATTTGAAGATATTCCAACTACTGCGTTATTCCCAGAATTATTTAACCCCTTTAGCTTATTATTGGTTGATTCAAATGACGTTTGGTTTTTACGATCAGATTTCCAAATATCATGACCTGTTTTTTCCCCGCCAACATTTCCCTTGAAATTAGCTCTAACGAAATAGAATTCATTTCCATCATTAGATACAAGAGGCATGATTTCCTCTGCGTCAGAATTAATGTCCTCAGATAATTTTACTATGTCTTTAAATTCTACAGTCGTCTGTGCCCGTAAGGCAATAGATGATGTTAAGGCTAAGGCAATAATTAGTGGCTTTTTAAGCATCGCTTTTATTTGTGGTTAGTTGAATCGAAACTCTATTGTATTGGTAAGATTGTTTATTTCGCTTTGTTAAGCATAATTCCAAGAAGTATTTCATGTCCGCCAGAATTGTGATCACTCAAACCTGACAACGTAAAGTCATAAGTATACCCAAATTTGATCATGTTGTTAATGTAAGCGCCAAGCATTACAATAACCGCATCTCCATGTCTGTATGATAATCCTCCGAAATACTTTTCATCGAACGTTAACTTTGCCGTAAAGTCAAATGAAAGAGGGGCAGGGTTCATATACTTTATAAGAACACCAGGAGTCAAGACTAATTTATCTGAGAGATCAAAATTAACTCCCCCTGAGATAAAATGATGAACGTTCAATTTACCTTCTGCAGGAGTTCCTCCGAAATAAATTGAATTTTGAAGTAATTGATTCGAGGAGTATCCAAGAAAGAATTTTTCTGAATATAAATATGTGCCAAGATTTACATCAATAAAATTGATGTTCTGGTTTGAAGCCGTGAACTGATCAAATGTCGCATCTGTAGATGTTGCTAGTGAAATTTGTGTTTCGTCAAAGTTCATGTTTGCAAACCCAATGTTAGCCCCAACGCTCAAATGCAATTTATCTCCTATAGGGATATGAGCTGCATATGCGCCACTAAAGCTGATTCTCTTAAAAGGTCCATAGTTGTCAGCAGCAAGTATACCTCCGACTCCATGTTTAAGACCACCTGTAGAGCCAGTTGTAGATGAGGTAATTACGTCATCAGGATGACTAGTTCTCAATGATGGATTTGATATCGTTATTGGTTTTTTACCAAGCCGAGTATGTCCACTCAGGTAATAGTTCTGAGGCGCATTATCAAATCCAACCCACTGTTGTCTAAAACTTAGGTCAATATCAAAATATTCATGCTCTCCTGCCGCAGCTGGGTTGATGATAAATTGATTATTTAAATATTGGCTGTACTGTCCAAGTTGTTGTGCTGATGCCGAAGAAACTGTAATTAACAAACCTAAGGCTAAAGTGATTTTCAAAGTTTTCATATTCAAGTCCTCCTTATTATTTAATGATTGTTACTGTTCCTTTGTAAGGCGTAGTTCCTACCGCATCGTTAAGCTTGATAACATAGTAATAAGCTCCAACTGGTAATGCTTTATTGTTATAGGTTCCATCCCATGGAATCGGATAACCGGTGGAGGTAAATATTTCATTCCCCCACTTATTAAAGATCATCACCTCGCAACTAGAATATGTGTCTAAACCTGCAATCTCCCATGTTGCATTAGTGATGTCATTTCCATCAGGGGTAAATCCTGAAGGAATGGATATTGTTATAACTGAATCACAAGATTCTGAAGTGATCACAACCGTGTCTGAAGACGCTGGGCAACTTCCATTTGAAATCGTCCAGATGTATTCATTTGCACCTAATGTCATTGCTGACACATTAGTCACAGGATCTAAATTATCTACAAATGTTCCAGAACCAGTTCCTGTTGTCCATACTCCAGTTCCTGAAGTCGCTGCATTAGCACCTAAAGTCTGAGTTAATATATCATCGCAAATTGTAGCATCTGTTCCAGCATTTGCTGTACTTGGCGCAGTGTCAATTGTTATAATGAATGATGTTTCATCATTACACGTTCCAGCCGAATCAAAAACAAACAACGTTGTACTTGTCGATATAACAGCTCCAGCTGCAAATGCAGTTCCTGTTGCTCCAGCTCCGTCATAGTAAGATTCATTACCACTAAGATCCGTTCCAGTAATTACCGGTAAAGTAAATGATCCACATGTTAATACATCAGCTATCACATCTAAACTAGGAGTAGCATTGATAGTAATTGCAATTGTTGAATCTGCAGAACATGCACCGCCTGTTGTATACATAACGTTGTACGTTCCTGCAGTAGATCCTGTAAGATCAATAATTCCTGTAGCTGCATTAATAATCATTCCCGCTGGAGTTGCTGAATATGTTCCTCCAGTTGTACCAGTGACAGTTGGAATTGGATTTGATGCTCCCGCACAATAGCTAGTTCCAGCAGTATAACTGAACGATGGGTCATCTATCGATGTTACATCAAGAGTAACGTTCGTTGATTGAGGACATGCACCAGCAGTTGTATAAGTTATAGTATATGAACCAAGTGTGGAAGCTGACAAATCGACCTCTCCTGTTGTCGCATTAATAATTAGTCCAGCAGGAGTGGAAGTAAATGTTCCACCAGCAGTACCAGTTATAAACGGAGCAGGATCCGTGGTTGCTTGACAATATGAAGATGAAGAATAGTTAAAACTTGCATCATCATCTGCAGTAATCGTAACAACAATTGCTAAAGCTGTTGGGCAAACACCGCCAGTAGTATAAGTCACTGTATAAACACCGGCAGTTGAAGCTGACACATCTATATCTCCTGTTGTACCATTCAACGATATTCCGGCTGGAACACCGGCAAATGTACCTCCGGCAGTTCCTGTTATAGTTGCGGTTATATCTGTTCCAGATTGGCATTCTAAAATACTACTGAAAGTATAAGTAGCATCATCATCTGCATTGATCGTAATCGAAGCATTTGATGAATTTGGACAAGTACCTGCTGTTGTATAGGTTACAGTATATACACCAACTGTTGAGGCTGATACATCAACGTCTCCAGTTGCACCATTGATCACGAGACCAGCAGGCGCAGAAGTAAATGCACCACCGGCAAGATTAATTGTTGGAACCGGATCAGTATCTGATTGGCAGTAATTAGCAGAAGCATAACTAAATCCAGCATCATCTAAAGCAGTCACGGTAATTGATGCCGCATCATTAGCAGCTGAACATCCACCTGAAGCAACAATATCGTTTGATACCGTATATACACCAGGAGCAAGTAGGGATAAATCAATATCACCAGTAGAAGTATTCAGTCCGCCTCCAGCTGGAAGAATCGAGAATACACCTGCGCTTGCGCCTGCACCGTAAGTAACAGAAGCAGTACCGCCATTTTCACAATAAGGAGAGCCTGTATAGCTAAACGTTGCATCTGGAGCAAGAGTAATATTTACCGCTGCATTTGAACTTGCCGGACAAACACCGCCTGTTGTATAAGTCACAGTGTATGCACCAACACCAGAGACATTTAAATCAATTAATCCTGTTGAAGAATTAATTGTTAATCCACCTGTAGCTGTAAATGTACCACCAGCGGTTCCAGTTATGGTTGCTAATGGATCAGTTCCTGACACGCAGAACGTTCCTGCTGAATAACTAAAGGAAGCATCATCATCTGCGTTTATCGTAACCGCAATAACTGAATTTGCCGAACAAGCACCTGGAGTTGTGTATGTAACGTTGTACACTCCTGCCGTTGAAGCAGACACATCAACTAATCCTGTTGATGCATTAACTGATAAACCTGCTGGCGCAGAAGTAAATGTTCCACCAACTGTTCCAGTAATTGTTACTGCCATATCTGTTCCAGATTGACATTCGGTAGTTGAACTATAAGTATACGTTGCATCTTCAACAGCTGTAATAGTAACTACCAAATCTAAAAATGCACTGCATGTTCCAGGAGTAGTATACGTAACAGTATATACACCAGGAGTGGAAGCAGACACATCAATCAATCCAGTTGCACCGTTTATTGACAATCCAGCTGGTGCAGAAGTAAATACTCCAGATCCAGTTCCAGAAATAGTTGCTGTTATATCCGTTCCTGATTGGCATTCCGCTGCAGAACTTAATGTATAAGTTGCATCCTCATCAGCGTCAATAGTAACTGCGATAATCAGAGCTGCACTGCAAGTTCCAGGAGTTGTATAAGTAACGTTGTATACTCCTGCCGTAGAAGCTGAAACATCAATTGCTCCAGTTGTACCGTTAATTGATAATCCAGCTGGCGTGGCTGTAAACGTTCCTCCACCAGTTCCAGTTACCGTTGCAGTCATATCAGTACCTGATTGACATTCAGTTGTTGAACTGTACGTGTATGTTGCATCTTCATCTGTAAGTATCGTTACCACGATAGCAAGGAAGTCTGAACAAGTACCTGCAGTTGTATAAGTTACGGTATAAACACCAGGCGTTGAGGCAGAAACGTCAATTGCTCCAGTACCAGCGGTTAATGATAAACCTGCTGGTGCTGCGGTAAATGTTCCTCCTGCTGTTCCAGTTATCGTTACTGTTAAGTCTGTACCAGACTGACATTCTGAAGTTGAACTATATGTATATGACGCATCCTCTGCAGGATCAATCGTTACTATCGTGTTGGCATTTGCTGCTGCACATCCACCGGCTGCCGCAATGTCATTAGTCACTGTATAGGTACCAGGAGTCGAAGTGTTTAAATCGATATCTCCTGTTCCAGCATTTAAGGTCAATCCAGCTGGCAGTGCGGTAAATGTTCCGCCACTTGCACCAGCTCCAAATGTAACTGAAGCTGTTCCTCCGTTTTCACAATATGGAGATCCAGTGTAGCTAAAGGTTGCTAAAGGTGCCGTTGTTATGTTGACCGCAAAATTTGAATTTGCAGGACAAGCTCCAACAGTTGTATAGGTCACAGTGTATGAACCAACACCGGGAACGTCTAGGTCAATTAGTCCAGTTCCTGGATTAATTGTTAAACCACCAGTAGCGGTGAATACACCACCACCTGTACCAGTAATCGTTGCTAAAGGGTCTGCGCCTGTTACACAATACGTTCCTGCAGAGTAAGAGAAACTCGCATCTTCATCCGTGTTAATCGTTACTATAATGTTTGAATTAGCCGTACATGTTCCAGGAGTGGTATACGTTACTGTATACACACCGGCTGTAGATGCAGACACGTCAATTAAACCGGTTCCTGCATTAATCGATAATCCAGCAGGAGCGCCAGTAAATGTACCACCACCAGTTCCAGTAATCGTAGCAGTCATATCTGTTCCGCCTTGACATTCAGTTGTTGTACTAAACGAATAAGTTGCGTCTTCGTCAATAACAATCGTAATTGGCTGATTTGAATTAACTGAACAAGCACCAAGGGTAGTATACGTAACTGTATAAACACCAGGAGAAGACGCTGACACATCAATTGCGCCAGTCGTACCATTGATTGATAACCCAGCCGGAGCCGCAGTAAATGCACCCGCAGCAGTTCCAGTAATAGTTGCTGTTACATCAGTACCATTTTGACATTCGTTAGCCGAACTTAAAGTAAATGAGGCATCTTCATCTACATTAATTGTAACTACAACATTTGAAGTAGCAGAACAAGTACCCTGAGTAGTATAGGTAACTGTATAAACCCCTGCAGCTGAAGCCGAAACATCAACTAGTCCAGTTGCACCATTAATAGATAATCCAGCCGGAGCGGAAGTAAATGTACCACCTACAGTTCCAGTAATCGTGGCGGTCATATCTGTACCACTTTGACATTCTGTAACTGAGCTATATGTATAGGTAGGATCTTCATCAGCAACTATTGTAATTGCTTGATTAGTGTTTGCAGAACAAGCTCCACCTGTAGTGTAAGTTACCGTGTATGCTCCTGGAGCTGAAGCTGACACATCAATTGCACCAGTTACACCGTTGATTGATAATCCAGCTGGGGCAGAAGTAAATGCTAATGCTCCACCACCTGTTCCAGTGATCGTTGCAGTAACATCTGTTCCACTTTGACATTCATTAGCTGAACTTAAAGTAAACGATGCATCTTCATCCGCGCTTATTGTAACTACAATATTTGAAGTTGCTACACAAGTACCAGGGGTAGTATAAGTAACTGTATAAACTCCAGCAGTTGAAGCCGAAACATCAACAAGTCCAGTTGTTCCATTTATACTTAATCCTGCCGGAGCAGAAGTAAATGTTCCTCCAGCTGTACCCGTAATAGTTGCAGTCATATCAGTTCCAGACTGACATTCCGTTGTACTGCTATACCCGTATGTAGGGTCTTCATCAGCAGTTACAGTAAAGGCAACATTTGAATTAGCGGCACAAGGTCCAGCGGTTGTATATGTAATTGTATAAGCTCCTGGAGTAGAAGTTGAAAGATCAACAGCACCAGTACCAGCGGTTAAGCTTAGTCCTGCAGGAAGAGCATTGAACGTACCACCTGCGGTTCCGGTTATAGTAGGAGTTGGGTCAATACCACCTTGACAATATGTCGCAGAAGCATAACTAAATGCGGCATTTTGATCAGCACTTATAGTTACAGTGATCATGCTTGTTGCTGCACAAGGTCCCCCTGAAGTAGTGTAAGTAATATTATAAGATCCTGGTGTTGTAGCTGAAACATCTACCAAACCAGTAGCAGCATTTAGGCTCATCCCTACAGCTGGTATTGAAGTAAATGTTCCTCCTAAAGTCCCAGTAACCGTAGCGGTCATATCGGTTCCGGACTGGCATTCAGCAATGCTACTATAGGTGTATGTAGCATCTTCCGTTAAGCCTAAAACAGTTACGGTAAAGTTCTCGGTTGTACAACCACCTGCGTTACAGGCTTGTAAACTCACGAAATATGTTCCTGGTGCTGTGTAAACGTGAGCTCCAGGGTTTTGTGCAGTAGAGAAGGTCGCGTCTCCAAAATTCCATACCCAACTGGTCGGAGTATTTGTAGAAGCATCGGTATAGGTAACGGTTAAAGGACCGCAACCAGAGACAACATCGGCAACTCCATCAGCAACTGGCGGTGTAGTTGAGCAGTCTACCACTTCAACAAAATCCAATTTTTGCTCTGTGTTAGAACATCCTGTACCGGTTGTACCAACTCTTACATTATCAATTGCTAAATATCCTTGATCTCCTCCAGAATTGTTTCTGTAGCACACCTTGATATTGCCACCAGTAAATCCATAAGATGGTAAGTCCACAACGTGTTGTGTTGTAAATGCATTTTCACCGCCAGTAGAATATACCAATTGTCCAGAAAGACAATTAGCAACAGAAGAAGCACCTCCTGCGACAACGTACACTTCATAGGCATCTGGAAACAGAGCGTAAAATGATTCACCATCCCATGCCAATGAATTACCTGCTGCGATAGCAATGTTTGGAGAAATTAACCAATCATCAGAAGGTGTGGTGGTAGGATTGTTCCAACCAGTAGACCAAGCCTCTATGTCACCTGCGGCATCAAGATCAATATCAACCCAAGCTGTTGCGTTACTTCCGTCAAATATTGCTCCAGCATTACCTACAGATCCATTGTTGTCAAGAGTAGTCCAAGTACCTGGAATACCACCTTCAAAATTTTCTAGAAAGGTAGTGTCGCTTGGCTGATAGCCTGGAGAGGTGACTGTCAAAGTTGTGTAATATAAACCAGGAAGCGCATAGGTATGCGTTTCACTACTAGAGCCAGTTAAAGTCGTCCCGTCACCGAAATCCCAATCATAGGTTGAATAACCAGCCGTGTTAGCAGTAAACGTTGCTAAAGCTCCGGCACAAACTGGATTAGGTAAATCTTTGATGAAATCAGCATCAGGAGTAGTCATGAAGTTATAATTAATAACCCATGATGTCGTATCTGCTCTTCCACAAGAATTGACCGCAATTATCGTTACTGTGTCAGGACCCGCAGATGTGTAAGTTCTGTTAATAGTTCCAGGATCAATAGTGTAATTTAGCACTGCCCCATCGGAGGCAAATGTGAATGACCAACTTACAGGGTCTGAATAAAAAGCTGTATCAGAAAGCGTTACATAAGTTGTGTCACATACTACGTTTTCCGTGAACCCAGTAATAACCGGTAACGGTTTCCATGGACCTAACATAGGTATGATATCTATATCAAAATCAGCTCCATAGACTGTCAAAAAGTTTTCATAACCATATCCTGTGGTCCAAATATGATTTGATCCGTCAGCTTCGCCCTGAGCTATTGCACAGACTGTAGGGCCCAAGCAAGAAGTCATAACAACGAGTGTATCTGTTGCATCACCTCCAGAAAATATCTCAACTCCAACATGGAAAGTTCCAGTGGTAGGAACAAGGGCAGCATTAAAAGGAATCCAAAATTCATTGTAAAACCCAGGACCAGGAACTCCCAAAGCAGTTGGAGAAATTCCTCCGATTCCACCGACAACAACTCCTGGTGCTCCTGCACCGTCATCATCATAAAGGACAACTTGGAACACCATGTCATCGTCATCATCTCGTAAAGAGCCTAATCCCACACGAACTGCTCCAACTTCTGTTACACCTGGAGAAGGTGTGAAATAACGTTCATAGATTCCTTTCGGATCGGTAGGAAGTACCATGTTGATCGGGTCCGGGACACCTGATATCCATCCGCCACCAAAGCCGTAAGTAATTACTGTTGGCGTAGGCGTTTCCCACTGAGTGGTTAAAGTATCGCAATCTCCAGCCGGAGTTAATACTTCAATGTAGTCGGTCTTTGTTTCAGTGTCATTTCCATTGGTACTATACACGGTTAATGTAACAGTATATAAACCAGTGTTCGTATATGTTACAGTAGGCGGAGTTGACGCAGTTGTTACTGCAGTTAAGTCTTGAGCCCATCTTGCATTTGTTCCAGTACAACCGGCACAAGTTACCGAGTTACTTGCAGCAACATCAAAGATCCATACAACAGAATCAATGATTGAAGTAGGAGCAGATAAATCTGTAAAATTTGCTATTAATGGAGAGTTCCAAGTTGTAGGACTTGCAATAAACTCTGCCACTGGTGGTTGCGTACCACAAATTCCTCCACCATAAGAAGTCCAAGAGGCGAGATAAGAATCAATCATACAATGCGATCTCCTCGATTGTTGATCTGTAAATGTCGTAGAACAGAAGGAGTAAGACATATGATTATCTACCGGTGGGTTAGTCGGAGCAACTAAATGACACGCCTCGTTTGTTCCTGTAAGATTTGTACAATCATAAACATTTGTAGCATGAGGATTTGTGTCAGAACACCAATCACCTTCTCTATCACCTTCATCAGTGTACGGACCACCAAGAGGAGTGGCAGCACCAGTAGAATTAGAAGATCC